>CALWDV010000038.1 GCA_944376785.1 uncultured Clostridia bacterium | reverse complement strand
TTTTCTTGAATTTCATCTCCAATTTTCTTTTGATAAACTCGGCTTTGAATTCTGCCCACCAAGTTTAATTTATCACCTACACTTAAACCTTTAACAAATTTTGCATTTCTGCCCCATGCAATGCAAGGTAAATAATCACTTTTATTATAACTTCTGTTAACAGCAATTAAAACATCACAAATTTCACGTTTAAAAGGCGTTGTTCTATAAATTGGTTCTTTGCAAACAAATCCTGTTAGTTCAATTTGATTTGGATTTTCATTTTCATCATAAGGCATTATTTCTCTAACAAAAACAGTTAGCATTAACTTACTTTTTTCTTCAACTAATTTATTATAACTTCTAAATTGACCAGTAAAAGCAATTTTAGAACCTACTTTAACATTTCCATCACTTAATAATCTTTCACTAATTGTAATTGGTATAACATCTGTTGCATCACTTAAACGTTTAACTTCTAAATCAAATTCATAAAACCCCTCACCAAAAACTTCATATGCAAATTTTGGTTCGGTTAGCACACTTCCTGCAATATAAACTTTATTGTTGTTCATTTGTTCAAAATTCATTTTATCCTCCACTAATTAATTTTTTCTTTGAATTCCTAAATTATCAACATAATAATTGTCTTTTATTATTAAATCACCAACACTTGTAACTGTGTAACCCATATTTTGTAATCTATCAAGCATTAAAGGTAACGCATCTAAAATATGTTCAGAATTGTTATGGCATAAAATTATGCTACCATTTTTTACTTTGTTAATAACTCTATTGCAAATTTCAACTCCACTTAAACCTTTCCAATCTAATGTGTCAACGTCCCATTGAATTGTTTTAAGATTTAAACTTTCAGCAGTTGAAATAACAGAGTTGTTATAACTACCATATGGAGCTCTAAAAAGTTCAACCTCTTTACCTGTAATGTTTTTTATTAAATTTGTTGAAGTGTTTAATTCAAGTTTCATTTCACTTTCACTTAATTTAACAAAATCGGCATGAGTGTTGCTGTGAGTTCCAATTTCAATTCCGGCATCGTTAATTGCTTTAACCATTTCAGGATATTCTTCCACCCAAAATCCAACTAAAAAAAATGTTGCATTAACATTAAATTCTTTTAGTGTTTCTAAAATTTTTAATGTTTTATCGGCACCCCATGCAGAATCAAAAGTTATAGCAACTTTTTTTTCTTCTGTTTCAACTGAATAAATTGGAACTTTTCTTGGAGCATAGCCAAAAAACACAGATGCAGCACTACCACCACCAAAATTTATTCCCAGTATTACAGCTGAAATAATAACAAGAATTGCAAATTTTATGTGTTTAGATTTAACAACTAAAAACCTCATATTACACTCCATAATTTTATTATAAATTAAATAATTAATTAAATTTTTTAAGTGTTAAAATTGTTCGAATTTTAGCGAATTTTAACAAAATAAAATTAAATATGTTGATTAAAAATTTTTAATACACAACAAAAAAATTATTTAGTAAATTAATATTAAAAAATAATAAAAAATATTACTAAAAAACATAATTAACAAAAAAAGTTGCAACTTAAATTGCAACTTTTTTATTAATTTTCATTAATAACATAAGGAATTATCAATGTTGTTTCAACTCCATTTTTGTTTTGAGTTATTGATTTACCTTGTCCTAATCTATTTTCTAAAACCAATTTTTTGCTTTCAACAAAAACTAAATCGTTGTTTTTGGTTACAGCAACAAAGTTTATGTTTTTATTTAATTCATAGGCCCCAATTAATTTAATATCAAGTTTTTTACCGTTTATAACTTTAACACCTTTTCTTGCCCTACTGCTTAATGCAACTTCACTTTCCTTAATTACTTTTGTAAAACCATTAGATGTGAAAATTGTGTAAGCTAAAACGCCACTTAAAACACAGGAAACAACATAGTCGCCACTGTTTAATGTCATTCCTTTAACACCAGCACTAACTCTGCCTAAGCAAGCAACATCATCTTTAATAATGTTAACAGCCATACCATCTTTTGAAAACATTAAAAGTGATTTTTCACGGTTATCGTAATTAACAAAAACAACTTCATCATTTTCTTTTAATTTAATTGCTGAAATGCTTTGTTTTGCACTAATATAATCAATTTGCTTTGAAATTTTAATTAACCCTTGTTTTGTTGCAAAAATAAGTTCAGTGTCTTGGTCTGCCTCATTAAAGTCAAACATTGCAACAATTTTTTCGTTTGGCATAAAGTTTTTAACAAATTTTGAAACATCGGTTCCTTTATCTTTTAATTTTGCAAGTGGAATTTGGTTAACTTTAACCTTATGGCAATTTCCTAAATTGGTAAATAAGTAAAGGTTTTTATTGTTTTGCATTACCAAAGATAATTTTGGCACTTCATAAATTGTTGGATTTGCACTTAATTCTTTTGCAGATAAATTATAACTTTTTTTGTTAATAACTTTTAAAGTGTTTCCATCTGTGCAAACAACGTGCACTTCCTCGCAAGGAACATCACTATTAACCACAGCATTATCTTCGTTAAGTAATTCATCTTCTTCTGCTGGATTAATAATTTCACTTTTTCTTGGATAAGCATATTCTTTTTTAATTTGAATTAATTCCTTTTTAACCACATTCATTAGTTTCTTTTCGCTTTCCAAAATTGATTTTAACTCTGCAATTAACTTAATCAAATTTTCAAGCTCATTAATTAATTTATTAACTTCTAAGCTTGTAAGCCTTGCAAGTCGCATATCTAAAATGGCTTGTGCTTGAACATCGGTTAAATAAAATTTTTCCATTAAACGTTGTTTTGCTTCAACTGTGCTTTTACTTGTTTTAATTATTTTAATAACATCATCAATATTTTTAATAGCAATTAATAAACCATCTAAAATATGTTTTCTTTTTTCTGCTGCATCTAAATCAAATTTTGTTCTGTTATAAACAACTTTGCGTTGATACTTAACATAATAAGAAATAATTTCAATTAAACTTAAAAGTTTTGGTTTTCCTTCTGCTATTGCAACCATGTTAACATTAAAGTTGGTTTGCAAATCACTTTTATTATATAAATAATTAATTATTGCTTTTGCATTTGCATCTTTTTTAAGTTTTATTACAGCACGTGTTCCGTGTCTGTCAGATTCATCAACAATATCAGCAACACCGCTTAACACACCTGTTGGGTCGGCTTCTTTTAGTTTTGCAATTTTTTGTAGCATTGTTGCTTTATTAACACCAAAAGGAATTTCTGTTATAACAATGTTCTTTTTACCATTTTCACTTGGTTCAATGTTTAATTTTGCTCTAACAATAATTTTGCCTTTACCAGTTTTATAAACTTCATTAAAATCACTTGTTGATAAAATGTATCCACCAGTTGAAAAATCTGGGCCCGGCATTATTTTTAAAAGTTCGTTAAGTGTTATGTTTGGATTGTCAATATATGCAGTTACACAATCTATTGTTTCACCCAAATTATGTGTTGGAATGTTTGTTGCAAGTCCAACAGCAATTCCTGTTGCACCATTAACAAGCAAGTTTGGAAATCTGCCTGGTAACATGTCAGGTTCTTTTCTGCTATCATCAAAGTTAAAACTCCAAGTAACAGTGTTTTTTTCAATGTCACGTAATAACTCCAAACTAATTGGGCTTAATCTTGCTTCGGTGTAACGCATTGCTGCTGCACCATCTCCATCAACCGAGCCAAAGTTTCCGTGTCCATCAACCAAACACATTCCCATGTTAAAATCTTGTGCCAATCTTACCATGGTTTGATAAATACTGCTGTCACCATGTGGATGATATCTACCCATGCAAGTTCCAACAATGGTTGCACTTTTTCTATATGGCTTATCTGGTGTTACACCAACTTCAAGCATACTATATAAAACTCTTCTTTGAACAGGTTTTAAACCATCTTCAACACGTGGTAGTGCCCTATCTAAAATAACATATTCAGAATAAGGCATCATGCTTTCATGAATAACTTGTTCAACACTTTTAGATATAATTCCATTTCCATCTTGGCCATTAAGAAGTGATGTGTATGAAGGGTCTTGTTTTTTTCGTGAAACTTTGCCAGTAACTTTAATTTCACTTTCCTCCAAATTTTCATTATGCTCTTCTTCTAAATTTTCAAGCTGTGAATTTTCAACTTCATTAAAATTTTCTTCGCTTTGAAAATCCTGATTAATGTTTTCTAAATTAGAATTATCATTTGTTTCAATATGGCTATTTTCACTTTGTGAATCTTCATTATTAATTTCTTTTTCCATATTGTTATTTTCACTTTCGTTAGTTTTTTTGGAATTTTTGCTTTCATTTTCACTTAAATCATCAAAACTAATTTGATTATCAATAATTCCTAATTCTTCCATTTCCTCAGGAGTAAAATTATCATCTTTTTTATTTGCCATTTACTTCTCCAATGTGTTCAAAGTTTGATTCTTTGTTAAAGTTTGCATTTTCGCTAATATATTCTTTTCGTGCTTCAATGTTATCGCCCATAAATGTTGTTATCATTCTTTCAGCTTCGGCAATATCATCTAGTGAAACTTGCACCAAAACTCTTTTATTAGGATCCATAGTTGTGTTCCACAACTGTTCGGCTGTCATTTCACCTAAACCTTTATAACGTTGAATTTGATATCCAGCACCACACTTTTTAATAACAGATTGCAATTTGTCGTCATCATAAACATATTCACTAAAATTCTTTTTATAAACTCTGTAAAGTGGAGCAACTCCAACATAAACATGCCCTTCTGTTATTAAGTCACGCATATATCTATAAAAGAAAGTTAACAAAATTGCTCTAATGTGTGCACCATCTTGGTCGGCATCTGCTAAAATAATAACTTTGTTGTATTTCAAATTTTCAATTTTAAAGTCGTTTCCAACACCAGCACCTAATGCACTAATTATGGTTCTAATTTCTTCATTATCTAACACTTGATTTAATCTTTTCTTTTCAACATTTAAAGGTTTACCTTTAAGTGGTAAAATTGCCTGATACAATCTGTCTCTTGCTTGTTTTGCACTTCCACCAGCAGAATCACCTTCAACAATAAACAATTCATTAATTAATGAATTTTTTCCCGTGCAACTGCTCAATTTTCCAACCAAACTATATGTGTCGGCGCTGTTTGCCTTTCTTGCAGTTTCTTTTGCATGTTTTGCAGCTAATCTAACTTTTGCAGCACCTTTGGCTTTATTAATTATTTCAGTTAAAACAGGTTTGCTTCCTTTTTGTTTTGAATATTCAATTAAACCATCATAAACCAAACTTTCAACTTCTGGCTTAACCTCTGGGTTTCCAAGTTTTGTTTTAGTTTGCCCTTCAAACTGAACATTTTTTAATTTTAATGCAATAACACAAGTAATACCTTCCCTAAAATCTTCACCCATAAGGTTTTGTTCTTTTTCTTTTAACAATCCCATTTCTCTGGCAATATCGTTAAAAGCACGTGTTAATGCACTTTTCAAACCTGTTTCGTGAGTTCCACCTTCTGTTGTTGGAATGTTGTTAACAAAACTAAAAAAGTTTTCGTTATAGTTATCAACGTGTTGAATAGCACAACCCATTGAAATTAGTTGAGATTTTCCTTCAACATAAATTGGTTCTTTATAAACAGGGTTTGTTCCATCATTTAAATATTTAATAAAATCTTTTAAACCATTTTTATATAAGTATGTTTTGGTTTTATATCCATTAGGACTTTCTTCACTTTTAACATTTTCATCAATTAAAGTAAATTGAACACCACCATTTAAAAATGCAAGTTCTTTTAAACGCTTATTAATTGTATCAAAGTCAAAAATTGCATCACCAAATATTTTTTTGTCTGGCAAAAATGTTACTTCTGTTCCTGAAAGTTTTGTTTTTCCAAGTTGTTTTAATGGAGCTTTTGGAACACCACCAACAACTTTCTTACCTTTTTCAACAGCACTAAATTCCATAAAATATTTAAAGCCATCTTTATAAACAGTAACTTTTAACCATTCACTAAGTGCATTTGTTACACTTGCACCAACACCATGCAAACCACCAGAATATGCGTAGTTAGAATTGTTAAATTTACCACCAGCATGAAGTTGAGTGAAAACAACTTCAACACCACTAACTTTTAATTTTGGATGCTTATCAACTGGAATTCCACGACCATTATCTAACACTGTTATGGAATTATCTTTATGCATTGTAACTGTTAAAGCATTTCCAAAACCGTTTGACAATTCGTCAACACCATTATCAACAATTTCCCAAAGCAAATGGTGCATACCTTTAACACCTGTGGTTCCAATATACATTCCAGGTCTTAATCTAACAGCATCTAAGCCATCTAACACAATTATATCTTTACTATTATAAGCACTACTCAACTAACTTAGCCTCCATAAACTTAATCCATAATAGTATACCACACCAAACAAAAAAATAAAAATTGTTTTTTTATTTAATTTACTATTAAAGCCATTTTTTAATAATTAATACAAAATGAATAAATATTCATAAATGTTTATATTTATTATTTTTTATAAAATAAAATAATTTATTGTTAAAATTCATATATTAATTAAAAAGAATTATTGTAAGGAGAAAAAATGAATTCAATAGTTTTATGTGGTGGTGGAACTGCCGGACATGTTATGCCTAATGTTGCACTACTAAAACATTTACAAAAGCATTTTAAAAAAATATATTACATTGGAAGTGTTAATGGTATTGAAAAAGATATTATTAAAGAATACCCTTTTGTTAAATACTATCCAATAACAACAGTAAAATTTATTAGAAGTTTTAACTTAAAAAATTTACTAATACCCTTTAAACTGTTAAAAGGATATTATCAATCAAAAAAAATTTTAAAACAAATTAAGCCCGACATTATTTTTTCAAAAGGTGGATATGTTTCTGTTCCAGTTACGTTTGCAGGTAAAAAATTAAAAATTCCAGTTGTTGCACACGAAAGTGATTTTAATTTAGGTTTAGCAAACAAATTGATTTTAAAAAACTGCACAAAAATGTGTTGCAGTTTTAAACACACTGCCGAAACATTAAAAGGCAAAGGAGTGTTTACTTTAAGCCCTGTTAGAGATAGTTTGTTTTTAGGCAACAAAGAAAAAGCAAAACAAGAATGTAAATTTATTAACAATAACCCAACCATTTTAGTTATTGGTGGAAGTTTGGGTGCAAAAGCAATTAATGATTGTGTGTTTAATATTGCCAAAGACCTAGTTAAAAAATATAACGTTATTCACGTTGTTGGAAAAGGCAACTTAAACAAAAATATTAATTTTAAAAATTATTATCAAATTGAATTTTGTTCAAACATTGAAAACTTTTTTGCTCTTGCCGATTTAGTTGTGAGTCGCGCTGGAAGTAATGCAATAAATGAATTTTTAGTGTTAAACAAACCAATGCTTTTAATTCCACTTCCAAAAGGAAATTCACGTGGTGACCAAGTTTTAAATGCAAAATATTTTGAAGAAAATGGATTTGCTAATGTTTTAGAGCAAGAAAATTTAACTGAAAAAACATTACTTAAAGAAATTGATAAATTACAATTAAATAGCAACAAAATTAAGCAAAATCAATCAAAATTCAAAGGAAAAAATGGAACAGACAATGTTTTAAAAGTTATTTTAGAAAATGTTAAAAAATAAAGAAATATAATAAGTTAATGCACTTTATAGTGCATTTTTTATTTTTATTAATGTTTTTAGGAACTTTTGCTAACTTTAACCAAACATATTTTAATTTGATATAATGCTAAAAAATTAAATGAGGTGTTGTATGAAAAATTATAAAAATCACATATCTTTTGCAATTTTAATTTTAGTTTTATCAGGTTTAATTTTTGCTTTTTCACAAATAACAAAAAACAATAACTTAAATGCTTCAAACAATAATAATCAACAAAACATTGCTGAAAGCAAACCTTTTGAATATGTTCCATCAAGAAACAGCTTAATAAACAGCGTGTCATTTGAAAACAATTATGGTGGAACAAATTTTGATGAAGTTAAATTTGTTTATAATTTAGGAAATTATTATTTAATTGGTGAAACTTTAAGCACCGACAATTATTTTCAAAAATCAAACTCAAATTCAATTTTTGTTTTAGTAACAGATAAAAATGGTAATGTTATTAACGTTAAAACTCAAAGTTTTAATTCCAGCATTTCAATAATAACTGCAAAAATTTTTAATAATTCAATATACATATTAGTAAATTCAAATGGTTGCAATTTAATTGAATTTAATATGAGCACCAATTCTTTTAACAACATTTATTCAATTAACTTAACTCCCCTTGATTTAATTATTTCTAGTGAGCCAATTATTGTTTTAACAAACAATAACGAAACAACATTTTATTTCACAAAAAGTAAAACAAGCCAAACAATAAATGAAAACATTGTCAACATTAAACTTGGTTGCGACTATGCAAACGGAACCTTGCTAATTTATAACACTCAAAACAACATTTTTGTTTCCATATTAAATAAAACAAACATTGAAACAAAGCTTATAATTTTTAATTGTCAACTTGAAACTTTTAACATAACGGAAAACAACTTTATATTACTTATTAAAGAAAATAACAATTTTAAAGTGCAAATATATAATCATAATTTTGAATTAGAAAACACATTGCAAGTTCAAAATGGAAGCAATTTTGTTTTGCAACAATTTAACAATGTTAATTATTTAACTTTTGTTAATAACAATTTTTTAAATATTCTAACCTTTTGCAATCATGGAGATTTATTAAATTTAACCAAAATTCAAAATAATGTTGAAAGTTTTTCTCAGCAATCAATAAATAATAATTTAATTTTTTTAACAAAAAATTCAAATAACACAATAACAATTTCTTCATATAACTACTTAGGCGAATTAAAAAATAATTCAACAATAATCGTTTCAAACAAATTTGAAATTGTTGCAATGGAAGTTAATTACAACCTAAACTTTGTTGTTATTGGTAATTTTGAAAATGCAAACTCATTAATAACTTCTAGTTTTGGAAACCAAGATGTTTTTATGTTTGAAGTTAAAATATAATAAAAAAAATAAAGTTTTAAATAACTTTATTTTTTATCGAACATATGTTTGATATTATTAAATTTGTGTGTTATAATATTTCAAATAATTTAAACATAAATTTTAATAAATAAGGAATAAATATGCATTTAGATATAATATTTGGAATATTATTAACACTAAATAGGCAACAAAAAGTTACTGCCAAATATTTGGCCGACAAATATGAAATAAGCACCAGAACTGTTTATAGATATTTATCAATTCTTGATTCAAATAATATTCCAATAACCACAAAAAAAGGAAAAAATGGTGGAATAATATTAAAAAATTGTGTAAAATTAAACAATTTGTTTTTTACAGCACCTGAAAAGGTTACTTTACTTAACTTAACATATTCAATAACTAACGAAAAAATTAAACAAAGTGTTCAAACAAAACTATTAAATTTATAAAAAAATGCTTAAAAATTTTATTAAGCATTTTTATTTTTGTGTTGCATATTTATTATCTTTATTGCATTTTTATTATTTTATTAATAATTATTTTTTTATGCTAACCACACCCTTACTTAAAATATTAGTTTCAAAATTTTTATTTTTTTTGTTTGAATTATCATAATTAACATAAGCTTCTTTAATTAAAATGTTAAGCAATTTTTCATATGAAATATTTAATGGTTTAAACAAATAATATGCCAATGACCCTGGAATTGTGTTAACTTCATTAATATAAATTTTATCATTTGAAATAATAAAATCAAACCTAACAACACCACGCAAATTTAAAGTTGAATAAATTTGTTTTGCCATTTCACAAATTGTTTCTTTTTGGTTTTCGCTAATATTAGCTGGAATAATTCTGGAAACTGAATCTAGTGCATTTGATTCATTAAGGTATTTATTTTCAAAACTTAAAATGTTTTTACTTTTTAATGGTTGTTCAAGTTCCGAAACTAGCAGTTCGTTGTTATTTTTTATTATTGCAACATTAACTTCGGTTATGTTTTCTAAATATTTTTCTATTAATGCTTTTTCACACAACTCAAAACTTAAAATTAATCCTTGTTCAAGTTCTTCGTGAGTTTTGCACACAGTTATCCCAATACTACTGCCCTGCGTTGCTGGTTTAACAATTAAAGGAAACCCTAATGTGTTTTCAATGTTGTTTAAAACTTTTGCTGGATTGTTTTTAAAATCGGCATCAACAACAGTTAACCCTTCAACAT
>CALWDV010000037.1 GCA_944376785.1 uncultured Clostridia bacterium | reverse complement strand
CCTAAAACTGGCGAAGAAGTTGCTCGTCACAGCAGTGACACAGAACCATTTGCTGGTTTAGCATTTAAAATTATGACTGACCCATTTGTTGGAAAACTAACATTCTTTAGAGTGTATAGTGGAACCATAAGTGCAGGTAGTTATGTTTATAACACTTGCAAAGACAAAAAAGAAAGAGTGGGCCGACTAATTAGAATGCACTCAAATAACCGTACTGAAATTGAAGAAGCATATGCTGGTGATATTGTTGCCATTGTTGGTTTAAAAGACACAACAACTGGTGAAACACTATGTGATCAAAACCATCCTGTTGTTTTGGAAAGTATGGAATTCCCAGATCCAGTTATTAGAGTTGCTATTGAACCAAAAGATAAAGCAAGTCAAGAAAAAATGATTTTAGCATTAATCAAACTTGCAGAAGAAGATCCTTCATTCAAAACTTACACCGACCAAGAAACAGGTCAAACAATTATTGCTGGTATGGGTGAATTACACCTTGAAATTATTGTTGACCGTTTGTTACGTGAATTTAAAGTTCAAGCAAACGTTGGTGCTCCACAAGTTGCTTATCGTGAAACAATTAGAAAAGCAGTTGATGCAGAAGGAAAATATATTAAACAATCTGGTGGTAAAGGACAATATGGTCACTGCCGTATTAAACTTGAACCACAAGAACCTGGAAAAGGTTATGAATTTGTTAATAACATTGTTGGTGGTGTTATTCCTAAGGAATATATTGAACCAATTAACAATGGTATTAAAGAAGCAAGTCAAACAGGTGTACTTGCCGGATATGAAACAGTTGACTTCAAAGTAACATTATATGATGGATCATATCATGATGTTGACTCTTCAGAAATGGCGTTCAAAATTGCTGGTTCTATGGCATTTAAAGAAGGTGCTAGACGTGCAGATCCAGTTTTACTTGAACCAATTATGAAAGTTGAAGTTGAAATGCCTGATGAATATCTTGGCGACGTTATGGGTAACATTAACCGTCGTCGTGGTATGGTTACAGGAACCGATATGGTAAATGGGTTACAAGTTATCAATGCCCAAATCCCTCTTGGAGAAATGTTTGGTTATGCAACTGATCTAAGAAGCTTGACACAGGGCAGAGGTACTTATAATATGGAATTCTCACACTATGCTGAGGTTCCAAGAAACATCGCCGATAAAATTATTGGCGAAAGACAAAAAGCCTAATTATTTAAAAATTAATTTGTAGGAGGAGAATAAATAATGGCTAAAGCTAAATATGAAAGAACAAAACCACACGTTAACGTTGGAACAATCGGTCACGTTGACCATGGTAAAACAACCTTAACAGCTGCAATTACTACTGTACTTGCTGCACAAGGTAAGGCACTTGCAATGAACTATGCAGAAATTGATAAAGCGCCTGAAGAAAAAGCTAGAGGTATAACAATCAACACAGCTCACGTTGAATATGAAAGTGACAAACGTCACTATGCACACGTTGACTGCCCAGGACACGCTGACTACGTTAAAAACATGATTACTGGTGCTGCTCAAATGGACGGAGCTATCCTAGTTGTTGCTGCAACTGATGGTCCTATGCCTCAAACTCGTGAACACATCTTACTTGCTCGTCAAGTTGGTGTTCCATACATTGTTGTATTTATGAACAAAACAGACCAAGTTAATGACCCTGAACTTCTTGACTTAGTTGAAATGGAAATCAGAGAATTGTTAAACGAATATGGTTTCCCTGGAGATGACACTCCAATTATCAAAGGTAGTGCATTAAAAGCATTAGAAGCTGCTCAAGCTGGTAACCCAAATGATCCTGCTTGCAAATGCATTAACGAATTAGTTGATGCCCTAGATAGCTTCATTCCTGACCCACAAAGAGAAACAGACAAACCTTTCTTAATGCCTGTTGAAGACGTATTCACAATCACCGGTCGTGGTACAGTTGCTACTGGTAGAGTAGAACGTGGTACAGTTAAAGTTGGTGACACAGTTGAAATCGTTGGTATGGGTTCAAAACTTTCAACAGTTATTACTGGTGTTGAAATGTTCCGTAAATTACTTGATCAAGCAGAAGCTGGTGACAACGTTGGTTTATTACTACGTGGTATCCAAAGATCTGATATTGAACGTGGTCAAGTTTTAGCTAAACCTGGTTCAATTCACCCACACACAGAATTCACAGCAGAAGTTTACGTATTGAAGAAAGAAGAAGGTGGTCGTCATACTCCATTCTTTAACGGATATCGTCCACAATTCTACTTCCGTACAACAGACGTTACAGGTAGCATTCAATTACCAGAAGGTGTTGAAATGGTAATGCCTGGCGATAACGTAAAAATGACAATTTCATTAATTACTCCAATCGCTATTGAACAAGGCTTACGTTTTGCTATCCGTGAAGGTGGTAGAACAGTTGGTTCTGGTGTTGTTTCTTCAATTATTAAATAATTGAAAACACGCACAAGTGCTAATTTCTAACGAAATAAAAAAAGCATACGAAAGTATGCTTTTTTTGTTTTCAATTATTTATCGAAACGTCGCAAACATAAACAAATGCCACTAAAGTGTCGCTTGTTTCTGCTTTGCTAGTTTCTATAACAACGCATAAGCTAAACCAACTAATAAATAAAAATTAAGGTTTAGGTAAAATAAAACGAAGAACACGCACAAGTGCTAATTTCTAACGAAATAAAAAAGCATACGAAAGTATGCTTTTTTTGTTTTCAATTATTTATCGAAACGTCGCAAACATAAACAAATGCCACTAAAGTGTCGCTTGTTTCTGCTTTGCTAGTTTCTATAACAACGCATAAGCTAAACCAACAAATAAATTAAAATTAAAAGTTTAAGTAAAATAAAACGAAGAACACGCACAAGTGCTAATTTCTAACGAAATAAAAAAAGCATACGAGAGTATGCTTTTTTTGTTTTCAATTATTTATCGAAACGTCGCAAACATAAACAAATGCCACTAACGTGTCGCTTGTTTCTGCTTTGCTAGTTTCTATAACAACGCATAAGCTAAACCAACAAGTAAATTAAAATTAAAAGTTTAGGTAAAATAAAACGAAGAACATGCACAAGTGCTAATTTCTAACGAAATAAAAAAAGCATACGAGAGTATGCTTTTTTTGTTTTCAATTATTTATCGAAACGTCGCAAACATAAACAAATGCCACTAACGTGTCGCTTGTTTCTGCTTTGCTAGTTTCTATAACAACGCATAAGCTAAACCAACAAGTAAATTAAAATTAAAAGTTTAGGTAAAATAAAACGAAGAACACGCACAAGTGCTAATTTCTAACGAAATAAAAAAGCATACGAAAGTATGCTTTTTTTGTTTTCAATTATTTTAATTATAGTTTTTATGTTTTGTTAATTATAAAGTCAATAATAATAAAAAAACTAGGTTTATTTTGCTTTATTTTACCAAAAAATATATTTAATATTTATTAAAAATTTTATTAATAATCAAAAGCAAGTAATTGAAAATATTTTATTAATTTGTTATACTATTAATAGTTACTAGGGGGAAAATTAAATATGGCACCAAAATTTAAAAGGGCATTCACACAAGACGAATACACAACCGAAAAAATTGATGTTATTCAAAATAGATTATTAGGTGATTATAACGCAAATGGAATTTACGTTATTAACAAAAAAATTGTTAACGAATTGTTAGAAATGCAAAAAACAAAACGAGAATCATATAACAACGAAATTTTTTGTACTTCTGAAACCAATAGTGGCAGAATAATTGATTTTGAAATTGAATTTAAAAAGAATTCAACAACCAATCTTGCTGTTGCAGAACTTTCTGTTTTAGAAGGTGTTCAAAAGCAAGGTGGAAGAATGATGAATGTTATTAAAACACCAATTTCCAAATTTACAAGCGAAATAACCCCCGATTTCGTTGACCGTGCTTTAAAAAGATATAATGTATTTTATGATAGTTCTGATGAAGGTCAAAACAAAAAAGAAGTTGATGATGAATATATCGTAAAAAGAAATATGCTTTTAAATTATTTAAATCAAATGTCTGCTGAAAGCATTAACATAATATATGAAGATTATTTTACACAAAGAATTAATTTGTTAAAACAAACAAATAATGCCTACACAAAAAAGATTCTTGCAATTTTTAATGAAGAATTTGATAAAATTTCAGAATATTTTGTTTTAGATAAAAAATCTAAAAAAGTAACAAACTATAAAGCCATGAATGAAATTCTAGACAAAGCATTTGAAGATTTGTCAGGACTCGAACAATATGAAGAAAGCGAAAAGGCATTTAAAGAAAGAGTTTTACCAATTTTATCTATGTTCATAACTGGTGCAGAACGAATTGAATCTTCTGCTAAAAAATCAGTGTTAGAAACTGTTCCAAAACGTTTCAAAGAAGTTTTAACCGAACCATTGCTTGATATTAAACAAGCAAATGAAAGTAGGTTAGAACCAACTGTTAAAGAAGCCAATAAAGAAATTTTAGCAAAAGAAATTGAAAGTAAAATTGGTAAAGTTGAAAAAGCAACAGAAAAACGAGCTGAACAAGCAGAAAGAAAAACCGAACAACCTGAAATTAGAACTAAACAACCTGCTGAAAAAACAGTGAAATCAATGAGAGAATATATTGCAGAAGAAAGAGAAAAAGAAACTAATAAACCACATGAAAAAGGTTCAGAACAAACGAGTGAACTTCCAAGGGATTCAAGTGGAAGTTTTACTGCTTGGGCACAAAAACCTAAAATAGGAAAAGACACAACAAACAAAGAACATGTAATTGATGATGCTACTATGTTGCAACTACAACAAGAATTAACAGAAAATTTTGGTGGTGGAACAAGTGAAAAAGAAGAAGAAATAGTAGTTAAGGGACGCAAATCCGTACATTTAGAAGTTGTAGGAGGTAAAACCCAAAAAGCTGGGGAATTGCCACAAACAAGCAAACGTGCGAGTATAGGTGTTGAGTCAATTTTAGGAGGGTAAAAAAAAGATAGAAGAAAACTTCTATCTTTTTTATATCGTTCTACCCAACTGAGTTGTTACAAGTTTAGCTTGAGTTGTTGCAATTTGTGATGCGTCATACATAGTTGGATCTTTAGAGTATGGTGCCATAGTACTTGATAGCTTAGCAACAAGTTCAAAAGGTTTGTAGGGGTCATTTGGAATTTCAATCGCTTTATATTTTGAAGTTCCAATTGTTAAACTTTTATAAACATTTTTTGCAAAAACATATGCTCTTTCTTTTTCTTGTTGAGTTCCATTAGCAGCTACAATAGAAGATAAGATTGATGCATACATACCATTTAGTGCACCACAATTAACTTGTTCTGCTAAATCGCGTACAATTTTGTCTAGTGGATTCTTTGTGTCATTTACATCTCTAATTAAAACATCAAAATCAATTGAACCACCAGCATAAATCATTAAAGCACATGTTTTTTTATCTACAGAATGATTTATTGTTGTTAATCTTTTAAATGCATCAATTAAATTTTCTGGGCATTGCCTATTTTTTAATGCTTGTTCTAATCTTGTAAAGTTTTGTTTGTCATCTACAAACATATTGTGTTTATTTTTTGCTTCCATTAACATTTTATGTCGTAAACTACCAGGTTCAATGTAACAACAATCCACATTATCTATGTCAAATTTGTTTGGATAACTTGGATCAACTTTATCAAAAGGATAGTTAACATATTTTGTTTTTCCTGCAAAACGTTTAATTTCAATATCTGCATATGTTGCCATAATAAAAACCCCTTTTTTTATTATATTAGTAATATTATATCACAAATTGTAAAAATGTAAATAGTAATATTTACTAACAAATTTTTTCTTATGTTGTTATTAATTATATAAAAAAATTAAGCAATATTCAAACAATTTTTAATCTGTGTTTTATAATATTGTTTATTAAGTTAAACAATATTTGCAAAAATAATTAACATATAGTAAAATATAATTAGCAATATGTTTAAAGTGTTATAAAAAGGAGTTTTTATGGTACCTTGTGAAGTTATTAATTTAAAGAAATATTATAACAAAAACATGGGTGTTGAAGATGTTTCTTTTAATGTTAAAGAAGGAGAAATTGTTGGCTTTATTGGCCCAAATGGTGCTGGAAAAACAACAACAATTAGAACCATTGTTGGATTAATTAAACCAACAGATGGCACCGTTGCAATACTTAATAATGATGCGTTTAAAAATGGCAGTATGGCAAGAAGCGAAGTTGGTTATGCTGGTGGTGAGCCAAGTTATTTTCCTAACTTAACAGTGCTTGAAAATTTGAAATTTGTTGCAGATTTAAAAAATGTTAGTTATGATAGAATTGATTATTTAGCAACAAAATTAGAACTTAATTTAACCAGAAAAGCAAGTGAACTTTCACTTGGAAATAAAAAGAAAATGTGCATTGTTATGGCTCTTTTATCAAGCCCAAAACTAATAATATTAGATGAGCCAACAGTTGGATTGGATCCAATTATTAAACTTAATTTTTTTAGTTTAATGGAAGAAGAAAAAAAACGTGGTGCAAGCATTTTAATTTCTTCACATGCTTTAACAGATATTCAACGTTTATGTGATAGAGTGGCAATTATAAAAAATGGTAAAATAATTGCTATTGAAGAAATGGAAGAATTAAAAAATAAAAGATTAAAAACTGTTACTGTTGAAACTAATTATTCAAACCCTCAAATTACATTAAGTGGCGTTAGTAATTTAAAAACTAATGGTAATTTTATGAAATTTAATTATAATGGCGAAATGAAAAAATTAATTAAATTTCTTAATTCCATTGATGTAACTAACATAAGCATTGAAGATGCAGGGCTTGAAGAAATGTTTTTGCATTTTTACGAATAAAAAGGAGAAAAAATATGAAATTAAGTGAAATGAAAAATGAAAATAAATCAAATAAAAATCTTTCTCCTTTATATGTGCTAGAAAGAAAAATTAATTTAAAAACTTTAATTATTTTCACAGTTGTATCGGCACTATTACTTTTTTTAGTTGTTGCAATGTTTCCATTAATGAAAGATGCATTAGCACAAATAAAAGAAATGTTTAAAGACAACCCTGAAATGCAACAAACAATTGTGGAAATTATGGGAGCTCAAAACATTGGAGCATACTTTGTTATGCAAGGTGGTCAAATTTGGGGTTTGGTTGCATGTATTTATGCAGCTGTTTTAGGTTGCACTTTAATTTGTGGCAATTTAAAAGACGGAAGCTATGAAATGCTTTACACTCAAAATGTTTCAAGATCACAAATTATCAAACATAAATTTTTTAGAATGTTAATTAACTTAACCATATTCAATTTAACTTGTGGATTAGTTGGCTTAATTGCAATGTTAATTTGGGGTTATGGTGAATTTAATGTGTTAAATTATTTTGTTTATTTATTGTTTGTAATTATTATGACAATTCAAATTGGAAGTTTAAGTTTTGGGTTGGCACTTTTAGGAAAAAGAAAATACACTGTTTTTTTAAGCGTGGTTATGGCAGTTGCATTTTATTTCTTAGCAACTTTGGGAATTGCTGGAGAAAACTTTGAATTTTTTAATTATTTAACTCCATTTGCAGTTGCTTTTAATGATGTTTTAAACCTAGGAATTGGCTCTATTAATTATTGGAGTGTTGGCATTTGGACAGTTGTTCCAACAGTTTTAGTTTTGTTAGGGCTAAAATCCTACAAAAATTCCGATTTAGTTTAGTTAAATAAATAAAAAGTACTTGCAATATTTTAATATATATATTATAATATTTGCAGTTAATAATTAAATAGAGCATCGCGCTCTATTTTTTTAAGCGTGACATTAATTTAATGTTGTGCAAATAATTTAACTTGGAGGCTTTCAATGAGAGAAAATATTATACTAGAATGCACAGAATGTAAAAATCGTAACTATGCAACACAAAAGAATAAAAAGAATGATCCTAATAGAATTGAATTTAAAAAATACTGCAAATTCTGTAAGAAAACAACTCTTCATAAAGAAACAAAATAGTTTTTAAAAAGGGAAGTAATATGGCAAAAAAACAAACAGAAAATGTTGATGTTGAGGTAATCACACCTGATGCACCAAATAAAGATGTTAACAAAAAAGAAAAGGTGCAAACAAAAGCAACAAAAAAATCAAAAAAGAAAGAAAAAGGCCCAAACAAACTAGCAACAAAAACAAAAGAAACAATTTCTGAGTTAAAAAAAGTTAGTTGGCCAAGTTTTAAAACTGTGTGCAAAAACACAGGTATTGTTATTTCGGTGGTAATAATTTGTACATTAGTGCTTTTTGGCATTGATAGATTATTAGGTTTTTTATATACTTTAATTCCGGGGTAATAAATTATGGAAGAAAAAGAAGAATTAACTGTTGAAAATGCTGAACAAATTCAAACTGATGAAGTTAAAGATGAAGTTTTAGCAGAAAACAAAACAAACGAAAACACCGAAGAAAAACAAGCACTTTCTGAAGAACAAAAAAGAATTGAGCTTGCAAGACAAAAAGCTAAATGGTATGTGTTACACACCTTTTCTGGTTACGAAAATGTTGCAAAAGAAAATTTGGAAATTGTTATTTCAAAATATAATTTGCAAGAAAGAATTTTTGACATCGTTATTCCAATGGAAGATGTTGTTGAAGAAAAAAATGGGAAACGTAAAGTTGTTTCAAGAAAATTAATGCCAGGATACATTTATGTTAAAATGATTTATGGTGATGATATTTGGCACGCAGTAACAAGAACACGTGGAATAACTGGTTTCGCAGGACCAAAAGGGCGTCCACTTTCATTAACCGAAGAAGAAACCAGAAAAATGCATTTAGAAAAAATAACTGTTGTTAACGTTGATTTGGCAGAAAACGATAAGGTTGAAGTTTTAGATGGACCATTAAATGGTTTTGTTGGAACTGTTGTTAGCGTTGATGCACAAGGCAAAAAATGTCGTGTTATTGTTGAAATGTTTGGTCGTGAAACACCAGTTGATTTGGGGCTTGACCAAGTTAGAAAAGTTATTTAATTACATTAATTTTAACACAAATTTCAAATTTGTTTAAAATACAGTGGGAGAAACGTAAATTTGTTTTATGCGTTTTGTAAAAACCACATTGGCCAAATTATGGCAGGAGGAAAATATGGCAGCAAATAAAAAAGTTAATGCAGTTGTAAAATTGCAATTACAAGCAGGAAAGGCAACAAGTGGTCCACCTGTTGGCTCATCTTTGGGACCTCACGGAATTAATATTCCAGCGTTCACAAAAGAATTCAACGAGCGCACAGCAAACCAAGTTGGATATGTTATTCCAGTTGTTATTACAATTTATGCAGACAGATCTTTTGATTTTGTGCTTAAAACACCACCAGCAGCTGTTCTAATTAAAAAAGCTTGCGGAATTGAAAGTGGTTCAGCAAATTCTAAAAAGAACAAAGTTGCAAAGATTACAAAAGCACAAGTAAAAGAAATTGCTACATTAAAAATGCCTGACTTAAATGCAAAAAGTATCGAACAAGCAATGAGCATGATTGAAGGTACTTGCAGAAGTATGGGCGTAACTGTTATTGAATAAGTGGGAGAGTAAAAAATTTTTAATTTATTCGGTATAACCACAAGGAGGAAAATATGAAAGGAAAAAGATATTTAGAAAGTGCAAAACTTGTTAATCGCACAAATCTATATGCACCAGCAGAAGCATTAGATTTATGTTTAAAAACAGCAAGTGCAAAATTTGACGAAACTGTTGAATTACACGTTAAACTTGGCGTTGATGGAAGAAATGCAGATCAACAAGTTAGAGGAACTGTTGTTCTTCCAAACGGAACAGGTAAAAGCGTTAAAGTTTTAGTTATCACAAAAGGTGACCATGCAGATGCTGCAACCAAAGCAGGTGCAGATTATGTTGGTGCAGAAGATATGATTGCTAAAATTCAACAAGGTTGGTTAGATTTTGATGTTTGTATTACAACACCAGATATGATGCCAGTTATTGGTAGAATTGCAAAAATTTTAGGACCAAAAGGTTTAATGCCAAACCCTAAGAGTGGAACTGTTACAACAGATGTAACAAAAGCAATTAACGATGTTAAAGCTGGTAAAGTTGAATACAGACTTGACAAAAGCAACATTATTCACGTTATGATTGGTAAAAAGAGTTTCGGAGTTGAAAAACTTCTTGAAAACTTTAACACTTTAATGGATGCTCTTGTTAAAGCTAAACCACAAGCTGCAAAAGGACAATACATTAAATCTGTTGCAGTAAGTTCAACAATGGGTCCTGGAATTAAAGTTGATTATAAAATAATGTAATTTTGGGGTTTAAAAGAACGATTTTTAAATCGTTCTTTTTTTGTTGTTTTTCACAAAAAAACAACAATCACACATTCGTGTGAAAACCCCAATAACTAACAAACCACAAAAGCATAAACAAATGCCACTAACGTGTCGCTTGTTTCTGCCAAATGTGGTTTTAAATTAATGCTAAACTTCTTTAAATAACTTCATTTTAAGTTACTTCTTTTTTTTTGTTGTTTTTCACAAAAAAACAACAATCACACATTCGTGTGAAAACCCCAATAACTAACAAACCACAAAAG
>CALWDV010000036.1 GCA_944376785.1 uncultured Clostridia bacterium | reverse complement strand
TTTGTGCAAAAAGGATTTAATAAACCAATTATAATTGTGTAAATAACTGCCATCGTTGTGTTAACAAAGAAAGGTATAACACATAACAAAACACCTAAAATAATGCAAGAAATAACACTAAACACAAACCAATGTTTTTTTGCATTTAAAAAAATTGTTATTGTGTTAGAAATAATAATTCCTAATTCTAATAAACTATACGACAACCCAATAATGCCAACATTAATATTGTTAATTGCAAAAACAAGTGGAAGAATTTGGTCAACTGCTAAATCTCTAACACCTAATAAAAAATAGAAAAGTTGCAAATTCTTTTTATTGTTAAAATTGCTGGTTGCTGGTTGTAAACTATTAATTTTTTCTTTAATAGTTTTATGTTGAATAATAATAAAAATTAATGCAACAGCATAAAAAATAAAACAAACAACAATATTAACCCAAGTGTAGTTATTAAAAATTAATAATGAACCAATTACAGGGGCAATCATTTTTCCAAAAGTTCCGGCATTTTCAAAAATCCCAACTGCTTTTGCTTTGTTTTCACTTGTTGAAATTGCAAAAATTGTGTTAAGTGATGGCCAATAAAATGCACCATTTGCAGAATGTAGTAAAGCTAAAATGATAACTAACCACCAAGTAAAAGTAACTTCAAAAATAAAGCAAAGTTGCAAAATCATTATTGGAATTAACCTAATTGTCATTAAAAAAATTGGACATTTTAAAACCAAATTTTTAGTTAAAAAAATTAAAAGTGTTCTAAAAATTTGAGCAAATAAAACAAATAGTAATGATAAAAACAAATTTTGAGTTGCATTATAAATTAAAACAGGAATAAACAAACTAAAAAGTTTTTCTGCAACGTTTTGCAGAACTTTATGAATTGTTATTGATGTGTTTAAATCTAAGGTTTTTGTCATACTGTTATTTTATTAATTGTTTTAAAAGTTCAGGGTTTGAATTTAAAACGTTTAACCCTTTTTCCATAAAATTTTTTAAATTATTTGATTTATATAATCGTCTAAAAAATTCAATTAAATTTTCGCCATTAATTTTTTCGTTGTATAAATAGTTGTATGCAGGTTTTTCTCTGCAATAATTTCTTAACTTGCTGTAATAAATAATAGGGTCAACAGCAATTTCAGAAAGTAGCCATTCTGCAAAAGGTGCTTCAAATTTTGATTTAGGAATTTCAGGAAAGTTTTCGTTAAAAATTTGAAACCAATAAAAATGAATTAATTCATGAATGCAGGTTTCCAAAGCGTCTTCTTTGCTTTTAACATAGTAAACATCAAAAGCAAAATCATCTAAATATCTTGGGCAAACAGGGTTAATTCCAATTTCAACGTCATATTGTTTAATTCCAGAAAATCCAATTTTAAAAATGTTTTGAAATTCTTGGCAAACTATCATAGAGTTTTCGTTCCAAAACTTTGAAAACTCATCTTTTTTTAAATTCATTTGGTTAAGTTTAACATCATAAATTGGCGAAACTATGTTTTTAATAATTTCTTTTTTTTGTTCCAATGTTTTTCCTAACAGTTCATTAACATTTATGTTTAAAGCGTTTGCAATGTAGTTTTGAAATGAATTGTTAACGGTGTTATCATCTTCAAAAAAATCTGTTATTATATTAACATTATCTTCAAGTGATTTAACTTTAAAATTTAATTGTGGTTTTAAGTACATATTAACCTTCTTTTATTAAATTATTTTTTTGTTAAAATTTGGTTTATTTTAAATTTTTTAAAACCAAAACATTGTGTTGCTGGTAAAAATAAATTTTCCATTCTTTTTGCTGTTGCAACATTTTCAAAAAAATCATTCATTTTCTTTTTAACTTCAAAGTTTAAAACAAATGTTTCATTTTCAATAGAAACAAAAGAATTTTTAATGTTTTTATATGCTTCAATATGAGTTTCGCCATTATAGAATTGTGGTAATAATCTACTTTCAATAATGTCCATTTTATCTGCCAATTTTAACGCCCATGAAATTTTGTTAGGTTTAATCATCTGGTTAATATCACAACAATGATTATAAATAGCATTCAAAACTTCTTCAATATCACTTTTATTTAATTTATTTTTTAAATATTTTTTTGCAATTTTAACACTTGCAACATTGTGATTTTTGTTATCTTTTACTCTGCCAATGTCATGCAAAACGGCAGAAATATATAACAATTTTTTTTCATGTTCAGAAAAATTAACTATTTGTGCAATATTTTTTGAAAAATCTAAAACATGCATTGTGTGAACCATTCCGTGTGAAACAACATATTTTGTAACATTATCAATTTTGTTTATTGTTTTAATAATTTTTTTATCATTTAAAATATCTTCATAAGAAAACTCTTTTTTCACAATATAATCTCCCTGTCTAATAATTTTATGAGTGCTGGTTGTAATATCAACAATGGTTGATGGTGTGGTAGCATTTGATGTTTTTGTTTCAACAATGCAATCTAGGTTAGGAAAATGTTCTTCTATTTCTTCACAAGTTAACAAATTTGGTTTTCCATGAATGTTGCACGAAGTTGAAATCATAAACCCAACTTCTTTTAAAATGCTTTGCAAAAATTTGTTTTTTGGAATTCTTATTGCAAGTGTTGGCAAGTAAAAATTTTTTGCAAGTTTTAAGTTAGGGTTTTTATTAACAATAAAAGTTAATGGGTTTGGAGTGTTGTTTTTAATAAACTCTAATGTTTCATTTTCGCAAGTTAACAAATTAGTTAAATCATAGTTTTCATAAACTAAAATAATAAACAATTTTTCGTTATCACACTGTTTTAGTTCACACAATTTTTTAACGGCTGTTTCACTAGTTGGTAAACAAGAAAACCCATAAATTGTGTCGGTTGGCAATGCAACAACTTTATTGTTTTTTAAATTATTAACAATTTCTTTAATGTTTTTAGTTTTAAGTTTTTCCATATTAAATCCTTTTAATTAATTAATTGTAACACAAAAACAAAATTAAGAATAAATAATAACAAAATAAATTTAGGAGTATGTATGATAAACATTTATAATAACAACAACAAAGATATGTCACGTTTTGAAGTTTTGCAAAATGCCCGAAAAGATTTGGTTGGGGAAATTGAAGCAATAATTCAATATGATAATCACCTTATGTCAACCAACGATTCTCTTGCTAAACAAACATGGCAAAACATAATGCACGAAGAAATGACTCATGTTAGTGAACTTATGGGTCTTATTAACTATCTAGACCCTTCTCAAAAGCAATATGTTGAAAAAGGGCTTGAAGAATTTGAAGAAAGATTAAACAAAATGCGTGGTGGAATGAATTAAATTATTTTTTAATTGCATATTTTTTAACAAGTTTAATAAGTTCGCTTTGCAAAACACCATTTGATGCAATGGCACCATTAATGTCTTTATCATAGCGTTGTTCGTTTCCATCAAAATCGGTAACTTTGCCACCAGCTTCTTCAATAATAATTTTTGCTGCTGCAAAGTCAACATTTTTTCCAACTGTGCCAGGAAAAATTATATATGAAAAATCGCCACTAGCAACCATCATACAAGCATGAGTTACAGTGCCAATGGAAACAATGTATGATTTATTTTCAAGTTGTTTAATAACATCTAAAATTTCATAACCAGAAAAAGGCCAAATATCAACGTGTCCAATGGTTTTCATTTGTTCAAAACCCAAGTTGTTAACACTTAATTTGTATCCATTAACAAAGGCACCTTGCCCTTTAACTGCATAGTAAACTTTATTTGAAAACGGGTCCATAACTGCACCTAAAATTGGTGCACCATCTTCACAAAGTGCAATGGAAAAAACTGCAACTGGCAAGTGTTTTGCATACATTGCTGTTCCATCAACTGGGTCACAAACCCAAACAAATTTTGAATTTCCAAAAGAATTTTCTTCTCCATTAACAGAATGGCTAGGAAAATTCTTTTTTACTTGTTCAATTAAATAATTGTTAATTTCAGTGTCGGCTTTTGTAACAATGGTGTGGTCGGTTTTGTAGTTTTCACCATTTTTATGTTTGTAATATTTCAACATAACTTTTTTGGCGTGTTTGCACATTCTTAATGCAAAATCTAAATATTTTTTCATATGTACTCCAAAGTAATAGTGTAATTATATTAAAAAATAATAACGTAATTATATTATAGTTTATATTTTGTTTTAAACGGAAACATTTTTGTTGTTTTGTTTAAAATTTTAACAAAAAAAATAGCTTATGCTATTTATTTTGATTTTTATTCATTTTTACAATTTGAATTTTTTAAAGAATAAACGCAACCACAATAGTTTTGCCTGTATAAATTATATTTTTTGCTTAATTCTTGGCTTAGTTTATATCCATCTTTTTTCTTAAAATCGGCAACTAAAAACTTAACGCCAATTTCTTTTTCTAATCTTAAACCAATTTCGTTTAACCAATTTGAATGTTTATATGGGCTAACAGAAAGTGTTGTTCCAAAAAATTCATAGCCATTTTCTTTGGCAAAAATTGCAGTTTGTTTTAAACGTTCTTCGTAACAAGCATAACAACGCTCTTTGCCTTCTGGTAATGTTTCATAGTTTTCAACTTTTGAAACTGCATCAAAATAGGTTTTAGTGTTGTATGTTGGAACAATAACTTTAATGTGTCGTTTTTCGGTTTTGTTAAGTTCGTTAATAAATTTAATTTGTTCGTCACGACGTTTTTCAAACTCTTCTTGTGGGTGAATGCAAGGGTTATAGTAGTAAACAGTAACATTAAAAAAGTTTTTTAACCTAGTTATTACTGCTGTTGAACATGGTCCACAACAACAATGCAAAAGCAGTTTTTTATCACCTTTAAAATCTTTTATTAAATTTTCCATTTCTAAATTATAGTTAATGTTAATCATATTATAATTATATCAAATTGCTTAAAAAAAATAAATATATAATCAAACAAAAAAACGGTTTTAATAACCGTTTTTTTTAATCATATTCTTTGCTTTTTATTATTTTGATTTTTTAATTGATTGTTTAATTTCAATCATTTTTTGACCAACGCAAAAAGCAACTATTGATAAAATTGTTAATGCAACGCTAAATGCAATAACTATTGCAAATTTTTCACCTGCAAAATATGGGATTGACCCATTAACGTTCATACCAGCAAAAACAATAATACCAACAACTAAACATAAAAAAGCAAGTCCAGAAATAATTAATCCAACAATATATTTTAAATTACCTGACTTATTTGCCATAACATCTAAAACCATTGTTAAAATTAATAAAATTGCCCAAATATAGTAAATAACTTGTTGATATGTTGCCACACCTTTTAAAGTCATTGCCACCATAAACAAAACACTAAAAGCAATGGTTAGTAAAATTGTTCCAACATAGGCAATGTTAATAAGCATTTTTTTGTTTGATGCGTCCATATTGTCCCCCTTTTATTTTTTTATTAGTTTGTGGTAATTTAAAAAAAATATGTAAAATATAATAATTTTGTATTTACAAAATTTGGATAATGTGATAAATTTGCTTTGCAAAATTAAAAAGTTATTATAAATTTAATTGAATAAGAGTAAGGGAGATAATTAAAGTTTTTATGTGGGATGTTTTATTAGATGCTTTTTTGGATTCCTTAAAAGTATTTCCATTTTTAATTTTACTTTATATTGTAATTGAAGTAGTAGAAGAAAAAGTTAGCACATCACAAAAATTTATTAAATACACAAACGGGAAATATGCAACCGTTGTTGGGGCAGCGTTGGGGTTAATACCACAATGTGGTTTTTCTGTTGTTGCAAGTGATTTGTATGCAAAAAAATATATTAAAATGGGAACAATGTTGGCAATTTTTATTGCTACCAGTGACGAGGCAATTCCAATTATATTGTCAAATCCAAGTCAGGCCTATTTAATTTTCCCAATTTTAGCAATTAAATTTGTTTATGCTTTAATTATTGGATATGGTGTTGATTTAATTGGCAACTTAATTAATAAAAAGAAATTAAATGTTGAAATAATACCACCAGAAGAAGCAATCAATGAACACATTAGTGGTTGTTGTGGCCACCATGTTGAAGAAAAAAGAAGCACAATTCATCAATTTTTTATTCATCCATTAATTCATAGTTTAAAAATTTTAGCATATATTTTTGTTGTTAACTTTGTGTTAGGAACTGTTATTTTCTATGTTGGCGAAGAAAATGTGGTTAACTTTATGCAAAGTGTAACATGGTTGCAACCATTAATTGTTCCTTTGGTTGGATTAATTCCAAACTGTGCAAGTTCAGTTTTAATAACACAATTATTGTTACTTAATGGAATTTCGTTTGGCTCGGCTGTTGCAGGTTTGTGTGTTAATGCAGGAATTGGAATGGCTGTGCTATTTAAAGAAAACAAAAACATTAAACAAAACTTAACTGTGGTTGGAATAATGTATTTATCTTCTGTTTTAATTGGTTATGTTATAACTTTAATTGAAATGGTAATTTAACAGAGTTAAACACTCTGTTTTTTTTATTTAATAATTTTTTTAATAGCATTGATTTTTTTTAAAATTGATGTTATTATGTTAATAGTTAAACAAAAGGAAAGGCAAAACAAATGTTTTATGTTGTTAATAATAACAATAATAATAACGTTTTAACACATTAATTAATGGGTTTGCTTTTTTTTGAGAATTTAAACATAACACTTAATTAAAGGAAAACCTGAATTAAGTGTTATTTTTTTATTTTAATATGGCAATTAAAATTATTAATAATAGACACAAAATTTTTACTATGCTAAATTAAAAAATGAAATTTGTTTAATAAAACTAAAATTTAAGGAGTAACCATGATTACAGAAAAAGATGTTAGACATGTTGCAAAACTTTCTAAACTAGAATTCACAGATGAAGAAATTGAAAATTTTGTTAAAGACATGGATTCAATTGTGGAATATGTTAACACACTTGAAAAAGTTGACACATCAAATGTTAAAGAAGATGATGTTAAAATTAAACTTAGTGAATTAAGAAAAGATGAAGTAAAAAATTCTTTATCACAACAAGATGCAATTTTAAACGCACCAAAAAAACAAAATGGTGGATTCAGTGTGCCACAAGTTGTGGAATAAAAGGAGTTTAAAATGGATTATACAAAATTAAGCATTTTAGAAGTTGCAAAACTATTGCGAGAAAAAAAAGTTACAAGTGAAGAGTTAACAAAACAAGTTTTAGAAAACATTAAACAAAAAGAAAACCTACACGCTTTAAATTTTGTGTGTGAAGAATATGCTTTAAACAAAGCAAAAGAAGTTGATAAATTGTTTAGCGAAAACAAAGAACTTCCACTTTTAGCAGGAATTCCAATAACCATTAAAGATAACATTAACATAAAAGGTTTAAAAACAACTTGTTCCAGTAAATTTTTAAGTAACTTTGTTGCTCCATATAGTGCAACCATTATTGAAAACCTAGAAAAAAATTATGCTGTTATTGTTGGTAAAAACAACATGGACGAATTTGCAATGGGTTCTTCCACAGAAAACTCTGCATTTTTCACAACTCCAAACCCACACAACACAGAGTATGTTTCAGGTGGAAGCAGTGGTGGTTCGGCTTGTGCAGTTGCAGCAAACCTTGGTTTTGCCAGTGTTGGAACCGACACAGGCGGCAGTGTTCGTCAACCTGCAAGTTTGTGTGGTGTTGTTGGGTTAAAACCAACCTATGGTTTAGTTTCTCGTTATGGCATTGTTGCTTTTGCTAGTTCACTAGACCAGGCAGGTCCATTAACAAAAACTGTTAAAGATAGTGCTTTAATGTTAAATGTTTTAAGTGGATATGATGAAAAAGAAGAAACCAGTTCTAAACACATTAAAGAAGATTATATGCAATCTTTTAAAGGTAACGTTAAAGGAATTAAAATTGGAATTGTTAAAGAGTTCTTTGGTGAAGGGCTAAACGAAGAAGTTAAAAATGCAATTTTAAAAGTTAAAGATTTTTATGAAAGTAAAGGTGCAGAAATTGTTGAACTAAGTATGCCATTTGTTTTAAGTGCACTTGCTTGTTACTATGTTCTTAGTTCAGCCGAAGCAGCAAGTAACTTGTCACGTTTTGATGGTGTTAAATATGGTGTTAGTGTTAGCGATGCAAAAAACATAAACGATTTATATTTAAAAAATCGTTCGCAAGGTTTTGGTAAAGAAGTTAAAAGAAGAATAATGCTTGGAAACTATGTTTTGTCTAGTGGTTACTATGATGCATATTACAAAAAAGCAAAAAAAGTTCAAAGAAAATTGGTTGAAGAATTTAACGAAGTTTTTGAAAAATGCGACGTGTTGTTAACACCAACAAGTCCAAGCACTGCATTTAAAATTGGTGAAAAATCAAACAATCCACTTTCAATGTATTTGTCTGATGTTTACACAGTTCCTGTCAATATTGCCGAACTTCCTGCCATAAGCGTACCTTGTGGTGTGGATTCAAAGGGTCTTCCAATTGGAATGCAATTAATTGGTAAAAAATTTAGTGAAAAAACATTGTTTAATGTTGCCGATGTTTATGATAGTTCAAGGGAGGAAAAATAGTATGAAATATGATACTGTTATTGGGTTGGAAGTTCACTGCGAATTAAAAACCCAAACAAAATGTTTTTGTGGTTGCAAAAACAATTTTGGTGACCAACCAAACTCCAACTGTTGTCCTGTTTGTTTAGGTTTTCCAGGAGCACTTCCTGTTTTAAACCAAAAAGCAGTTGAATATGCCATAATGGCAGGACTTGCTTTTAATTGTTCAATTAACAACAACACTGTTTTTGAAAGAAAAAATTATTTCTATCCAGATTTAAGCAAAGCATATCAAATTAGCCAACTTGAAAAACCACTTTGTGTTAATGGCTATGTTGAAATTAATGTTAACGGAAAAACAAAGAAAATTCGCCTTAACAGAATTCATTTGGAAGAAGATGCAGGAAAGTTAATTCACGATGGAATTGGTGGAACCGTTGTTGACTATAACCGTGGTGGTGTGCCACTTATTGAAATTGTTACAGAACCCGACATTACTTCTGCCGAAGAAGCTGTTGCATTTTTAGAAACATTAAAAAACACAATTGCTTACACAGGTATTTCAGATGTTAAAATGGAAGAAGGTAGTTTAAGATGCGATGTTAACCTTTCTGTTAAACCAGCTGGAAGCGAAGTGCTAGGAACAAGAACCGAAATGAAAAACTTAAACAGTTTTAAAGCTGTTTATCGTGCAATTAACTATGAACAAAAACGACAAATTGAAGAAATTGAAGATGGTCACAAAATTATTCAAGAAACATTAAGGTGGGACGATAGCATTGGCGAAACAAAATCAATGCGTTCCAAAGAAGATAGTCAGGACTATCGCTATTTCCCAGATCCAGATTTGTTGCCTGTTTATATTTCTGATGAAGAAATTAACAAAATTAAAAGCAAACTTCCAAAATTGCCAACCGAGTTAAAGGCAGAATATGTTGGTTATGGTCTTAGTGATTACGATGCAAGTTTGTTAACCGAAAGCAAAGAAATTAGTGATTACTTTAACGAAGTTTTAGAAAAAGTTAACCAACCAAAACTTGTTGCAAACTTTATTATTAACGAAACTTTAAGAAAGTTAAAGGAAGAAGAAAACAAAATTGAAGCAAACAGAATGGCTGAACTTTTGATTTTGATTAACAACAACGAAATTAGCACAACTGCTGGAAAACAAGTTTTTGAAGAAATGTGGAAAACAGGAAAAGATGCAAAAACTTTGGTTGAAGAACTTGGATTAAAACAACTAAATAACGATGATGAAATTAAAAAACTTGTGCTTGATGCAATTTCAAATTTCCCACAATCTGTTGCCGATTATAAATCTGGTAAAACTTCTGCAATAGGGTTTTTAGTTGGTCAAGTTATGAAAAATAGCAAGGGTAAAGCAAACCCACAAAAAGTTAATGAAATGCTTAAAGCAGAATTAGAAAAATAATTAATATGATTAAAAACTAAAAAAAGCGAATTATTAAAAATTCGCTTTTTTGTTTTTTATACTACATTTATCTTTTATTATATTATGCTTTTTGACATAAACTATAAAGTTTGTGACATTTAAAAACATTCTTCTAAAATCTTAACAACATCTTCTTTTGTAAATTGTTTTGGGTTTATTATCGAAGCACCATCGTTAATGGCAGTGTTTGCAATATTTAAAAAGTCGTTTTTATTAACACCATAATCTTTTAGGTGTAAACTAAATCCTGTTAAGTTACTTGCCATTTCAATGAATTGTTTAACTTCTTTAACAAAAGCATTTGAGCGTTCATCTTCAATGGTGGTTGAATAAAACTCTGGTCCTTTAAAATGAAGTAATAGTTCTGCATAAACATTTTGCATAACGTCCAAATTAAATTTTAAACAAGCAGGAAGTAAAATTGCCATTGCGTTTCCGTGTGGAACACCAAAGCTTCCTAATGCATGACCAATAGCATGAACAATTCCAACCATAGAATTTGAAAAACTAATTCCAGCAACAGTTGAAGCGTTTAAAAGATTTAACTTGTAATCAACCTTTTTAGGATTGTTAATTGCCAAAAACAAATTTTTGGTTATTAAATTTATTGCTGTTATTGCAAAACCAGAACTAATTGGATTTCTTTGCAAACAGGAATAAGATTCTATTGCGTGTGTTAAAGCGTCAAGCGATGTTGTTGCAACAAGTTTTGGTGGCAGTGTTTCAATAACTTCGGGGTCTAAAACTGCAACATCTGGTAA
>CALWDV010000035.1 GCA_944376785.1 uncultured Clostridia bacterium | reverse complement strand
TTTTTAACTTTTTTTATTTATTTTTTTCCTTTCCTCTTCCACCCTTACCCGCCACTCCGTGTGTTTCACGTTTTTTACCACTTTACCTCTCTTTTTGTGCATTTTAACCATAAAAAATTAACAGTAAAAATTTAAAAATTAACATAAAAAAAACAAATAAAAAATTTAAAAACAAAAAAAGACAAAACAATTTGTCTTTTTTATTATTATATTTTTAATATTAATTAACCAATTTTAACTTTGCCTTTTGTTAAAACTTCATCAGGAACAACTTTACCCATTGCTAAACTTTCCATTTCTTCTAAAATACCTTTGTAATATTTCCCCTCGGAACAAACTTGAAATCTTTCAATTTTAGCATTGTTTTCAGCATAAACTTTGCTTGTTTGTAATGCAACACTTTCGGCATCGTTATAAGCAATATTTTTTTGTTTTGCACGAATTGAATTAATTATTGCATTATTTTTATTTAATAAATCTTTAAATTCTTCTTCACTAATCATTGTTTTAACATATTTTTCTAATATGTAAATGCGATTGTTTTGAATTTCGCCAACAAAACCTTTTAAAGTTTCAGCTAAATTATTAAGCTCTTTTTGAACTTTTTTCATAATTCTATTACATTTTTCTTTTTCTAACTCTGCAATTTTACAAATTGTTAAACTTTCGCAATTAGATTTTGAAAAACTTTCTAATGATGCAATATCAAAATTAATTTGAGATATTGTGTGTTGCATCATAATATATTTATTAACATAATGCAATAAACTTTCAAAAATAAAATCTTCTTTCATTTTGTTTCCTCCAATTATTTTTTTACTGGTGATAAATCTGTTAATAATTTTTCAATTTTAACTCTATATGTATATCTAGGATATTCTTTATTATCATCAGGGTCGGTATATTTTAAATAGCACCTGTCTTCAATAGTTTTAATAGCAGTTTCTATTTCATTTTTATCGGAAACATATTGATTACTTTTGGTTTCAACAGAACCAAGCTTTGCTTCCATTGCTTTAATTTCATCTTGCATTTCGCAATATTTACTGCTTTGATTTCTAACAAATTGTTCTATTATGCTTGGTGAAATTTCGGCTTCTTCATAACTTATTCTAATTTGATCGCATTCTGCTTCATATTGGCTAATTTTTTCGCTTAACTCACTTGCAAATTTATAACCTTGTGAGGATTTTTCAGCCAATTTTTCTTGTAACATTTTTGATTTAGCTATAATTAAACACACTTGGCTGTTTGCTAAAATATTGTCAGTATTAGCTTCCATTTCATCAATAATTCTTTCACATTCTCTTTTATCATCATATTCTCGTGAATATAAAAAATCTTTATCTGCTAATCGGCAATTTTCACAATATGCACTATACCAACTTGAACCATACTCTTGTAATTTTGAACAATCTTCTACTAATTGTTCAAAATTAAACTCTTCATTTTTTTTATATTTTTTTAATAATTTAACCAATGTGTTAATGGCAGTATTTAAAACTAAATTATTACTTGGCATAATTAACACCTCACAAACAAAATTATATTAATTAGATTATACAATATAAAATTCACAATTTCAATAGCAAATTAAATAAAAAAAAGGCATAACGCCTTTTTAAAAACTTTTTTTAATTTGTTCAATAGCATTTTTTTCTAATCGGCTAACTTGTGCTTGGCTAATTCCCACTTCTTCACTAACTTCCATTTGTGTTTTTCCAATGTAATATCTTAATAAAACAATTTCTTTTTCCCTAGGGTTAAGTTTTTTTAATGCTTCTTTTAGGTTAATGTTTTCAAGCCAAATTTCTTCACTAACCTTATTATCAGAAACTTGATCCATTAAATAAATAGTATCTTCACCATCGTTGTAAACTGCGTCACCCAAACTAACAGGGCTAGAAATTGCATCTAACGCAATAGCAACATCTCTTAACTTAACATCAATCATTTTTGCAATATCTTCAATTTTTGGTTCTTCAACACCTTCTTTTTCAAGTTGTTCTCTGGCTTTTAATGCTCTATAAGCAATATCTCTCATGCTTCTTGAAACTCTTATCGAATTGTTATCACGCAAAAATCTTTTAATTTCTCCAATAATCATTGGAACTGCATAAGTTGAAAATTTAACATTTAACTGAATGTCAAAATTATCAATAGCTTTCATAAGCCCAATGCAACCAACTTGGAAAATATCATCTAATATGTCTTTTGAAGCACTAAACCTTTGAACAACACTTAAAACCAATCGCATATTAGCATAGGCAAATTCTTCTCTTGCCTGTTTATCACCTTGTTTAATTTTTGTCATTAGTTCTGCCATTTGTTTGCCTGTTAACTTTGGTAATGTTGATGTGTTAACACCAGTTATTTCAACTTTGTTTCCCATGTTCACCTCAAACAACTTTTTCATTATCTTTTCCAAAAATTGGTAAAATATTCATTGTTATTTTGGTGATAAACAATTAAAACCTGTTGAAACATTCTCTATTAGAGTATTATAAAATTTAAGAAATTTTTAACATTTCTTTTTTAATTCTGTTCACAATCTTTTTTTCTAATCGGCTAATATAACTTTGACTAATATTTAATGCAACTGCAACTTCTTTTTGTGTTTGTTCATCTTCTCCATTAAGTCCAAACCTTAAAATCATAATTTCACGTTCTCTGGAATTTAATTTATTAATTATTTGCCACAAAATTTTAACTTCAACACTGTTATTTAAATTATTTTCAGGCGTGCTTTCTTCATTTGGCACAACATCACAAAGCATTAGTTCATTTCCATCAGCATCAGTTTTAAGTGGGTCAAACAAACTAACTTCTTGTTTTATCTTTGAAACCTTTCTTAAATGCATTAAAATTTCGTTTTCAATACATTTACTTGCATAAGTTGCAATTTTAATGTTTTTATCGGTTTTATATGAATTAATTGCTTTAATTAAACCAATGCTTCCAATGCTAATTAAATCTTCTAAATCTGTTTCTGCATTTTCAAACTTTTTTGCAATATAAACAACCAATCTTAAATTATGCTCAATTAATTTTTGTTTTGCATATTCTGGATTTGTGTTTAACATGGAAATTAATTCACGTTCTTCATCTTCACTTAATGCCTGTGGCAAAGCATTATCATTACACAAATAAAATAATAAGTTTTCTTCTTTTTTAAATATTAATTTAAATAGTTTAATTAAAAAATTTTTCATAACAACTCCTTTCAAACAAAAATTTCTGGCGTTAACAAACAATCAAATTTTCCATAAAAGTTTGTTTTAGCAAGTCCAATTTTTTGATTTTTTAAACAAATAACTTTGTTAGAATCATCAACAATTTCAAGTTCGTCTAATGTGAAAACCAACATTTTATTTTTACCACTGGAATTAACAACATTAATAAACTCTGCATTTTTTAAACCAATATTATTTAAACTTCCTGTAATTATGTTTTTATAGTTAACATTAGGATATAGTTTAAGTAATGTTTTTAAATTAATTACAATTATTCCACAATTATTAACCATAATTTGATTTCCACTATCTAAAAATCCTGTTATGGTTATTTTTTTGTTTTCATTTTTAAGTGTTACATCAAAATAAAATTTATGATATGTTTGTTTATGTCTAACAATTTTAATAATATTAATTAATATTTTTAAATATAACACACCCAGCAAAACAAATAATCCAACTGGAATTTCAAAACCCCAAATAATAAGACCACTAAAACTTGTTTTTAAATTTAATAAATAAATAAAACCAAAGCACATTCCACCTAAAACAAATGTGTATGTTATAAATAAAAAAAATGATGTTATGTATTGTTTAAAATTGTTATATTTTTTTATTATTAAAATCATTAACATTCCTAATCCTATTTTTAAAATAAATAAAATTAGATTATATAAGTTGTTAGACAAGTTAAAATTAATTAAAGGTAAAACTATTGAAACCACTGTTCCAAAACAAGAACTTAAAAAACAAAAACGTTTTTTTGCACATAATTTCATTGTTTGACTGGTTAACATTAATAAAATGTAATTAATTATTAAATTATCTAAAATAACATATTCAATATAAACTTCCATTGAAAATATTATAAATTAATATATTCAAATGCCCTATTTATAATTTGGAAAAATAAAACAAAAAAAACACTAAATTTGACATTTAGTGTTTTTTAATAAACTAACTTAATTAAAATCTTTTATTTTTCATTTTTCTTAAGAAAGGAGGTATGTTACTATCATCAACTTCAACTCTGCTTGTCATTGTTTTTGGTTGTTCAACTTCTTCTTCCTCTTCATCTTCTTCAACATCATTATTATTATTAATGTTAAACATTCTTGAACTAGAATTTAAATCGTTATGAATAAAGTTTTCTGCTTTTTCAGTGTCAGTAACAACAGTTCTTTTAACTTCTTCTTTCATATCATCAGTTAATGTTGCACCACTAAAACCTGTTGCAATAACAGTTATTTCAACTTCTTCATCCATATTTTCATCAACGCCAGAACCAAAAATAATGTTACAACTTGGATCAACAACTTCTTTTACTAATGCGGCAGATTCATAAACTTCTTCCAAGGTTAAATCTAGGCCACCTTTAATATTTAAAATAATTCCTGTTGCACCTTCAATTGTTGTTTCAAGCAATGGACTTGAAACAGCTTGTCTAACAGCTTCAATTGTTCTGTTGTCACCTTTACCACGACCAATACCCATATGTGCCAAACCTTTATTTTTCATAATGGTTTTAACATCGGCAAAGTCAAGGTTAATTAAACTTGGTGTAACAATTAAATCGGAAATGCCTTGAATACCTTGTCTTAACACATCATCGGCAGTTCTAAATGCTTCAATAATTGGTGTTCCCTTTGGAACAATTTTTAACAATTTATCATTAGGAATAACAACCAAAGTGTCAACAACGCCTTTAAGTTCTTTTATACCTTTTTCAGCATTATCCATTCTGCGTTTGCCTTCAAACACAAAAGGTTTTGTTACAACAGCAATTGTTAAAGCACCCAACTCTTTTGCAATACTAGCAATGATTGGTGCAGCACCAGTTCCTGTGCCACCACCCATTCCAGCAGTAATAAACACAAGGTCGGTATCTTTTAAAACTTCAACCAACATTTCACGGCTTTCTTCTGCTGCTTTAACGCCAATTTCAGGGTCAGCACCTGCACCCAAACCACGTGTTAATTTTTCTCCAATTTGCACTCTGTGTTGCGCTTTACTCATAAGCAAAGCTTGTTTGTCGGTGTTAACAGCAATAAATTCTGCACTTTTAATGTTTGCATTAACCATTCTATTAACTGCGTTGTTTCCACCACCACCAACGCCAATAACTTTAATATTGCAAATTTGACTAATATTTTCGTTGTACATACCTACCCCTTATATATCCTAACTATTTTACATATTTTAACACATATTTTATAAATTTTAAACTTTTTTAAAACTGTTAGAAAAATTTATTTAATAAAAATTTTATATTCAAATTTATTTTTCTTCAATATTAATTGCAGCATCAACCAAACTTAATGAGCTAGATAAATCTGGTTTATTATATTGCAAAGGTGTTGGTGCAATTAAAATCACTTTTCTGTTTAACACTTGTTCTAAATAAGGAACAACTCCTTTAATAAAATTTAAACCACCACCTGTTAAATAAACAACCATATCGTCTGATATTCTATTTTTAAAGGTTTTTAAACTTTTTAAAATTGCTTCTGCAATCATATCAATTCTAGCCAAACAAATTTCGTTAACAATTCTAACTGGAAATTTTTTTATTTGATGATTAACTAAAACTTCATAACATTCATCGTCATATGGTTCAACAGATAAAATTAATTTTCTTTTTAATTGTTCTGCACTATCAAATGGAATTTTTAAAACTTCCATTAAATCACTTGTAATGTAACCACCACCAAGCGAAAAACTTTTTAAGTCGGTAATTCCTTCAAACATAATTGCGTTAACACTTGTTGTAATAAAACCACAATCAACCAAAAGTGCGCCATTTTGTCTTAGTTCTGGTTCAATTAAATATAAACTTTCGGCAAGTGCTGAACTTATTAACTCTATTGTGTAAACACCAACTTCACAAAAAATGGCGTCTAAAAATTTGTAAAAATCTTTTGAAACTAAAACATAACTAGCTAAAACAGTAATGTAAGAACTTAAACAACCAAGTGGGTTTAAAACCCTGTTTTCATCATCTAATAAAAAATATATTGGTGTTTTATTAATTATTTCAAAACCTTCATAACTTATTTTTGCGTTATCAAAAAGTTTATCAATATTTTTTTGTTTAATTCTAATTCTTTTATTAAAATTTAAACTAATTTTTTCCAAAGTGCTACAACAAAATTCAGTTGGAACACCAACATACAAACGTTTTATTTTTTTTCCAAGAGCATTTTCTGCTTGATTTTTTGCATAAGAAATTGCACTAGATAAATTTTCAGGTTCTATGAATTCACCATTCATAAATCCAGCATAATCACAACTACCATGCGCAATAATTTTAAAAGTGCTATTAACACCTTTTGTGCCAACTAATATTGTGATTTTAGAAGAACCAAAATCTAAAATAGCAACTTCGCTTTTTGCCATATTTTCTCCATTGTGTAAATTAAAAATTAATAATAATTTAATAACTAATTTTAGTATATAATTGCAAACAAATTTAGTCAAATAAAAAAAGGTGCACAAAAAATTTATGCAACCTAAAAAAATCCCTAGTTAGTTTAATTTTATTTCAAAAAATCATCATCTTTTTTATCAATCATTCCACAAATATATGACAAAACTTTTTCACTTTGAATGTCGGTTAAATCTTTAACAGCTTTTATTATTGCTTCTTTATTTTCACTTAAAAATCCTAATTCCAATCTATGAAATTTATTACCACACAAATAATCTAAACTAACATGATAAAAATTAGCAATTTTAATTAATGTTGAAATATCTGGCGTTGTATAACCTAATTCATATGTATTATAATTTTTATAAGGTATGTTTAATTGTTTTGCTAACTCTTTTTGCGTAATTCCCTTTTGCAAACGTAATTGTTTTAATTTTAACATAACATTTTCCTCATTTTTCTACAAAATTCGACATATATATTATGATATAATTAAAAGCAATTTAACAAAATAAAGTTACCTTTATTTTAAAATCTAAATTTTTGTTATTATTAAATAATTAAATAACATTTTGAAACATTAAAAAATAAAGAGAGTTAATTAACCCTCTTTATTTTCATCTTCATCTTCATCATCTTTTTTATTAACACGTTTTAAATGTTTTTCGTTTGGTTCAACATCTGTTGGCTCAACAATTAATCTTACTTTTTTAATACTTCTATCTTCAATTTCAGAAATAATAAATTTTAATTTAATTGTTTTTGTAATAATTCCACCATGATCGTCCATTTGTTCATCAACAGTAACAACATCTAACTCTTGGTTTTGTTCAGGTAAATCTTCTGAAAGTTCATATAAATATCCACCAAGTGTTGTGTATTCTGTATCTGGCATATGCTCAATGCCCAAAGTATCAAACAAATCTTCAAGGTCAATATCTGGATTAACATCATAAACACAATCTTCAATTTTTGTTATGTAACTTTCAACAACCTCATCATCATGCTCGTCATAAATATCGCCAAGCATTTCTTCAACGGCATCTTCAAAAGTAACAATTCCACTGGTTCCACCATGTTCGTCAATAACAATTGCCATATGTTTTTTTTCTGATTGCATTTTTCTAATTAAATCATTTGCCTTCATATTTTCAGCAACAAAAATTGGTTCGGTCATAATTTGTTTAATTGAAAATTTTGTTCCAGACAACATTTGTTTTAAATAATCTTTTTGATACACAATTCCAACAACATGGTCTTTATCTTCTTCATAAACAGGAATTCGAGAAAATCCAGATTCAACAAAAATTTTTTCCAGTTCTTTTAAATCTTCGTTAATTTCAATGGCAACCATATCTATTCTTGGAGTCATAATGTCATAAACAGTTTGTGAATCCAAATCCATAACACCTTGGAACAAATCTGCATCATCACTGTTTAACACACCTTCTTCTTCCATGGTGTCGATAATGCTTCCTAATTCATCTTCGGTAACTGTTGGATTATCTTCTGATTTAACTTTTTTTAACATTAATTTTTGCAATGCATAAAACGGATAAATTATTGGAGTAAATACTTTAATTATAAAAAACATTGCTCCAGAAAATTTTAAAGCAATTTTATCTGCATTTGCTTTTGCTAAACTTTTTGGACAAATTTCACCAAAAATTAAAACAACAATGGTCATAACAACTGTGTTTAAAACATTTGATAAAGTTGGATTTAAAATAAACTTACCAAAAATTATTGCACACACAGTGGTACTTGCAATGTTAACAAAGTTGTTTCCAACTAAAATAGTTGAAAGTGTTTTGTCAAAATGTTCCATAATCCAAAGTGCTTTTCTTGCACCTTTTCTTTTTTCATCTGCATAATTTCGAATTCTAATTATGTTTGCAGTTGAAAATGCAGTTTCACTTGCAGAAAAGAATGCTGATAATGATAACAGAACAACAATTAATAATAATAACAATGCGTCTGTTACATTAAATGTTATTTGTAAAATTAAGTTCGGGAGAGGTATCACGATAATGCTCCTAATTAAATAAAATTTTTGCAAATTTAATAATTTTTTTGCAAATTCAATTAAAAATGTGGCAAAGCCACACTCTTAAAACAAATTTATTATATCACTAAAAATTAAAAAAGTAAATATTATTGCTTAATAATGCTAATAATCTTGTTTATGTTTGGAATGTCTTTTTTAGTTACTGGACCTGCAACAGAAACAAAAACCTTATCAAAAGTGAAAACTTGATTTATTAATTCATCTAATGTTTTTTTAGTTAAATATTTTTTATTTTTTAAATATTCACGCGATTTTATAATTTTGTTATGGTCTAAGTAATTAAACATAATGTTGGCACAACTATCAACTGGATGACCAATATAACAATCTTCTCTTTCTTCAATTTTTTCAAGTAATCTATCAACTTCGTGTTGTTCAATTCCTTGTTTAGCATCTTTAATAAAATCACTAATTGCAACAAAACAATCGTTAATTTTATCTTTACTTGTTTCAATATCAAAAACTAATAATCCATCATCTCTATATGCCCAACGATTTAAAGATACAGCATAAACAAGTTGTTTTTTCTCTCTAAAATGATTAAAAATTGGTCCTTTAATGCCTGAAAAATAGTTTAAAAGTTGTCCAAGCAAAAAATTATCCTTTAAATTTGAATAACCAAAAGTTGGAATAGCAACCTTTAAAACAATTTTTTGTCTTTCCATGGGTTCTACAACCAACTTGCTTTTTCCATTAATAGACAAATAACTTGAATTAAATTCATTTTTTATTCCACTTTTCAAGTTTTTAATAAAATATTTGTTAACTAAACGTTTAATAACAAAAGCAGGTAAACTAGAACAGCAACTAGCAAAAAAGTTTTCACAAACAATATTATTTTCTTGGTACTTCAACAAATCTTTTCTGGTTATTGCCATCATTTTCTTTTCATCACCTAAAACACTTGATTTTGTTTCAGGATAGTTATAAGCACTTATTAGCAAATTTTTAGATGCTTTTCTTTGAATGTCATCATTTGCTCTAATAATTTCTTGTTTTACAACTTGTTTTTCCTTTTCAAGTTCTTCACTTGGAAAATTACTGTTAATTAACATATCGGCAGTAAGTTTGAAAGCGTCTTTTAATTTTTTGTTACTTTCATACGCCCTAATTAACATATAATCACCAGATGTACTTGCGTTAATTGTGCGAGTATTATCTCTAATTAATGCTGATAATTGGTCATTTGAACAATTTTTTGTGCCTTTAAATAACATATGCTCCAACAAATGAGAAATTCCAGTGTTTTTGTCTAAATATCCACCACGAAAAATTCCCACTCTAAAAGCAGTGGCTTTTGATTGCCTATTTCGAGAATATAAAAGAACTGCACCATTTTTTAATTTTATTACTTTTGCCATTTTTTTCTCCTAAGTATTTACTGCTATATATTATATATTAAATTAATTACTTAATCAATATTAAATAATTTGTGAACATATTTAAAATTATTATATGCAAAAAATAGTTAAAATTTAATAAAAAAGCACATAATTATGTGCTTTTATTTATTTTTTTGTTTCTAAAATTTCATTTTTCTTCTTATCCATATAAAATTTTACTAAATAATAAATATGGATAAAAATTAAAATTCCATTTAATAACCAAGTACTTAAAGAACCAATTAAAATTCCGTACACAACAAAAAATATGCAACCAATAATGTTAATTATTCTTATCACTTTTACATCTTTCATTAAAAACGATAACAAAACAAAAAGTGTTGCTATTATTCCTATTACTTCATACCAATTCATTACCTATCTCCTACAAAAAACACACTTAAATAATAATAGTTTTATTTGTTGAAATTTGTCAATTAAATTAAATATTAAAACATTGCAAATTAAGAAACACCAATAAAAACAAAAAATATTTAGGTGTAAAAAAAGATACATTACCTAAATATTTTTTTAATATAAATATTTGAAAATGTTTTTTAACCAGTTTTTAGATGAAGTTTAAAAAAACAAAAAAGCAACTTCAAAGAAAAGGTTTTAAAGAGATAATTAGATGCAGTTATGAAAAACAAAAAAAACTTCGATTGAATTGAATTTTTAGAAAAATAGTTTTTTTTATTAGATTATGGAATAGAAAGAAAAATAAAAAAATATTTAGGAGTACAAAAGACATACAAGACCTAAATA
>CALWDV010000034.1 GCA_944376785.1 uncultured Clostridia bacterium | reverse complement strand
ATTAAGTCCTCTGCGTTGACCTAGTGTGTAATACATAACACCATCATGTTTTCCAACAATATTACCTTCTAAATCAACAATATTTCCTTTTTTTGCTGGAATATAGTTTTTTAAAAATTCTCTAAATTTTCTTTCACCAATAAAACAAATTCCTGTGCTATCTTTTTTTTCGGCAGTGTTTAAACCATATTTTTCAGCAATTTCCCTAACCTGTGGTTTTTTTAACTTTCCAAGTGGAAATAAAACTTTTTCTAATTGTTTTTGACTTAACTGGTTTAAAAAATATGTTTGATCTTTATTATCGTCAACAGCTTTAAGCAAATAATGTTTTCCATCTTTATGCTCAATATCGCAATAATGCCCTGTTGCAATATAATCTGCACCCAAACTTAAAGCATATTCCAAAAATGGTCCAAACTTTATTTCTCTGTTGCAAAGCACATCTGGATTTGGCGTTCTTCCCAAACTATATTCTTTTAAAAAATAAGAAAAAACCCTATCCATATATTCTTTTGCAAAATTAACAGAATAATATGGAATGTTTAACTTATTACAAACTTTTCTAACATCTTCCCAATCTTGTGCAGCAGTGCAACAACCATCTTCATCATCTTCTTCCCAGTTGTGCATAAACAAACCAATAACATTATATCCTTGTTCTTTAAGTAACGCAGCTGCAACAGAAGAATCAACACCACCACTCATTCCAACAACAACAGTTTTCATAATTTTTTATCCTTTTATTTTTTAATACTATGATGTTTCATTTTAATTTCTTCCTTTGGCAAAACAACAGGAACTTTATATGTTTTAAAAATAAAGCCCATAATGTCTGTGAACCACAAAAGCAAATCAACCACCATAAAATATGAAATTATTTGCATTAAAACATCAATAACTTCTTTACCACCCATTCCGTAATTTATGGTGCAATAACTTAAAATGGAAATTATTATTGCTAGTCCAAAACTAACAGCACAAAAACTACCCTTAATGTTTTTACCAACATAAAAATTTCCAACTCCAAACCAACCTAAAAAAATTGTTAATAACACTAGTTTTGTTTTATTAACATCGCTTGGTAAATCAGTTGTGTAACAAACGTCATTTTTCCTTTTTTCTTTAAATGCTTTTTTTGCTTCTTTATTACTAGCCGACAAAACTTGTTCACTTGTTACATTGCAATATTTGCAAATTTTGCCATCAACCATTTTAGCACCACAAACTGGACATTTCATAACAATATGCTCCTTTAAACATATTTGTAGTATAGCATAAAATAATTAAATATTAAACATCATTAATGAATTTTTTGTTAATTGACATTATTTTTATTTTATATTATTATCATAATAATTCAAATAAATGGAGGAATTTAAAATGTCACAAAAAACAGAAATAACATTTCAAATTTTTCAAAATATTAACGAAATAAAAAAACAATTAGTAAGTTTAGGTTATGAAGAAACAGAAGAATTTACTGGTTGCGATACTTATTTTACAACTTTAAGATCAAATGAAATTAATTCAGCATCATACAAAGATTTATTAGATTCAAGCATAATTATAAGATCTTTTAAAACAAAAGGTAAAAGTGAATTAACAAATTTAATGGTATTTAAAAATAAAATATTAGACAACAACAATAACGTTATAAGTGAAGAAAAAATATCAACACAAATAAGTGATTTAAATAGCACTAAAAGAATTTTATCAGCTGCCAAATTAAACAACTGGCTAACTTTAAAACAACAAAATGCGTTTTATAAATTAAACAATATTACAATAACGGTTGGCACTGTGGAAGGATTAAACGGCTCCTTTATGGAAATTGAAGAATTTGATGATATAAAACACTTAACACCACAACAAAAAATTGAATACCTAAAACAATTTGCAGAAAATTTACATTTTAATATGGGGTCGGATTTTTCTGTTAAAAAAGCATATATGCTTTTTCAACAAAATAAAAAAGAACAAACAAAAAAAGCAAGATAATCTTGCTTTTTTTATTTTTTATCAACCTTTGCCATATGGCTAATTAAACGTAACACTTGTGTTGAATATCCAAGTTCGTTATCATACCAAGCAACAACTTTAACAAATGTTGGGCTAAGCATAATTCCTGCATTAGCATCAAAAACACTTCCATGAGTGTCACCAATAAAATCACTTGAAACAACTGAATCTTCGGTGTAGCCCACAACATCTTTTAATTTACCATCAGCATATTTTTTAACAGTTGCTTTAATATCTTCATATGTGGTTTCTTTTTTAAGTCTAACTGTTAAGTCAACAACTGAAACATCAACAGTTGGAACTCTGAAACTCATACCTGTTAATTTTCCATTAAGTTCTGGAATAACAACGCCAACAGCTTTTGCAGCACCTGTTGAAGATGGAATAATGTTTGCACTTGCAGCTCTGCCACCACGCCAATCTTTTTTACTGCTTCCATCAACAGTTAGTTGTGTTGCTGTTATTGAGTGAACAGTTGTCATTAAACCTTCCTCAATTCCATATGCATCATTTAAAATTTTTGCAATAGGTGCTAAACAGTTTGTTGTGCAACTTGCATTTGAAACAACGTCCATTGTTTTTTCATATTTATCTTCATTAACACCATAAACAAACATTGGACATTCTTTTCCAGGAGCAGTTATAATAACTTTTTTTGCACCACCTTCAAGGTGTTTTCTTGCATCAGGAGCTTTTGTAAATTTTCCTGTTGCTTCACAAATATATTCTGCACCACATCCTTTCCAATCAATGTTTGCAGGGTCCATTTCTGCATAAAACTTAATTGGGTTACCATCAACAACTAGGCAATCATTTTTAACTTCAACTTTGCCATCATATCTGCCATGAACAGTGTCATATTCCAACATATATTTTGCATAGTTAATGTCGGTGAATGGGTCATTAATTCCAACAACCTTAATGTTTGGAAAATTTTTTGTTAATCTTAAAATAATTCTTCCAATTCTTCCAAAACCATTAATACCAATTCTAATTTCGTTGTTTTTCATTTTTTCCTCCAAATAAAAACATATAATTTGGTTTTTTTAACCTATTTTAATTATATCAAGTTTTCAGGATTTAGTGCAACTAATTCAGGTAATATAAAAAGCCCATTCTCTCTAATTTTAACATTATCAAACCAAATTTCACCACCACCAAAGTTTTCAAACTGATTTAAAATTAAATCCCAATGCAATGCGCTTTTATTTCCATTAAAACAATCATCATAAGCATTTCCAAGTGCCAAATGCAAACTTCCACACATTTTTTCATCAAATAAAATATCGTGAATATAATTTTTAACATAAGGATTAATACCAAAAGAAAATTCACCTAAAAATCGGCTTCCATCATCTAAATTTAAAATTTTTTCAAATTCAGCATTGTTATTACAATTAAAATCAATAACTTTACCATCTTCAAATTTTAACCATATATTATTAAATTCTATGCCATTATTCATGCTAGGAATGTTAAATTGAATTTCACCGTTAACACTGTTTTTTATTGGAGCCGAATAAATTTCACCATCTGGAATATTGCATTCTCCACTGCAAATTATTGCAGGCATACCCTTAATGCTAAACTCTAAATTTGTGTTTGGTGCAATTATTTTTACTTTATTAGTTTTTTCCATTAGTTTTTTTAAATTTAAACATGCCTTATGCATTTTGGCATAATCTAAATTGCAAACATTAAAATAATATTTTTCAAATTCTTTTGTTCCCATTTGTGCAAGTTGAGCAAAAGCAGGTGTTGGATAACGCAAAGTTACCCAACGTTTTTTTAGCCTTATATCAATCATAATGTTTTTTGTGTAAATTGCATCAAACAAAACTTTATTTTTAGAATTTACATTTGCATATTCAAATATGTTATCACTTCCTAAAACGCTAACAATACAATCCATATTATTAAACAACACTTCATCGTGTTTAACCATATTGTTGTATAAATCTTCACCACCAAATTCTAATTCATTTCTTCTAAAAGTTTTATTTATTTCTTTAAAAAATGGTAATGCCTTTGCTTTAAAAATTTCTAATTGAATTTGCTCCAAAAAATCCTTATCACAATCGCTATACAGCACCAATACTTTATTTCCTGGTTTTGCTTTAATTGAATAGTTAACAATTTTTTCTGCCAATTTTTGTTTTTCGCTCATAATAAATATCTCCTTAAATAATTTTTCACAAAAAAAGAGATATTTAAACAAAAAAAAGAACTTTTTAAGTTCTTTTTTTATTACTTTTTATCAAATTCACTTGCACTAATAAATAAATTTGCAAAAATGGTTTCAGCATTTGCATTTTTATAATTTTCTAACTGTGCATCTGGAACAACAATATATTTTAATTTTGACCAATTATCCGTTGCTGTTGGAGAAATTGTAATAGTTCCAACAACATTTCTTAAATCAATAACCTCTAAATTTATATTTCCAAAAAACATTATATCATAAATATTTGCAGTGTTAGTTGGTAAAACAATAGTTTTAACATTTTCCATCATGTTTAAAGCATAAATTGAAAGAGTTGCATTTTCTTCAAAACTTAATTTTGTTACATTGCTAAATGAAAAAGCATTATCTCTAATTTTAACATTATTTGGCACACTAAATTCACCTGAATAAGCTGGTGCAGCAACAATTTCGGTTTTATCTTTGGTGTAAATAACATTGTTTTCAACCACAAAATATTCACTGTTTTCAATGTTTATTGTGTAATTGTTTTGGTTATAAGCACCTTTTAAAGCAAGTGGTTGAATTGAAGATGTTTTACTTCCAATATAAATTGTTTTAATATAGTTTAATCTGTTAATTGCATTCGTGCAAATTTCATCAGGATTAATGTTTAAAATTCTTGCACCTTCTTCTAAATTTCTACCATATCCGTTTGGAACTTTTATTAATTTTTCAATTACATGCTCTTCTGTTAAGCCAATAGCATAAGAAACAATTGAAACTTTTTCATAAAGCAAACCATTTAAAGAATAATATCCAATTTCACCACTATTTAACACATTAATGTTTTCTAAATTAACAAAATAATCAAAAACAGTTTGGTCAAAAACACAATCACTATTCATAATTATTTCTTGTGTTTGATTATAATAATTATTTGAGAAAAAATCATATGTTAAATTGTAATTGTTATATTTACTTGGAAATTTTAAAACTTTTGATTGCGAACCAAGTTCAGTTAAACCAGAAACAACATAGTTTGGTGTTTCATTTTCTGAAATGTTCAAAATATTAAAATATTCATAAGGACTATGATATCCACCACTAATGGTTTGATTTTTGTCAAAGAAAACTTCAAATATTCCATTTTCATTTGCTTTCATTAGTTTATTGTTATTATAAATAGCAATATAAGGTTCTTTTAAAACTTCATTAGTTACATTATCAACAACTCTAAATTTTAAATTAGTTCCATAATAGTTTGTTTGAGTTGTGGTTATATTTTCAAAAGTGTTGTCTTCCTTTAATTTTTGAAATGTTAAACCATTAACGTTTTCAAAAGCCACATCATAATCATTTTCAACAACACCAGTAATTCTTAACTCGGCATTTTCCCCATTAAATTTTATTGTGTAAAAACCTTTTTCATTTGGTTCTAATTCAACGTTATTATACCAAACTTCAATTATTGAATTTGAATAGTTTTCGTTAACAGTAATTTTAAATGAAAAAGATTCATACATTCTAAGTTGAATTTTATTAATTTCATCATTTTTAGTGTTTGTTATTGTTATTCCTTCAATATTACCACAAACAATTTTTATATTGTGTTTTGAAAAGAAAAAAACACAACAAAAAGCTATGGCAGCAACTAATATAAGTGCCATTGTGCTTAAAGCAATTATTAATTTATTTTTGTTACTTATTGAATTTTTACTTCCTCTAAAAGTACCTTTGCCATTAACCACAAAAACAGGTTTACCATTATTTAAAGTATTAACAGAATTATGTTTAAAATTCCTGTCATCATCTTCAACATCTTTTTCAAAAGGGTTACTAACAGGAGTTTTTCTCTTTTTAAGTAAGTAACCTTTTTTTATGTTATATTTTTCTTCCCTGTTTTTTTGTTCTTCCATTATGGCATCTAATAACATTTCATTACGTTTAGAGTTGTCATTATGATTATTAAAAAAATCCATAATCAAAACACCACCTTAGAGTAATAATGCACTACTTATTTTTAAAATTAAGCAGTGCATTTTATTATTACATATTGTAATATTCAATTTTATCTTTTAATGAAACAAATTCACTTGGATCAACATTCTTTCCAGCTCTATAAGTTAAAGTTTTTCTTGTGTTGAACACTAAAAACAAAGTAAGTCCAACCAAAAACAAAACCCACAAGCCAACATGAATTAAGTAGTGCCATTTTAAACCAACACCTAAAACAACAGAACTTAACACACCACCAACAAGCCCAACCACCAAACTTGAATAAGCCACCACTGCATTTTTAACATAAGATTTATCTTTTGTTGTGTAATTAGCATTAACAACTTCTTTTGAGTCCACTTCCAAATGAATAATGTCTGTTGTGTAATATAAAAGCGAATCAAGAGTTCTTAACTGACGATTTTTGCCAGGAAGTTGATTAATTGTTTTAACAACATCTGCATCTAATAATTGAATGTCTGTTTCTGCATTAATATCTTTAAAAACACCCAACAATTTAATGCCTAATTTATAAAACATTGATTTAAAACCTGAAACAAGTTTTTTAAATCCTCTATAAACTTTTTTAAGATAAACAATTTTGTTACCAGCTTCATAACTTGTTATAAATGCTTTAATAACATCTGCATTAACATCTTCTTTTCCGGAATACAATATTGTTGCATCATAGTTTTCGCATTTATCCATTGCAAGTGTTATTAATTTATAATGATCAACAGGTCTATCAACCATAAAAGCTTTAACTGCTTTATTTTCCACAAACACATTTCTTATTTTTGTGAAAACACCACTTAATTTGGAATTCAAAGCAAAAATAACGTCAAAATCAACATTGCAATCAGCACAAGCTTTTGCAATTACATTATAGTTTTTTTCAACATCATATTCATCTAGCAATGGAATAACAAAACCTAATTTCATAAATTACCCCTTAATTGTGAATCAAAATTAAAACTTTTGAATGCACACAATTTCATTATATATTAATAATAGTATATATAATTTTTTTGAATTTAGCAATACATATATGGTTTTTTAATAAATTTTTATTATTTAACTTTAAATTATTTGCTAATAATTTTTTTATATTTTAAAATATTTTTAGTAATAATAAGGAGTTAATATGGGATTACAAAATAGTAAAACATTATACTTAGATGCAATAAAAAACAATTATGCAATTGGTGCTTTTAATTTTGTTAATTTAGAAACATTATCTGCCATTTTAGATGCAGCAAACGAGCTAAAAAGCCCTGTTATTGTTCAATGTAGCACAAGTGCAATAAAATATGCAGGAATTAAAGAAATATATGCAATGGTCCAAGCCAAAATGACAAATATACCTGTTATTTTAAATTTAGACCATGGCAAAACTTTTGAAGATTGTAAAAATGCCATTGATAATGGCTTTACAAATGTTATGATTGATGCAAGTTCACTTCCTTTTGAAGAAAATATTGCACTTACTAAACAAGTGGTTGAATATGCTCATGCACACAATGTTACTGTTGAAGCAGAACTTGGAGTTTTGGCAGGTGTTGAAGACGAAATCAGTGCTTCTAACGATGAAGCAAAATACACAAACCCTGTTCAAGCAAAAGAATTTGTTGAACGCACAGGAGTTGATAGTTTGGCAATAGCAATTGGAACAAGTCATGGCATTTATAAATTTAATGGCGAAGCAAAATTACGTTTTGATATTCTTTCTAAAATTGAAAAATTACTTCCAAACTTCCCTTTTGTTTTGCATGGTGCAAGTTCTATTCCACAAGATAAAGTTAAACTTGCTGAAAAATATGGAGCAAAATTAAAAGGAGCAAATGGTATTCCTGAAACAATGCTTTTTGAAGCAGCAACAAAACATAACATTGTTAAGGTTAATGTTGATAGCGATTTAAGAATTTCTTTCACAGCAGGAGTTAGAGAAATTTTAGCTTTAAAACCAGAAACTGTTGATATGAGAGAATACTTAAAAAATGGCAAAAAATATGTTAACGAAGTTGTTAAAGAAAAAATTGAAAAAGTGTTTAATAGTGCAAATAAAGCAAAATAATTATTAAAAATAAAAACAAACCAATCAAATTAAACGATGGTTTGTTTTTTTCTGTTTTTAAGCAAAAAAAAGATGCAAATTGCATCTTTTTTTTGTTAATCAAGCATATTTTTTATTTCATACAAGTTTTCCAAAGTTAAATCTTCGGCACTAAGTTCAGCATAAGCTTCTTTAAAAGCTTTTTTAACAGATGCTGAATATTTTGGATTGCTTTGAGCAGCTTCCATCATTTTTTTAGCAAGTTCAACAACTTCTTCTTTTGTTTTGAAATCTATTGCTTTAATAATGCCTTCAATAACCTCAAACTTATACATATTAACATTATTTGCCATAATAAAATCTCCTTAATTAGATTTAAACTCTTTCTTTATCTTTTTTAGGAATGTTAGCATCAATTTGTGTTTTTATTACTTCTTTTAAAGGAGAGATATCAACACCAGGCAATTTACCACTAACTAATTTATCAATATTTTCATCTGACACTTCATATCCAGCACTTGTTAACATACTTTCAAGTTGTTCAGATTTTGATTGAACAGTTTCTTTGTCGATTAAACCTTTTCCTAATGCATAAATAATCATATTACGAGCAATATATTTTTTCTTTCTAACAGATTTAGTTTCAACAATAGCTTCAACAGCTTCTTGCACGTTTCCTGCTTCATAACGTTCATACAATTTTTCTTCAACTGAAACACCTGCTTTATTAACAATTTTACCTTCTTCATTAACAGTTCCAGTTTTTACAGTTGAAACCTGAGCAGTAATTGCACGTTTTTGTTCAACAACTTTTATTCCATATTCTTTATCCAAAAATTCGGTAACATTTAGTTTTCCATCAGCCACATAATCTTTGAACTTTTCAGAATCAACTTCAATATCAATTTTACTAAATAGCTCTTTAGTTTCTTCTGATGATAAACCACCAACCTGACTAAGCAATTCGTCATAAACTAAACCTAAATATGCTTGACGTAGTTTTGGATTTGATTTTTTAATTTCTTCTTTTTCCTCAACTTTTGGTTCAGTTTCCTCTTTCTTTTCAGAAGCTTTCTTTTCTTCTGCCACTTTTTCTTTATCTGCTTTAATTTGTTCTTCTAATTTTTTAATAAGCTTATTAATTGATTTTAATGCAAGTTCACAACCTTTTGCAGTGTATTCAACTTTTATCTTTTTATTTTTATTAGGTTTACTATCATCATTTTGTTCAGCAGTTGCTTCAACATCACCATTTTCAATAATAACAGAATTTTGTTCTTCTTGTTCTTTATTGAATTGATGTGTAATTAATGTTTTTTCAATATCTTGTTTTGCTTGTTGTTCTGATTCAACAACAACACCATCTTTTGCTTGTTCATTAATAAAATGCTGAGTTGCTTGGTCAACAAATTGACTAAATTCGGCAGTGCCATGTTTTGGTTGTTTTGCACAAATAGTTTCTAAATCTTTATCAAGTTTTTCTTGAAGCGCACTAAACTCTGTTTCTTTAACACTTCCATCTGCTTCAATATAACTTTCGTAATCAGAAGTATCAATCCCCTTTGATTTCATGTCTGCAACATAAGCCAATCTTTCTTCGTTAGATTTTTTAGCAAAATCATCAAGTGCACAAAGTTGTCTGTAATTATCAACAAATTCAACTACATCAGCCCTATACTTATCTGGTTTTACTTCTGGTTCTGTTTCTTTTCTATGTGTTGATTCACGTTCAGCAGGTTTTTCTGGATTTGCTGCAATATCTTCAACTAGAGTTTCAGTTTTTGCTTGTTTATCTTCAACTACTGATAGTTCAGCCAAATCTTTATCAAGTGTTTCATATTCTTCAACTGTTAAAGATTCTTCAACTTTATCAGCATCTAAATACTTCCCAGTTCTATAATGTTTATATCTTAAATAATCTTGTTGGAATTGGTGCTTTTCATCTTTTGTTTCTAATTTTAAAAAATCTTGCGCTATTTGAGAAGCTGTTGATCTTTCGGCACTTAATTGTTCTGAAACAATAGTTCTATAATTATCAGGATTATTTTGAATTTCTCTTTGAACTTCTTTTGGGAGTTTTGCGATTAACCCATTTCTTTCTTCTTCATTTTCAACTTCTAAAATTTTGTCATATATTGAAATTAGTTCTTGTTTTTCATATAAAGTAATAGCATCAATTGAAATATCACCCTTAACTCTTGTTGGATTATCTATATATCTAATAACTACTTCGTTTTTATCGTTAACAACGGGTCTGCCACTAGCATCAATTTCAATTACTAAATCAAATTTTTCTTTAGCTGTTTTAGTTATTTCTTGAACTCTATTTTTTACACCATCAATTAAAGCTTTTTTATCTTCTTCATAACTTTCAAATCCACGCATAAAATCATCATAAACAGATTTTTCTTTTATGCTATCTTCTGTTGATTTATCTAATTGAAGAATAAAACGTCCATCTTTTTCAACTATAACACCTTTTTTGATTAAGTCATTTTCCATCTCTTGATGTTTGTCAACAACAGCAATTAAAGATTTTAAAGCTTGATTGAACTCTCTGCTTTTAACTATTGCCATATTATATGACTCTTCTTTTTGAGCAGCAACCAATTCTTTATCTGGAAGCATTTCCATATTGTCTATGCTTTCTTTAATTTTTTCAATATTGCTTTCGGTTTCTACTATTGCTTTTTCATTTTCTGTAATTTCATTATTTTTTTCTGCAATTTCACCTTTCTTAGCTTCAATTTCGTCATCTTTCCTTGCATTGTCACCCTTAGCTTTTGCTAGTTCAGCTGAATCTTTAATTTGTTTTACGCACACATCTACAAAAGGTTTTAATCCATCTGTAA
>CALWDV010000033.1 GCA_944376785.1 uncultured Clostridia bacterium | reverse complement strand
TCAAAACCAACAATAATTTCTTTTCTCATAACATTATCCCCACTTTTTAACGTTTACTTAAACTTTTTTTAACTGCCACGTGCCAACCTTTAATTAAAAGTTTTGAATTATTTAAATCCATTTTAGGATTAAATTCATTTTTAAAAGTAATTAATTTTTCAATATCGCTTAAATTTTTATAAACACCACAAGTTAACCCTGCCATGTAAATTGCACCTAAAACAGTTGCTTCAATGCTTTCTTGTCTTAACAATTTTTTTCTAATCATATCACTTTGAAATTGAAGTAAAAAATCATTTTTACTAACTCCGCCATCACATCTAAGTTCTTTAATTTTAATTCCACTTTTTTCCATTGTGTCAATAATGTCAAAAGTGGAGTATGCCATACTTTCTAAAATTGCACGACTAATGTGAGCTTTTGTTGTTCCACCAGTAATACCATAAATAATTCCTTTTGCTTTTGGGTCCCAATATGGCGAACCAAGGCCAGTAAATGCTGGAACAAAATAAACACCATCGTTAGTTCCAACACTTTCAGCAAGTGCAGCAGTTTCAGCCGAGTTGTTAAAAAGTCCAAGTCGGTTTCCCCATTCAAGGGCAGCACCTGCATTAAAAACACTTCCTTCAAGGGCATAAGTAACTTCATTTCCAATTTTCCAAGCAATTGTTGTTAACATTTTTTTATTGTTAACGTTTGCAAAATTACCTGTGTTCATTAAAATAAATGCACCTGTTCCATATGTGCTTTTTGCCATACCTTTTTTAAAGCAACCTTGACCAAACAATGAACTTTGTTGGTCACCAATAACACTTAAAATTGGAATGTTTCCAACAATGGTTTCTGCTTCTCCAAAATTACAACTGCAAGGTTTAACTTCTGGCAAACTTTCCATACTTATGCCAAATTGTTTAAGAAGTTTTGTGTCCCAACAACCTTTTGTTATGTTATAAAGCATTGTTCTTGAAGCATTAGTTACATCTGTGTAAAAATTTTTTCCGTTTGTTAATTTGCTAATTAAAAACGAATCAATAGTTCCAAATCTAATTTTGCCAAGTTTGTTTAATTCTCTAACAGTTGAATTATTATTAATCATCCACCTAATTTTTGTTGCTGAAAAATATGCATCAACAATTAAACCTGTTTTGTTTTTAATTGCAACTTTGTTTTTAATTGTTTTGCAATAATCGGCAGTTCTTCTGCATTGCCAAACAATGGCAGGGCACACAGCAATATTAGTTTCTTTGTTCCATGCAACGGTTGTTTCACGTTGGTTGGTAATGCCAATTCCATAAACATTTTTTGGTGATAAATTAAAATCTTTAATTGTTTTATTTAAAGTTTTTTGTGTTGCCTCCCAAATTTCTTCTGCATCATGTTCAACCCAACCTGGCTTTGGATAGTGTTGTTGAAATTTTATTTTTTCAACATTAATTATTTTGTTTGTTTTTGTGTCATATAAAACAGTTCTAACACTTGTTGTTCCTTCATCAATCCCTAAAATATATCTTTTATTCAAAACAAACATTCCCCCTATAAACTTAACTAGTTTTATTTTAACAAATATTGTTAAAAATTTAAAACAATTTGTGTATTTATTTAGTTTTTACAAATTTTTTTGTTATACTAGAATTAGTTAATAAAAACACAACTTTTTAAGGAGTTTAATATGAATTATGATGTTGCAATAATTGGTGGTGGAATTGTTGGTTGTGCAATTTTAAACAAACTAACAAGAAAAAATTTGAAAGTTGTTTTAATTGAAAAGGGTAACGATGTTGCAGTTGGGGCTTCAAAAGCAAATAGTAGCATAATTCACGCAGGGTTCGACTGCAAACCAAACACATTAAAAGCAAAATTTAATGTTAGAGGAAACGAATTAACCTTTAAATTAGCAAAGGAACTTAGTGTTCCAATTAAACAATGTGGTGCTTTGGTTGTTGGTAACGATTTAAATATGGTTAACGAACTGTTTAATCGTGGTAAAGCTAATGGAGTTAAAGGTTTGCATATTTTAAATAGAGAGCAACTATTAACAAAAGTGCCTAAACTAAACGAAAACATAACTTGTGGTTTGTTTGCTGAAACTTCTGGAATAACATCGGCATATTTATTAACTATTGCACTTGCAGAAGAAGCAGTTATTAATGGCGCAGAAGTTAAATTTAACACTAAAATTAAAAAATGTGTTAAAAATGATTTTGGTTATAACTTAATTGCCGACAACTTAAACATTAACGCAAAATATGTTATTAACTCTGCTGGTGCATCATATAACGAAGTTGCAAAAATTTTAGGAACAGAACAACATGAAATTGAGTTTAGACGTGGCGAATATTTTTTACTTGATTCAAACATTGAACCATTAACTAATTTAACAATTTTCCCACTGCCAAGCAAATTCAGTAAAGGTGTGTTAATAACGCCAACTGTTCATGGTCAAACAATTGTTGGGCCAACTTCTTATGAAAGTGATAACACAACCATAACAACAGTTGATGGTTTAAATGAAATAAAAGAAAAAGCAGTTAATATTATAAAAGATATTCCTTTTAATAAAAACATTCGAAATTTTTCTGGAGTTAGAACCATTTGTGGCGACGATTTTATTGTTGAAAAATCAACTAAAAAACAAAACATTATTAATTTAGCAGGAATTTGTTCGCCGGGCTTAACTGCTGCACCTGCCATTGCAGAATATGTTGCAGAAAACTTGCTTGGGTTTAATAATGCCGATAAAAAAATGAAAAAACGTGTTCCATACACTTGTTTGCATGACCTTAACGAAGCAGAACGAAACAAACTTATTAAACGTAACCCAGATTATGGCAAAATAATTTGTAAATGTGAATGTGTTAGTTTAGGTGAAATTAAAGAAGCGTTAAATTCTCCATTAAAGCCAAACAGTGTTGATGCAATTAAAAGAAGAGTTAGAGCAGGTATGGGCAGATGCCAAGGTGGATTCTGTTTAACAAAAGTAATTAAAACAATAAGTGAAAACTTAAACATTTCCGAAGATGAAGTTGTAAAAGAAAATAAAGGCTCAAATTTTTATGTTTCAAACATAAATCCTAAAAAATAAAGGAAGAAAGTTATGAATAAAAATTTAATGTATGATGTTGTTGTTATTGGTGGCGGACCTGCTGGAATGGCTGCTGCCATAGAAAGTTACAATCAAGGTGCAAAAACATTGCTTATTGAACGTAATGAAAAATTGGGTGGAATTTTAAATCAATGCATACACAATGGTTTTGGTCTTCAATATTTTAATGAAGAATTAACCGGGCCAGAATATGCACTTAGATTTGTTGAATTACTTAGTAAAACAAAAGTTGATGTTTTATTAAACACATTTGTTATTGATATTAATGGTTTAAATGTAACCATTATTAATGAAAAAGGGCAAACAGTGGTTCAAGCAAAAGCAATTGTTTTAGCAATGGGTTGCCGTGAAAAAACTCCTGCTGGAATTATGTTAACAGGTTCTCGTCCTGTTGGCGTTTATACTGCTGGTCAAGTGCAAAAAATGGTTAATATTCATGGAAAACTTCCTGGCAAAAATTGTGTTATTTTGGGCTCTGGCGACATTGGTTTAATAATGGCAAGAAGATTAACCTATGAAGGAGCAAAAGTTTTAGAAGTTTTAGAAATTATGCCTGAATCTGGTGGATTAAAACGTAATATTGTTCAATGTTTAAATGATAATAATATTCCACTAAAATTAAAACACACTGTTACTCGTGTTGTTGGCAACACTAGAATAGAAGGTGTTTATGTTGCCGAAGTTGATGGTTTCACTCCAAAACTTGAAACAGAAAAATTTGTTAAATGCGATTGTTTAATTTTGTCTGTTGGCTTAATTCCAGAAGTTGATTTAGTTAAAAATCTTAAATTAAATCCAAAAACTGGTGGGGCAGATGTTAATGAATTTAGGGAAACAAACATTAGTGGAATTTTTAGTTGTGGTAATGTTTTGCATGTTCACGATTTAGTTGATAATGTTACTTATGAAAGCAAATTAGCCGGAACTAATGCTGCAAAATATGCATTAGGCAAGTTAACTCATAAAAAACCATTTAACGTTGTTGCGGGTAATGGAATTAGATATGTTTCTCCTTCTTTTGGATATATGTCTGAAAAAGAAGATTTAATGATTTATTTTAGATTAAGTTCAAGAATAACAAAATCATATATTTGCGTTAAATGTGGTGAAAATGAAATTTATTCTAAATTTGTTTTAGCAGCAAATGCAGGAGAAATGCAAAAAATACAAATTGAAAAATCTAAAATTAATGGTGACTTAACCGTTTTAGTAAGGGGGCAATAATGAAAACAACTTGCATAATGTGTCCGGTTGGTTGTGAACTAACCATTGAAAAAGTTGGAAAAGAAGTTAAAGTAACAGGAAATTCTTGTTTGCGTGGTGAAACTTACGGTAAAAACGAATTAACCAATCCAATGCGTATTGTTACTGCTCTTGTTAAAACAAAGTTGGGTGTGCTTCCAGTTAAAACAACAGGCATGGTGCCAAAAAACAGAATAAATGATGTTTTAAAAGAAATTGAAAAGTTAGAATTAAATAAGGCACAAGCAGGTGATGTTGTAATAAAAAATGTTTGTAACTTAAATGTTGACATTGTTGTAACTGGTAACTATTAAAAATAAAAAATGGCTTTTGCCATTTTTTTGTTTAATTAAATAATTATTAACATATTTCATATACTATTTTTTAGAGGGAAAAAGTATGTGGGAATTTTTTATTGAGTCAAACATTAATGATGTTATTTACTTAAAAAACATTGAAAAAAGTTTAAAATTTAAAAACGTTAATGTTGTAACAGCACTAAATAAAAATTCTTTAAGTGTTGCTTGTGAGTTTAAAGATAAACCCAAAATTTTGTTGAATTTAAAAAAAGTTATTGCAGAAAGCATTGTTTTAATTTATAAACAAAAATTTTTTGAATCAAAAATTGATTTATCTTATTTAAACGAACAATTAAAAACTGCATTAATTAAATGTTTAGTTTTGTTTGATTTTGAAGAAGATTTTTATTATGTTTTAGATAAATTAAATTTAAACTTTGGCTTGGTTTTAGATTCTTTTTACTTATTCCAATTAAAAAAGTTAGAAAAAAAATGGCAGGAAATTGTTAACATTTGCTCAAATAACACAAGCTTTATGGAAAGTGAAACTTTTTTAGAACTTTTAAAGTTTTTAATTTCTTCAATAACCCCAAAACGAAAAAGTATTGATGTTTATTTTAATGGTGAAAATTTTGTTTTGTGTGATGAAAATAATAACATTATTGTTTTTAATGATGCCTATAATTTAAACAATTTAGAACTAAATTTAATTTCAGGTTTAATAACACTTGCACCAAAAACAATAAATTTGCATTGTGCTGGTGTTTTAAGTGATAACACTTTCAAAATTATTTATCATATTTTCAATAAAAAAGTGAATTTATTGGTTTAAAAACTATTGACTTATAATGTTTTTAAAATTATAATACAATCGTTAAATAAATTTCAGGTTGATAAAAAACAAGTAGAAATTAAACCATTTAAGTTACAGAGAAAGTGTCATTGGCTGAGAGCACTTGCTTAAACTTAATTTTGAAACCACTTTTTTGACTGAACCTTTTGTTGTTTTAGGAATAAAACAAGTTAAAGTGGCAACAATTTTGTTGCAATTAAGGTGGAACCACGGATAAGTTTATTCGTCCTTTGAAAATAATTCAAAGGGCTTTTTTTAAGCCCAAAAAGGAGAAAATTATGGAAAAAGATTTAGAAAAAGAAGAAAAACTTAATATGTATCGTCATAGTATGGCACACGTTCTTGCAAAAGCAATAACACAAATTTGGCCAGATGTTAAATTAACCATTGGTCCTGCAATTGATAATGGTTTTTATTATGACATTGATTTAGAACACAAAATCACGCCAGATGATTTTGAAAAAATTGAAAATAAAATGAATGAAATAATTAAAAACAACGAAGATTTTAAACGTGAAGAAGTTTCAAAAAGTGAAGCATTAAAATTGTTTAAAAACAATGTTTATAAAACTGAACTTATTAACGAACTTCCTGAAAACGAAGTTATAACAATTTATTACACAGGTGATAACTTTGTTGATTTATGTCGTGGACCTCACGTTGAAAACACAAAATTCTTGCGTACATTTGCTTTTAAAATTGCAAAAGTTAATGGTGCATATTGGCGTGGTAACGAAAAAAATAAAATGTTACAACGTGTTTATTGCTACGGATTTTTAGATAAATCAGAATTAAAAAACTATGTTCAAATGTTGGAAGAAGCAGCAAAACGTGACCACAGAAAACTTGGAAAAGAACTTGGTTTGTATTTTATTTCTGACTATGCAAAAGGAATGCCAACATATATGCCAAAAGGTTTAATCTTAAAAAATTTATTGATTGATTTTTGGCGTGATATTCATAAAAAAGCAGGTTATGTTGAAATCGAAACTCCAATGGCAATGAACAGAGAATTGTGGGAAATTAGTGGTCACTGGGATCATTACAAATCAAATATGTACACTTTCACAGTTGAAGATGACACATTTGCAATTAAACCAATGAACTGCCCAGGTGGAATGATTTTCTATCAACAAAACATTCATTCATATAAAGAATTTCCTTTGCGTGTTGGCGAACTAGGAAAAGTTCATCGTCATGAAGCAAGTGGCACATTAAATGGTCTTTTACGTGTTAGATGTTTCACACAAGATGATGCACACATTTTTATGTTACCAAACCAAATTGAAGATGAAATTAAAAACGTTATGTCATTAGTTGATAAAGTTTATTCAACTTTTGGTTTATCATATTCTGTTGAACTTTCAACCATGCCTGAAAATCATATTGGTGAAATTAGTGAATGGGAAATGGCAGAAACAGCACTTTCAAATGCTTTAAAACATATGAATTTAGATTATAAAATTAATGCTGGTGATGGTGCGTTCTATGGACCTAAAATTGATATTCACGTAACAGATTGCATTGGCAGAGAATGGCAATGTGGCACAATTCAATTAGATATGCAACTTCCAAAACGTTTTAACTTAACCTATGTTGATTCTAATGGTGAATTAAAAGAACCAATAATGATTCATCGTGTTGTTTATGGTTCATTAGAAAGAATGATTGCAATTTTAATTGAAAACTTTGCAGGTGCATTCCCAACATGGCTTGCTCCAACACAAGTTAAAATTTTAAACATTGCCGATAATCATTTAGAATATGCTAACAAAGTTAAACAAGAATTAGAAAACAATGGGCTTCGTGTTGAACTTGACGATAGAAATGAAAAAATTGGTAAAAAAATTAGAGAAGCTCAACTTGAAAAAGTTCCTTATATGTTAATTATTGGTGATAAAGAAATGCAAGAAAACAAAGTTTCTGTTCGTCACAGAAAAGAAGGCGATAAGGGCAGTGTTTCTTTAAATGACTTCATTAGTAACATTATGCTTGAAGTTAAAAATAAGGAAATAAAATAATAAAAAAACATTAAAAAAGTAATTGACAGAACAATATTTTTATTCTATAATTGTTGCGTTAATCAAAGTAGAAGGCCACTTCTCACCAAACAGGTTTCGTCTTGGTTTGGTCAAAACATTCTAATTTTATTGTTTTGAAAAGTGAAAAGTGGGCAAAGTGTGTCCACTTTTTTGTGTTTATCACATTTTACTTTGAAAAAATTTTAGGAGGATACAGCCATTAAAGAATTATTGATTAATGAGCAAATTAAGGCACCAGAAGTTAGATTAAACGGTGAAATGGGTGTTACTTATGGCATTGTTAGTTTAGAAGAAGCAAAACGCATTGCCGAAGAACAAGAACTAGATCTTGTTTTAATTTCCCCAGTTTCAAATCCACCAGTTTGCAAAGTGATGGATTATGGCAAATATCGTTTTGATATGATAAAACGTGAAAAAGATGCCAAGAAAAAACAAAAAGTTGCCGAAGTTAAGGGAATGCAATTAAGCATGAACATTGCCGACAACGATTTAAACTTTAAAGCAAAAAATGTTAAAAAGTTTTTAACAAATGGCGACAAAGTTAAAGTTGTTTTAAGAATGTTTGGTCGTCAACTTCAAAACCCTCAAATGGGAATGCCAATTATGGAAAAATTTGCAAATTTAGTTGCTGATTGTGGCGAAGTTACAACACCAGCTGCAATTAACGGCAGACAAATTATTATGGTAATATCACCAAAAAACTCGAAGTAACAACTTCAAAAATTTTATAGCAAAAATAATATTATATATGAAGGAGAATTATTATGCCTAAACAAAAAACAAGAAGTACAGCAAAAAAACGTTTTTCTGTTAAACCAAGTGGGAAAATTAAACGTTCACAACAAAATCGTAGACACATTTTAACAAAGAAAGCACCAGCTCGTAAAATGGCACTACGTCAACCTGCATATGTTTCAAAAGCAGACGAAAAAAATATTAAAGCAATGCTTAACCAATAGTATTAATAATTAAGGAGAGTAACAATGAGAATTAAAAGAGCAGTTAATGCGAACAAAAATCGCAAGAAAGTTTTAAAAGCAGCAAAAGGTTACAGAGGTTCTAGAAGCAAATTGTATCGTGTTGCTAATCAAGCAGTTATGAAAAGTGGTCAATATGCTTACGTTGGAAGACGTCTTAAAAAACGTGATTTCCGTAGCTTATGGATTGCAAGAATTAATGCAGGTTGCCGTATGAATAACTTATCTTACAGCAAATTTATGCATGGTTTAAAACTTGCAAATATTGACTTAAATCGTAAAGTTTTGGCTGATATTGCATTAAACGATGCAAATGCATTCAAAGTTCTTTGTGAAACTGCAAAAAGTAAATTAGCTTAACATAAAATTTTAAAACCTATGTAATTATATATAGGTTTTAATTTCGTTTAAAAAAGGTATTTTATGATTAAAGAAATTACATCAATAAACAATCCAACAGTAAAATTCACAAATTCTTTAAAACAAAAAAGTGAAATAATTGCCAATCACTCTGTTTTTGTTGAAGGTGAAAAAATTGTTAACGATTTAGTTAATAGTGGAAAAATTTTACAACGATTGTTTGTTGAAGAAAATAAAATTAGTAAATTTGAAAATTTAATTTCAAAATTTGAAAATCAAACCTATAAAATTTCAGAATCAGTTTCAAAAAAACTTTCAGAATCTGTCACCAGTCCAGGAATTTTTGCCATTTTTGAATTACCTAAAAACAATCAATTTAACTTTGATGATAAATTTTTGGTAATTGATAATTTGCAAGACCCATCAAATTTGGGCTCAATAATTAGAAGTGGAATTGCTTTTGGATTTAAAAACATTGTTTCAATAAACTCTGTTTTTCCATATTTACCAAAGGTTATAAGAAGCAGTATGGGTTATGTTTTTGATGTTAATTTTGTTAATTTAACAGTTGATGAACTTGCAAAACAAAAAGAAATGCATAACTTTAAATTAGTTTCAGCAAATTTAAATGGTGAAAACTGCGATAATATTAAAATTAACGAAAATTTTGGTTTGATAATTGGCAATGAAGGCAACGGAGTTAGTAAAGCATTACAAAATTTAAGCGATATTACAGTAACAATTCCAATGCAAAACAACGTTGAAAGTTTAAATGCTGCTGTTTCAGCAAGCATATTAATGTTTAATTTAAAATAATAAAAGGAGAAAATTATGTCAGGACATAATAAGTTTAGCAAAATTAAAAACATCAAAGCAAAAAATGATGCTGCAACTGGTAAAATTTTCACAAAAATTGGTCGTGAAATTCAAGTTGCTGTTAAAGAAGGTGGCCCAGACCCAAATTCAAACGCAAAACTTAAAAATTTAATTGCAAAAGCACGTGCAAACAATATGCCAAACGATAACATCACCCGTTCAATTAAACGTGCAAGTGGAGAACTTGGTTCTGTTAACTATGAGGCAATTACTTATGAAGGTTATGGTCCTGCTGGCTCTGCAATTATTGTTGAAGCATTAACCGATAACAAAAATCGTACTGCAAGTGATGTTCGTCACTTATTTGATAAATTTGGTGGAAGCTTAGGTTCAACAAATTGCGTTTCTTACTTATTTTCAAGAAAAGGTATTATAATTATTCCTAAGGGAATGGGTATTAGTGAAGACGACATAATGATGCACGCACTTGAAGCAGGTGCAGACGACACTGTAACATATGACACATATTATGAAATTGTAACCACACCTGAAAATTTTGATTCAGCAAAAGAATATTTTGAAAACAACAAAATTGAAGTTGATAGTGCAGAAATTGAATTAGTTCCTGCAAGTTATTTAACTTTACCAGAAGATAAACTAAGCAGTTTCCAAAAACTTGTTGATGCGCTTGAAGATAATGATGATGTTCAAGAAGTGTACCACAATGTTGAACTTCCAGAAGAAGATGATGAAGAATAAAAAATTGAGCAATGCTCAATTTTTTTTATTAATTAATCAAACTAACGTTCTATAATGTAAAATTATTTGACAAAAAAAAATAAAAATTGTAAACTAATTTAGATATTAAAAAAGTTAAGAAAAAAGGTGTTTTTTAATATTTTGCATAATACTAAATTTTACGAGGCTATATGATAATTTTAGGTATTGACCCAGGTTATGCCATTGTTGGTTTTGGAATTATTGAAAAAACAAAAAATCAAACAAAAGTTATTGATTATGGTGTAATTGAAACTGATAAATCATTAAAAATGTCGGTTCGACTAAATATTATTTATGATGGTATTGAATATCTAATAAATAAATACAAACCAGATTGTTTTGCAATAGAAGAATTATTTTATCACACAAACCAAAAAACTGTTATTAACGTTGCAATGGCACGTGGAGTAATTTTGCTTTCTGCTATAAAAAATTTAGGTGAACAAAAATTGTTTGAATACACACCACTTCAAATTAAACAAGCATTAACTGGAAATGGTCGTGCCGAAAAACAACAAGTTCAATATATGGTTAAAGCAATTTTAAATTTAGCAAAAACACCAAAGCCAGATGATGCAGCCGATGCTTTGGCAGTTGCATTGTGTCACAGTCAAACAAACACAATTCTTGCCGACACTGTTATTAAATAACAGTTTTAACAATTAGTTTATTTTAAAATAAAAA
>CALWDV010000032.1 GCA_944376785.1 uncultured Clostridia bacterium | reverse complement strand
GTTTAAATTCTTCTTTTCTTCTTGTGAATGTGTTGTATAGTTTAATCATAATGCTTTCCTAATTACTTTTATATTTTCTTTTAAGAAATTCAATTATCTCATCAAATTTCTTTTCCATAATTTTCATATCTTTATCGTTTAATGCATAGTCAACTTCGTTTGACATTAAAACATAAAATTCGTTAAGTTCTCGCTCACCCTTTGGGGTTAAAGAATAATAAATGTTACGTTTATCATTATTGCCCTTATCGGCTTTAATAACACCTTCTTCGCACAAACTTTTACAAAGCAATGCCAAGTTGCTTTTTGCCACACCCAAAGTTTCAATTAAAACGCTTGGTGAACACAACTTTCTTTTACTTAACACAAAAAGAACTTTTGTGCGCATGGTTAATGATGTTTTTTTGTTAAAATTTTCGGTGCTAAAACCATCACATATGTTTTGCAACAATATGCGAAGTTCAACTATTTGTTCTTGAAGTTTAACATTTTTCATAGGCACCTTTATTAACTATATGATTACAATTTATTTTATATCACACTATTGCAATGTGTTATTGTTATTAATCATAGTTATAATATCATAATTATTTTTATTTTACAATGAAATAAAAAGCAATTTAGAACTAAAAATTTAAAATTTTATTTTAAAAAATTTTTTATTATTTTTTTTATGTGTTATAATTTACTGAAATTATTTAAATAAAGGAAGAAAAGATGCGAAAAACAAAAATTATTGGAACAATAGGACCTGCTAGTTCAAATTATCAAACATTAAAAGCACTTGCAAATGCAGGGTTAAATGTTATTAGAATTAATTTAAGCCATGCCACACTTGATGGTATGAATGAAATTTTAAACAATGTTAAAATAGTTAGAAAAGAGTTAAATTTACCACTTCCAATAATGATTGACACTCGTGGACCAGAAATTAGAGTTAAAACTTTTGTTAATGGGGAAATTAAAATAAAAAAAGGTCAGCAATTTATTTTTACTGGCAGAGATGTTGAAGGAACAAATGAAATTGTTAGTTTTAACGAACCTGAAATTGTTAAATGTATTAAACCAAAAAATAAAATTTTAGCTGTTAATGGTTTAATTTCGTTTAAAGTTTTAGAAGTTAATGGCACAGAAGTTATAACAAAAGCACTAAATTCGGGTGTTATTTCAAACCACAAAAGTTTAAGTATTCCGGGAATTAAATTTAACACCCCTTACCTAAATGATGCCGACAAACGAGATATTTTATGGGCAATTAAAAACGATGTTGATTTTGTTGCTGCAAGTTTTGTTAATTCAAAACAAGACGTTTTAGATTTACGTGCCTTTTTAGATGAACACAAAAGCACAATGAAAATAATTGCAAAAATTGAAAGTGCTTTGGGAATTAAAAATTTAGATGAAATAATTGAAGTTGCCGATGGCATTATGGTTGCAAGAGGTGACTTGGGTGTGGAAGTTCCAATTTCTAAACTACCAGAACTTCAAAAAATGATAATTAAAAAGACACGTGACGAAGGAAAAGTTGTTATAACTGCAACAGAAATGTTGGAAAGTATGATTTATAACAACCGACCAACCAGAGCAGAAGTTAGTGATGTTGCCAATGCTGTTTATGATGGAACAAGTGTTGTTATGCTTTCAGGTGAAACAGCTGCTGGAAAATACCCTGTTGAAGCAGTTAAACAAATGGCAAAAATTGCCGAAGAAACTGAACGCCACATTAACTACTTTAAAAGATTTAACAGTAGCACCTATAAACTTGAAAATGTTACCGACGTTATTTCTCACAGTGCTGTTAACGCAAGTTTCTTACAAAAAATTAAAGCTCTTGTGGTTTTCACAAAATCGGGCGAAAGTGCAAGAATGGTTAGCAGATTTAGACCGGTTAACACAATTCTAGGTGCAACACCAAACGAAAAAGTTTACAGGCAATTAGATTTAAGCTGGGGAGTTTTACCAGTTTTAACACCAATATATAATTCAACAGATGAGATGTTTGAAATTGCAAATAGTTATGTTAAAGAACTTGGGTTAGCAAATGAAAACAATTTAATTGTTATAACTTGTGGTGTTCCAAAACAACCTGGGTGCACAAACTTAATTAAAATTGCATATGTAAAATAAAAAATGAGGTAGTGTTCCTCATTTTTTTTATGCTGCTAATTTTTTATCTTTTTTAGCTTTTTTCTTTTCAGTTTTTAAAACTTTTTTTGCATCTTTAACTTCACGTTTTTGTTCTTTATTATTTTTTTTCATTTCTTTTTTGTTAATTTTGTGATTTTTTTTGTTTGTTTTTTTAGTTTTCTTAACTTCAATTTTAACTGCTTTTCTTCTATTTTTTATTTTTTGATTAATTATTGTGTTGTCTGTTATTTTATAAGGTTTTTCAAGTTGGCTTAAATTGTGAAACATATCATTCCAAATTCTTAAACTTTTAGCAAAATAAAAACCATCACAAAATCTTTCGTCCATAGTAATGCCCAAATTCATTACTTTTCCAACTTTTAATTCTTCAAAATCAACAACTGGTTCATACTTTTCTTTTCCAATGGCAACAAAAATGCCTGTTGTTCCAAAATTATATAAATGATGTAGCACTGCATCGCATCTAATTGATTTTAAATATGTTACATAAACACTTGTGTGAAACGGACTTGCATTAATTATTGATTTTGGCAACATATTTCTATTATCTAACCACTTAATTGTTCCAATAGCAAATCGAAGCAACCAATTTGGAAGTATTGCAAGTTTTTGAATAACCTTTTGTGTTTTATTATCTTCTTCAATGCTATCTTTAATTGCTTTATCAATTTTTTCCTTAACTTCGTATATTGTTTCTTCGCCAGTGAAAGGAACTTTTATTGTGCTTTCTGCACCTTCATCACGCAAAGAACGTTTAATAGTTAACGAAATTGAAATGCTATTTCTTTGATAAACAGCACCTCTAACAACAAATCGATTTAACCTTTGACGTGTGGCAAGTAATCTAACAATGGTTGCCATAACACAGTGCATATAGTTAAACACAATTCCTTCTTTTTCACTTTTTTCTTTAATCCACGCATCCATATCTTCCACTCTAACTGGGTGCATAATTTGATTGTCTGCGTCATTTCTATATTTCATAAAATGAGGTGTCATTTTAACCAAAATATCCTCATATTTAATTTTTACACCATCACTTCTTTTTCCAAACATAATTATCCCTTTCAATAATTTTATTTTTGTTAACATTAGATTACAATATTTTGCTTAATTTCGCAACCATTTAAACAAAAACACACCATTTTTAGTGTTTACAACTAACAAAACTTTTATTTTTGTTTTACTTAAATTTATTGTGTGATATTATTAGTTTATAAATTATTTGGAGAAAAATATGAAACACAAACTAACAAACGTTGCACAATATTTAACATTAATTGCAACCATTATAAGCATTGTTTTTGCAACTATAATTATTGCACTTTTATTAACATTTAAAATTTTAGGAAATAACTTTGGCAATGTTAACACAGAAAACATTTTAAATTTAGTTTTTGCTCCGTTTTTTTTAAAACTTAATTGGTTTACCTTATTAATTCCAGTTTTTGTTTTTGTTTTAAGTTATTTTTTAATTTCGTTATCAAAAGAGTTAAAAAGTTTAATTAACACATCAGCCGAAAATTTTAAAACCAAAACTGGATTGTTTTTAGGATTTTTTTCAACAAACATTTTACTTTGTTTAATAGCAACTATTTTTTTAGTTTTAACATTAATTAAAACACCAATAACATATAACTTTGTTATTGTACTAATTTTAACTATTATTATAATTTTAACATTAAGTGCAGTAATTTTACTTAGCATTAATATTAAAAACAACAATTTAGTAGTTAAAACAAACACATTAAAAACATTAAATGAAACAATTTTACAACAAAAAGAAGATTTAATTTCAAACACTGCCGAACCTAATAATCAAGCAAACAACAATTTTAATAACGAAAACAAAAACTAGAAAACAACCTGCGTTTTCTAGTTTTTTTAATCCAATTTGTGTTTTAAATTATTATTTAAAAAAGGATTAAAGCAAATAATTGATTTTTTTTTATTTTTATAATAAAATAGCCATATGAAGTTTATAAGGAGAAGAACATGGATTTTAGAAAGATTGAAGAAAAATGGCAAAATGTTTGGGAAAAAGAAAAAAGATTTGAGGTTAAAAACCTGGAACCAAACAAACAAAATGCTTACATCTTAATTGAATTTCCATATCCAAGCGGAAAAGGTTTGCACACAGGTCACGTTAGAAGTTACTCTGCTCTTGATGCTGTGGCAAGAAAGAAAAGAATGCAAGGATATAATGTTTTATTTCCTATGGGTTGTGATGCTTTTGGTTTGGAAGCAGAAAGAACTGCAATTAAAGAACACAAACTTCCACAAGAAATTGTTGCTAGAAACATTGCAACTTTTAAAGAGCAATTAAAAATGGTTGGGTTAAGTGTTGATTGGAGCCGTGAAATTTCAACTTGTGACCCAGATTATTACAAATGGACACAATGGCAATTTTTGCAATTTTATAAACACGGACTTGCAGAAAAACAAGAAACCAATGTTAACTGGTGCCCTAATTGTGGTGTTTTAGCAAATGAAGAAGTCGAAGGTGGATATTGCTGTCAATGTCATAGCGAAGTTCAACAAAAAACAAAGGCACAATGGATTTTAAAAATGACCAAATATGCCGACAGATTGCTTGAAGATTTGAAAGACACCGACTATATGGAACACATTAAAACCAGCCAAATTAACTGGATTGGAAAAAGTGAAGGCGAAAAAGTTACTTTTCAAATTAAACAAGGTGGCACATTTGACATTTTTACAACCTGCATTGAAACAATTTATGGAATAACATTTATGGTTTTAGCACCAGAGCACCCACTTGTTAAAAAGCTAAAAGATAAAATTGAAAACTATGCAGAAGTTGAAGCTTATGTTAACGAAGCAAAAAAGAAAAGCGATTTTGAAAGAAGTGAATTAAACAAAGGCAAATCTGGTGTTTGCTTAAAAGGTATTACAGCAATTAACCCTGCAAACGGAAAAGAAGTTCCTGTTTACTTGGGCGATTTCGTTTTAGCAAGTTATGGTAGTGGTGCTGTTATGGCAGTTCCTTCTCATGACCAACGTGACTATGAATTTGCAAAAGAGCATGGAATTGATTTTATTAAAGTTATTGAAGGAAACAACGAACCAACTGGTTGTGCTTATGAAAAACAAGATTATTTAGGAGCAAATGCAAAACTAATTAACAGCGAAGAATTTAGTGGCTTAATTGTTGAAGATGCTAAAAAGAAAATTGCTGAAAAACTTGAAAAAATGGGCGTTGCTGAAAAACAAGTAAACTTTAAAATGCGTGATTGGGTGTTTAGCCGTCAACGTTATTGGGGCGAACCAATTCCAATGGTTTATTGTGAGCATTGTGGTTGGCAACCAGTTGACGAAAAAGATTTGCCAATAACCCTTCCACAAGTGGAAAGTTATGAACCAACAATTGATGGTGAAAGCCCACTTTCATTAATTACCGATTGGGTTAACACAACCTGCCCTAAATGTGGAAAACCTGCAAAACGTGAAACCGACACAATGCCTGGTTGGGCTGGATCAAGTTGGTATTTCATGCGTTATTGCGACCCTAAAAACGACAAAGAATTTGCAAGTATGGACGCATTAAAAAGTTGGTTGCCTGTTGACCTTTATAATGGTGGTAACGAGCACACAACAAGACACTTGTTATATGCTAGATTTTGGAATAAATTTTTATACGACATTGGTTTAAGCCCTGTTAGTGAACCATTTAAATCTAGAATTAGTCAAGGATTGGTTTTAGGTTCTAATGGCGTTAAAATGAGCAAAAGTTTAGGTAATGTTGTTGATCCACGTGAAGTTATTAAAGAATATGGTGCAGATAGTTTGCGTGTTTGGGAAGCTTTTATGGGTGATTATTTCCAAAGTGTTAATTGGAGTGATGATGGCGTTAAAGCATGTAACAAATTCATAACAAAAGTTTATAATTTCCAAGATATTTTAGTTGATGGAGATGAATATTCAAAAGAACTAAGTGTTGCAATGCACACTGCAATTAAAAAAGTTACAAACGACATTGATAACATTAAATTTAACACAGCTATTGCTGCTTTAATGATTTTGGCAAATGAAGTTCAAAAAGTTGGCAAAATTAATAAAGCTGAATATAAAACATTATTGTTATTATTAAATCCTTTTGCACCACATATTACAGAAGAAGTGTGGACAAATCAAAATTTTGAACCTCACATTAAAGATGCTACATGGCCTGTTTGGGACGAAAGCAAACTTGTTAAAGATGAAATTGAATATGCTATTCAAATTAATAACAAAATTATTGCCAGAGAAATGTTTGGAACAAAATTAACAAATGCCGAAATTGAAAAACAAGCATTAGAAAATGAAAAAGTTAAAAATGCAATGGCAGGAAAAACATTTGTTAAAGCAATTATTATTCCAAACAGATTAATTAACATTATTGCAAAATAAATTAATATTATTAAAAATATAGAAACAAAAAACACAAACTTGCGTTTGTGTTTTTTTTAAAATCTTACTGAATAACCACCACCATGATAATTTATATCATTAAAATTTGTAAAACTAAATTCTGGTGTTTTAACACCTAAATTATCGGCAATTTCTAAAATAACTGTGCTTTTTTTAATAAAGTAAGCAAGTTCTTGTTGTGGCAAATTAATAATGTGATGTTTTGCTTCGTTAAAATTATTTAGTTTAAAATAATCAATTAAAATCATTGCAACAACATAGTTTTTATTATGTTTTTTTTCTTCTCTTTTTTCTAAACTTTCATGAGCAGTTTCAAAGTCGCCATTTTCAATTAATTTAATTTCTTTTGAAATGTTACCAGAAAACATATTAATGCAAATTCTAATTATGGTAACAACACCAATAATTGCAAAAATTAAAGGCACAATGGCAAAAATACTATCACCACCGAATCCACCAAAACCATGCCCTTTAAATTTTGAAGAGATACCTAAAAAATTTACGAACATAAAAAAGGCAACCGATGTCCAAGCAATCATAAACAAAATAACCACTATTTCACTTCTATAACTTGCTTTTGTTAAAGTTTTAGCTAGTTTTGATAGTTCCAAATTAGATAATTCTCTAACACTTATTTCTGGCTTTGTTTCTTTTTTTGAATTATTTGTTTTGTTTTCAGAATTTAAGTAAACAGAACCACAATATTCACAAGTTAATGTTTCGGCATTAATACTTGCCCCACATTGAGTACATTTTAATTGTTTCATATTTTCTCCTACTTTTAATTTTAACATAATAAAGTTAATTATGAAATTATTTAATAATAATTAATAAAATTTTATTTAAAATATTTGTTGTTAAATTTAAAAGTTGCTATAATGATAGCAGAAAAACATGGAGGTTTAATTATGAATTTAAAAGGTACAAAAACCGAAAAAAATTTAATGGAAGCATTTGCTGGTGAAAGCCAAGCAAGAAATAAATATACTTATTATGCTAGTAAAGCAAAAAAAGATGGTTACGAACAAATTGCTGCAATTTTTGCTGAAACAGCTGACAACGAAAAAGAACATGCTAAACTTTGGTTTAAATATTTGCATGGTGGAGATGTTCCTGGAACATACGACAATTTGTTAGATGCTGCTGCTGGTGAAAATGGCGAATGGACAGAAATGTACAAACGCATGGCAGAAGAAGCAGAAGAAGAAGGATTTAAAGAAATTGCTTATAAATTCCGTGCAGTTGCAGAAATTGAAAAAACTCACGAAGAACGTTACAGAGCACTTGCTAAAAACGTTGCTGACAAAAAAGTTTTTGTTAAAGATGGCGAAGTTTATTGGCAATGCAGAAACTGTGGTCACATTTATAAAGGAACTTCTGCACCAGAAGTTTGCCCTGTTTGCAACCACCCAAAGAGTTTCTTTGAAGTAAAAAATGAAAATTTTAGATAAGAATTTGAGTTAAAAAATGTTGTTTATTATTTCACAAATTTTAGTTTGTGTTGCTGACATATTTTATGTTATTTCAATGCTAACTAAAAAGAAAATTTCTTTAGTAATGTTTTTATTAATTTCTGATGTGTTGTTTGCGTGTCATTATTTGTTATTGCCTGGTGGATTAACAGGTGCTGCCACAATATTTATTGATGTTGTGTATTTGATTGTTATGTTCTTATTAGAAAAATATAACAAAACAAAATATAATTTATTAACAACAATACTCACAATAATCATTACAATAATTGCAAGTGTGTTAACTTGGGAAAGTGCAATTTCATTGTTACCAATGTTTTCAATGTTGGTTTATTTAACAACAATGATTTTCACAAATATTATCATTTGTAAATCTGGTGCTTTAATTAGAAATGTTTTAAACATTATTTATATGTTTTTAATACTTTCTTATTTTGGTGCAAGTTTAGAAATTGTGTTAATGATTAGTGCCATTGTTGGAATAATAATAAACGCAAAAAAGAAAACCAACGCAGAAATTAATAAAGCTAAAGAAAATAAAAATGAAATTACTGATGAAAAAAAATAAATATAATTCTAGAAAAAAAATAAAGGGTTTAACCCTTTATTTTTTTTGTAAAAATAGTTCTGCAAGTAAAAATGAAATTGCATCAAATTGATGACTATTTAAAAATTCAGGTGCTTTTTCTAGTGGAACTTTAATTATTTCAATTTCTTCACATTCATCAAGTTTTTGTGAGTAGTCAAGTTCAACACTGGCAAAATAACATTCCACAGTTTCATCACTTAAACCAACACTAACAAAACTATTGTTTAAAACCTTTATTAAATTTGTTACCTTTGCCCCTATTTCTTCTTTTAGTTCCCTAGCACAAGCAACCTCAGGTTCTTCATTTTTATCAACCAAACCTGCTGGAACTTCATAAACAAAATCGTTCACAACTGGTCTAAAATTTTTAATGAAAACAATTTCTTTTGTTTTTTCAATAAAAGGTAAAACTTTTACTGCATCGCAAACATCTTTTCTGCCCACTTTATTTGTTGGTCTGCGACTAACAAAATAGTAATGAAAAACTTTCTCTTTTTCTAATTCCAATTCATAAAAATTTAAAAATTTATTGTTGGTGTGTTTAACCAATTTTAATATTTTCATAATTATTTCCTTATTAAAAATTATTTACTTGCATAAATTTTTCGAAGCAACCAACTTCTAATTCGTTTTGGCAAAACTTTATAAACAAAAAGTAAGAAACTATCTTTTTTGCCCACTAACTTTTTAAAAGGTGGTTTTTTCATGTTTGCAACTTTAAAAACAGTTTTTGCAACCATTAATGGTGTTATGCCCTTACTTTCGTCTTTTTCCATTGTTTTAACACTTTTTTCACACGCTTCTTTATATGCCGAATTACTTTTGTTTTTAACTCTGTTTTTAGTGAAATCTGTTTTTGCATCTCCTGGCATAATTGAAGTTACACTCACATTATAATCATAAATTTCTTCTCGCATTGCGTTAAACAAAGTGTCAAGTGCACTTTTAGTTGAAGAATAGAATGCTTGAAAAGGAAGTGGAACTTCACTTGCAATGGAACTTGTGTTAATTATTTTTCCACCTTTCAACCTTAAATATGGTAAAGCATATTTGGTTAAATAAAAAGCACCAAAAAAGTTAACATCAAAAATTTTTTTAGCATTTTCAATGCTAGTATCTTCCACAGCACCTGAAATGCCAAAACCTGCATTATTAATTAAAATGTCAATGTTATTTTCAACTTCTGCAATTTCGCGAATTATTTTTTCACAATTTTCTGGTTCACTAATGTCACAAGCAAAATGTGTTAAACCTTCCAAAGAAAATTCACGCCTAGAAACACCATAAACCTTATCACCATTAGCAATAAATAGTTTTGCCATTTCCAAGCCAAAACCACTTGAATCACCTGTGATTATAACCACTCTATTCGTTTTTTTCATATTAATCTCCTTTTATTATTATAAACAAAAAGATAATTTTAGTAAATTTTTTAATATTAGAAAAAAAATTAAAAACAAACAAAAAAATCTCATTAATAAAATGAGATTATTTTTTAACAACATATTTTGAGATTATTTTTTAACAACATATTTTAAGTTTAAGTTTGGAGTTGCTGTTAGTTCGGTGTTAGCCAAGCCACAACCAGAAATTAAATTAAAATATCCTTCTGCTGCAATCATTGCTGCATTGTCTGTGCACAAAACCATTGGAGGGAACAAAACTTCAATTCCGTTTTCTTCACCTGCCTTTTTTAATTCAGAACGCAAATAACTATTTGCAGCAACACCACCAGCAACTGCAAGTTTTTTAAATTTAAACTTTTTACATGCCTTAATACTTTTTTCAACTAAAACACCAACTGCTTCATTTTGAAAAGATGCACAAACATTTTTAACATCTGGGTTTTCTCCGTGTTGTTCCAAATTATGTAAATAATTAATAACAGCTGTTTTTAAACCACTGTAACTAAAATTAAAACTGTTTTTTAACGCATCAGATTTAACAAATTTTATGTTGGCAGTGCCTTCTTTGGCAGTTTTATCAATTATTGGTCCACCCGGATATCCTAATCCTAAAACTTTGGCAACCTTATCATATGCCTCACCAACAGCATCATCAACTGTTGAACCAATTAAAACATTATTAACATAGTCGGCAACCTTAACAATGGCTGTGTGCCCACCACTAACAATTAAAGCAATGTATGGTGGAGTTAGCGTTGGAGTGGCAATGTAGTTTGCACTAATGTGCCCTTTAATGTGATTAACTTTAATTAATGGAATGTTTAAACTAAATGCCAAAGATTTTGCATAAGTTACACCCACCATTAATGCACCCATTAAACCAGCACCATATGTTACTGCAATTGCATCAATATCTTTTAATGTTACGTTTGCTTTTTCTAAAGCTTCTGTTAAAACATTATCTATTGCCATTAAATGATTTCTGCTTGCAACTTCTGGCACAACACCACCAAAACGTTTGTGAATTTCAATTTGACTGGCAATAACATTACTTAAAACTTCACGTCCATTTTTAACAACTGCAATGCTGGTTTCATCGCAACTACTTTCAATTCCCAAAATTAAAATATCTTTTGTTTTATAGTTTTTAACTAAATTATTAAATTTTTCTTCTGCATTATTAAAATACATTTTGTTCACCCTGAAAATTAAATTATTAACTTTTTTCCCACTTTAAATATTCTAAAATTAAAGGTTCAATGTCACCATTCATAACTGCTTCAACATTGGTTAATTTTAAACCTGTTCTGTGGTCACTAACCATTGTGTATGGGCAAAAAACATAACTTCTAATTTGACTTCCCCATTCAATTTTTTTGCTGTCGCCTTTAAGTTTTAAAGCTTCCTTTCTGTTCTCTTCTTCCTTTAA
>CALWDV010000031.1 GCA_944376785.1 uncultured Clostridia bacterium | reverse complement strand
ACTTTGTTTGCTATACATTTTTGATGAGCAATTAATGTGTCTGAAAACAAAATTTCATCTTCGCAAACGCTAAAAAAGATTGGTGGTAGGTTTTCAAAATTTCCAAAAATTGGTGAAACATAAGGGTTTTTAAGTGCGTTATTGTCATTGTTTTTATTGTTCCCAAAAACATATGCGTGTGCCATATATTCTAGTTGATTTTTTGATAACGACACGTCACTTTTTTCGTTTGTGAAATAACTTGTTCCTGAGTTTGTTAAATCTAAAAATCCTGATGCCACTATTGCAAGTTTTGGCATTGGCAAGTTTTCTTTTTTTATTTTAAGCAAAAGTGAAAGTGTTAAATTTCCACCTGCCGATTCACCAGCAATTATAATTTTTTTAGGATTATGTGTTTTTATAACTGCTTTGTAAACATTAAAAATTTGATTTAGTGCATGTGGAAAAATTACTTCTGGTGATAAGTCATATTCAATGGCAACTGCTTTGCAACCAATTCGGCGTTCTATTGCTTTAATAAAATATGAACCTTGTTCTGCAAATCCACCAACAAAACCACCACCATGAATGTAAAATAGTAATATATCTAAATTTTGTGGGGTGTTTTTAAAATATTTGTTTTTAAAATTTGGTTCAATTTTTAAGCAAGTAACATCACTTATGTTGGTTTTAGAAACAATCACTTCTTTTAAAGCAATGTTTTTTATTACTTGTGGGGTATCCCTGTGTTGATTGCTAATTTCTAAAACATCATAAATAGATTTAAAGTTGGTTTTATTAAATTTTTTTAAATCAGACTCTTTTTTTAGTTTTAAAAGATGTCTAATAACTTTCATTTTAACGCTCATATTTAAAACCTATTAATATTTTTTGTAATTTTTAACTTTCTAAAACAATGGTTATTGGTCCATCATTTAATTGTTCAATTTTCATATCGGCACCAAAAATTCCAGTTTTAACTTTATCATTTAAAAATGTTTTTACTAAATTAACAAATTTGTCAAACAATAAAGTTGCTTCATTTGGATTTAACGCTTTAATAAAACTTGGTCTAAAACCATGTGCACAGTCGGCATATAATGTGAAATTTGGAACAATTAAAATTTCACCATTAATTTGGTTTAAATTCAAATTCATTTTTCCATTTTCATCTTCAAAAATTCTTAACCCAGAAATTTTGTTTGCAAACCAGTTCATATCCAAATTTTGGTCACCATCACAAAATCCAACAAAGGCAACAATTCCTTGTTCAATTTTTGAAATAAGTTTACCATTAACTTTTAAACTTGCATTTTTAACTCTTTGAACAACAATTTTCATAAAAACCTCAAAATGTTTTTTAAATAGTATATCATAACAAAAAAATGGTGTACAATAAATATATGGAAGGATTTAAACCTATTTTTTTTAAAAACTCAAATGTTTTAATATTAGGAAGTTTTCCAAGTGTTATAAGCAGAAAAAACAATTTTTATTATGGTAATAAACATAACAAGTTTTGGAAAACTATGGAAGAAATTTTTAATGTTCAATTAAACTCTGTTGATGATAAAATTTGTTTTATTAAAAACAACCATTTGGCTCTTTGGGATATTGTTGAAAGTTGTGAAATTGAGGGAAGTTTAGATGTTAACATTAAAAATGTTAAATTTGCAAATTTAAAAAAAGTGCTACCACCAAACACAAATGTGCACAAAATTTTGTGTAATGGCAAAAAGAGTTTTGATTTAACAAAAAGATATTTAAAGCAAGAACAAATAAACATTGAAATTGTTTGTTTGCCTTCAACTAGTCCTGCAAACACAAGGTTTAACATTGAAAATTGGAAAAATGAATTAAACAAATAAAAAAAGAACCAAACTAAAATGGTTCTTTTTTTCCTTGCCACGCTAATGCTGTGGAAGTTTTGGGTGTTCATTTTGTAAAATTAAATGATTAATCCACCAAATTCCTTTTGTTGCTTGTTTATGTGTTAATTGGTCATCACTAGTTCCAACATTAAACAAATCGGACTGTAAGTTAAATTTAACTCCCATAAGTTTGTTTAAAATTGAATTTTGTTTATTTAGTGTTGCACGTTTTTCTTTGCCATAATTATTTTTCTTATATTTCACATAATCAATAATAATTGCAGATGCTAAGAATAATGCTTCAAAGCAATCTTCAAAGGCATTGGCATATGCCATAACCATAACATCATAAACTGCTAAAACCAAGTTTGGAATAATGAACATAATTTTTAACATTTTAATGTTTTCCATGTAAAGTGTAATGGTAAACCAAATGTAAGTTATAATTGGAATTATGTCTAGCATTGTTTCCATGTTTAAAATTCCCACAGTAACAAAGGAAACAATAAACATAAAAGCAAAAACCTTTGGCATGGTTGTTTTTTTCTTTTCATAAAATAAAAAACAAACCGATTGCAAGCAGGAAAGAAGTGTGATTAATCCAGTTCCTAAGGAATTAACAAATATGAACGATAATCCGTAAACCATGTCACCAATTAAACTTAAAAACAAAAATTCTTTTTTTGTTTTGCTTAAATATGAATAACACAGAATAAATGTCGCCGTCAAACCCAAAAGTTGCGCAATAATAAAATTGACATTGAACATATTAATTTGTTTAAACCTCTTTTTTGTTATAAAAATTTTAAAACCATAGATTGAAATTTCAAACACTTTATTATACTTGCCTTGTTTTTATTAGTTTGATTTTCCACATTTAATTTAAAATTTATATAACATTATTCTTGGCAGGATTAGACCAAGTGTTTTGATAAGACGTGTGATGTTATGCCAGCCAAAATGCAAACATAATTTTTGCCAACACTAGTGTGGGTTGGGTGAAATATGGTTGTGTGCAACACTAATTGCAATTTGGCTTTTTAAGTGTTAACAGTCCGTTAGCATTACATAAATCTATGCTTATCACATAAGTATTATAGCACAAAAAAATTAAAATGGAACACTGACTTAAAAAAATAATTACCAAATAAAGCCAAAAACTAATAATTTAACACTTAAAAAACCTTGAAATTGCCAAGGTTTTTTAACACTTTTTAAATTTATAAAAAATTTTTTAAAAATTTTTAAAAAAACAAAAAAACAAGCAAAATTATGCTTGTTTTTTAAATCTTAAATCGTCACCCGGCATTTGTAAAACAATTCCAATTTGTTTGTTAAATAATCTGCTAAAAACTCTGTCTTCATAAACTAGCTGAATTTGTTCTGGTGATAAATTTGTTGTTACAATGGTTTTTAAATTATTTCTTGCTCTTTCATTTAAAATTAAATATAAATATTCTATTGTAACATTATTAAGTTTGGTTTCACTGCCTAGGTCGTCAATAATTAGCAAATCGCAACTTAAATATGGTTCAATTATTTCTTGTTTATTTTCAAACTTGGCAATGTGATATTTTAAAAAAGTTTGATTTAAATTAAATGCTGTGGTGTAAATTGAAAATATGTCGTTATTTATTGCTTCGTTTAACAAACATTCTGTTAAATAAGTTTTGCCCACACCAGTGTTTCCCACAATAATAATGTTTTGTTTTGTTGTTTCATTAAATTTATCAACAAAACTTTTTGCCAAATCATAAATTTTTTTAATTTCGGTTTTATTATTTCCAAAAATTTCAAAATTAACTTGGCTAAATTTTGGAAGGGAAGATTTGTTAATTCCACATTCGGTTAAATAAATTTTATTTTGTTCTGCTTTGTAACAAGAACATTTTTTGCCATCAACAAAACCGGTGTCACAACATTTTTTACAAATGTAATGTGGTTTTAAATCTTCTTTTGAAAATCCACAAATTTTAAGTTGTTTGTTTAGTTCAACTTTTTCTTTTTCAATTTGCTGTTCCAATTTTTTTGCTTCTGGTGTGTTTTCATTTAGTTTGCTTAAATCAAATTGCAAACTTCTAACTAAATAAAAACTTTTTTTAAATTTTTCATTTTTTAATGCATCATTTAAGTTTTGTTCGGCTTTTAATTTTGCATTGGTTCTTCTGGTTTTAAAAACATTGCTTAAATAATTACTAATTTCATTTTTGCTTATCATAGTTCCACCTCGTTAATGGTGTCAAATAGGTTGGAAAGTTGTTCTTTTGAATATTCTTTTTTAGTTACTTTTGTTGGTTTATTGTAATAACTTTCAAAGTCAATGTGCTCTTTTTTTGCTTCATCAACAGAGCTTATGTTTTTATTGTGATAAACCGACAATAAACGGTTTAAATATTGCATTGGTTGCATTTTGTTTTTACTTTCTTTTATTGCATATTCTAAAAGGGAAGTTGGAATTTTCCAGTCGTTAATCCAAGTGTTATAAAATGCACGGTCAAATTTGTTAACATTTCTATTTAGTCCAAATTCGTTAATTATTTCTTCTATTTTATTATCAAAACAATTAAGTTCATTTATGTAAATGTCAATTGCGTTAGCAGTAATAATTCCAAGTTTAAAAATTTTGTTAACAATGTTGTCTAGCCCTTGCAAACTTTTAATTCCAGATGTGAAGCAATATAAACTTAATTTGTTAAGTGCTTCTAAATCATATCCTAAATTGCACCAATTAGAAACATATGTTTCAACAACAATGCTTAAATTATCGTAATGAATACCCAAATTTCTGCAAATTGTTTTTGCAATGTTAAAATATTCTTCTTCCATTGCAAAATAATCATCAATTTCTTTTGTGCTAATTTTTTGAAGTTCATAACATTTGTTAATTAACGCGTCAAGTTTTAAAAAGTTACCTTTTTTCTTTTTGGTAATTTTTGCAAGATGAACAATGGTGTCAAGTGTAAAACCTAAATTATTTGTCCAATCGTAGAACATATCTTTTTCTTCTAAACTACTTGCACGTTTAATTCCTAATGTGGTTAAAACAAGTTTAAGGTCTTCATTATATCTTTCTTCGCTGTTAATTCTTGCTTCAACATCTTCAACAGTTTTAATTCCTTCTTGTGCCCAGTTTCTAATAACAGTTAAAATGTAGTTCGCTGAAACATTTTCACCTTTTTTACTTGCACAATATTCAATAATTTTAACAACTGCTTCTTTATCCAAATTATTTTTTTCAATTTGATAATAATATTGGTTAAATTCGTTAATGTCAATTTGTCGTTTTAACAAATTTTGTGCTTCAACGTTAAATGTTTTAAATTTATTAACATCAAATTTCTTTAAAAACATTGAGGAATTTTTTATTGGTAAATATCTAATTTCCATTGGATTGGTTTCAATGCAATCAACCAAATTTAACTCTTCTAATTTTTTAAACAAACTAACAACATCATCTTCTGATAAGTTAAAAGTTTTTTCAAAATCGTTAATAGTATGGTCAATTCCATTTTGACACAAATATAAACCATATAAATAAACTTTTAAAGCAAGTGGATTTAAGTTTGGAACAAATTCATAAATAAAACTGTTTTCAATTTGAGTGTATCCTTGCTTTGTTATTTCACTTGATAATTTGCAAAATGACATTACCATTCTCCTTTTGTTAACGAATTAAGTATAACATATAAATAAAAAATTAACTATGTTAAATTGTAATATAAAACAAAAAAATAATCAATTAGTAAAGTTTGCCATATTTAATTTTAATCTTAATTAAATATTGATTTTGAAAAAAAATAAAATGTGCTATACTTAATTTATTAAAAGGAAAAGTGAAAAATGAGAATATTACATACTGCTGATTGGCACATAGGTTGCAGAACAGATGACTTTTTAAGAATTGAAGAACAAAAACAAACTTGTGCTGAAATTGTTAAAATTGCAGAAGAACAAAAAGTTGATATGGTTATTATTGCTGGTGACATTTATGACACTTTTTTACCTAGTGCCGAAGCCGAAAAATTGGTTTTTGACACATTAATGGCATTAAGTAATAATGGTAACAGGGCAGTTATTGCAATTGCTGGAAATCATGATGACCCAAAACGTTTAAGAAACGCCAATGTTTTTTCGAATGCACACAACATTTTTTTAGTGGGTGAAATGGAAAAAATACCGTTTGTTACATTAAAAGATAAAAATATTTGTGCAGTTTCAAGTGGTGTTGGCAACATTGAATTTAAAACAAAATCGGGTGAAAAGGTTGTTGTTGCAACAATGCCTTTTCCTTCTTATTATCGTTATAAACAAATAAAGAAAGAAAATGAGCAACTAAATGATAGTGTTAAGGAATGGTTCAAACCAGCACTAAGTGGTTTTAAAAAAGACACAATAAACATTGCAGTTAGCCACTTGTTAACATATCCTGTTAATTGCACTCCTGATGAGTTTCAAAACTATGAAGTGGTGGGTGGAGCTATTTCTTTTGTTAACAGAGAAAACATTATTTCCAAGGCACACTATACTGCACTTGGTCATGTTCATCAATTAATTAATGTTGATAAAGCTCATCATATTTATTATTCGGGAAGCACCATTAACAAATTTTTTGATGACATTTCAAAAAAAAATTATGTTATTGTTGCAGACATTGATGCTAAAAACGGAGTTAAAAATGTTAATAAAATAGCTCTTCATACGAAACATTTAATGGTTCAACGTGTTAGTTCTATAACAGAAGCAATAAATTTTATTAAAGTTAATCAAGATAAATTATTAAAAATAATCTTTGAAAATATGGATTTTGTTAATCCACAAGACATAAAGGAAATTAGAAACAATTATCCTAATGTTATAACTATTAGTGTTGAGCCTAAAAAAATTCAAGAACAAATTATTGTTACTAAAAAAGATTTGAGCACAAAAGAAATTTTTGAAAAATTTGTTGAAAATAAAACAGGTCAAAAACCAGAAAAAGAATTAACAGAATTATTTTTAGAACTAATGGGTGAGGTGGTTTATGAGGCCGATTAAATTAACCATTTGTGGAATTAATAGTTATGTAAGCGAACAATATGTTGATTTTAATAAACTTTCAAAAGGAAGTTTGTTTGGAATTTTTGGAGCAACAGGAAGTGGTAAAAGCACAATTTTAGATTGTATTATAATTGCACTTTATGGAACAAGTGACAGAGATAATTTAACCAACATTATTAATGTTAATGTTAAAGATGCATATATTAAATTCGAATTCGAACTTGAAGGGAAAGGTGGAGTTTTTCAAGTTACACGTAATTTTAAACTTAGACCAAGTGGGCTAACAAGTGGTGCCGAATTAATTAATAAAACTAATAATTTAATGTTGGGTGACACAACAGAAAAGGTTAATTTTGAACTTGAAAAAATGCTTGGCATTAGCAAACGAGAATTTTTAAAATGTATTGCTTTACCACAAAATGAATTTGATAAGTTTTTGTTAGACACACCAGCTGATAGAAAGAAGAGTATTTCAAAATTATTTAATTTAGAAAATTTCGGTGAAAATTTAAATAATAAAGTTAAGGAACGTTTAAATGTGTTAAATGTGAAAAATTTAACACTTGAAGAACAATTAAAGGGTTTTGGAAATTTAAATGAAACAACTCAAAAACAACTATCAAATGAAATTAAGTTAAACAAAAAAATTATATTAACAACAGAAAAACAAATTAAAGATTTGCAATTTGAATTAAAAGAGCTTGATGCAAAATATAACACTAGCAAAAAGCTTGATGACACAAAAAGACAACTTTCTGACATAAAGTCGCGTGAAGAATATTATTTAAAGTTAAAGTTTGAACTTGAAACATTTAATTCAAATAAAGAAAAGCTTAATTTAATTAATGAACTTAGAAACAAAATTGTTATGCTTGATGATGTTAATCAAAAGTTTAGTTCGGTAGAATTAGAATTAAAATATAATGAAGAAAACTTAAACAAAACAAATAATGAAATTGGTGAACTTAAAGAAAAACAAGAGTTGTTAAACGCAAAATTAAATTTGTTTAAATTGTCGTTAGAAAAGAAAAGAGTTTTAAGCGATGAAATAGAAAATATCGAATATGAACTTAAAACCTTAAAAGATAAACATTCTGCAAAATTAGATGAGTTGTTAATTGTTTCTGAACACGAAGAAAAAGTTGAAAAAAATTTAAACTCTGTTTTAAACGATATAAAAAATGTTAATGACGAAATAAAAAATAATGATAAAATTTTAAAGAAAATTTCAGATGCTATTTTGCTTAGCGAAAGCGAAGGTTTTATTGAAAAACTTAACGATTTAAAATATGGTATTAATCAAACCAACCTAGATCAAGTTGAAGAATATAGAATTCATAAAGACATTTTAACTTTAATTGCAAAAATTAATAAATATGTTGCAAGTTATCAAACAAAACTTAATAAGCGTGATTTAATTTTAAGTGATTTGCAAGTTGCATTGGAAAACTTGCCAAATATTAATAAAGAATTTATTAAAAAACAAAACGAACTTAACACCAACTTAAATCAACTTAATAAAAAACACAGTGATTATTATGCATTAAAATCTTCTTATGTTGTTGATGAAAATAACATTCAAAAAGAAATTGAAAATTTAAAAGAAAGCATTTTAAATAAAAATGAAAAATTAAAAAGTTTAAAAGAACAAATAAAAGAATTTGATGAATTAAACGATTGTTCAAATGAACTTAATAGTGTTATTAATAATTTAGAAAACTGTGATATTAAAAAAGTTGAGTTAATGGAAACAATTTCTAAAAACAATGCAATGTTAAAAGCGTTAGATGTTGAAAAGAAATATTTAAACGAACAAATAAACAATTTAAAACAAAACATTCCTGATAATTTTAATGTGGCAACTTTGCAAAATGAAATTAATGAAAATAATTATTCTAATTATGTTAATGATTTAAATAACTATGAAAAACAAAAAAATTATTTTGAAACATTGTTAGAAAATTTAAACAATGAATTAAATGGTGAACCAATAAACACAAAAATGGTTGAAGCAAAAAAAGAATCATTAAACAAATTACAACAATCTTTAAATGAATTGAAAGTTAAAGTTGGCATTGATGAAACTAATTATAATAATAATGTAAAACTTTTAATTAAACAAAATGAACTAGAAACCGAACTTCATGGTGTTCATAATGATTTAAAATTAATGCAAAAACTGGCATCATATTTATCTAAAAATGCATTAGTAGATTTTGTTTCAGAAGAATATTTATATTTAATCACACAATATGCCAACAAATTTGTTTATAAAATTTCACGTGGGAAATATATGTTAAAATATTCTTCTAAAAATGCAGGTGAATTTATTGCAGTTGATAATTTTAATGGTGGAATTGAAAGAAGCATTAAAACATTAAGTGGTGGCGAACGTTTTATTTTCAGTTTGGGCTTGGCACTAGGAGTGTCACAAAGCATTTCGGTTAACAACAACAAAACTTTTAATTTCTTCTTTATTGATGAAGGGTTTGGAAATTTAAGTGAAGATTATATTGATGATATTTTAAATTGCTTTGATAGTTTAATAAAACTTGATTTCACTGTTGGATTTATTACTCACGTTGATAAAATGCAAGAATATATTGCAAACAAAGTTGTGGTAATAAAAGATAATAATGAAACAGGAAGCATTATAACTCAATTTTAATATGAATTAATTAACAAAAAGAGATAATGGGTTTAACATTATCTTTTTTTAAAAAGTGTTTAATGATTAAATTTTATTATTAAATAGTTTTTTAAATGGTTTAATGTGTGCTAAAATTATTTTGATGGATATGTTTACTTATGACGAATTAAAAAATGATTTAAATATTGTGGCAACATATGAACTAATTGATAGGTTTGATTATAAGCCGTTGTCTCTGCATGGACTAACTCACGTTTTAAATGTTGTTAATATTGTTGAAAAAGTTTTAACATTGTTTGGTGCCACAGACGAAGTTGTTAATTTGGGTAAAATTGCAGCATATTTGCACGATTTAGGAATGAAAGATGGTAAAAAGAACCATGCCAAACGAAGTGTTAAAGAAGCAAAGAAAATTTTAAAACATAAAAATTTAACAAGAAGTCAAAAAAACATAATTTATTACGCAATAAAAAATCATAGTAATTGTGATAAGCAAAAAAATTTAATTTGTGCCACATTAATTTTTGCCGATAAACTTGATGCAGATAAAACCAGATTGGGTAATATGGGGTATGAAGTTGTAGGTCTTAGACAATGTCAACACATTGAAAAAATTGAATATGATATTATTGGGAATGCTTTGGTAGTTAATTTTTGTGTAAATTCTAATTTTGATCAAACAGAATTTGAAAGTTATTATCATGCAATAAAAATTTTTAAAGCAGTTAAAGTGTTTGCTGATTTTGTTGGGCTTGATTTTCAAATTTTATTAAATAATGAAATTTGGAAAAATAAAAATAATTTTAAATGCTAATGTAAACAAATTTTAATTTTAAAACATAAAAAACTTCTAAGTTATTTAGGAGTTTTTTTATGAAAATAAATGATATTTATAATTCAATTTATGAATTAATCAATTTATCAAACATTGATAGTTCTGTAATTGGTTATAGCACTTTTAACAGACCCATAATTGCATTTCATATTGGAAGTTATGATGGCAAGCAAATGTTTATGGAAGGTGGTATTCACGCACGAGAATATTTGTCAACGTTGTTTTTAATTGAAGAAATTAAATATTTAAATGATTTATTTATAAACAATAAACTTGTTGGTGGCTATTATGTTGTTCCAATGGTTAACCCAGATGGAATTGCATTAGTGCTAGATGGCGAATCAAGCGTTGATTGTGAAATTCAGCGTGAAATTTTGAAATTAATTAATAATGGCAACGATTTTTCCTTGTGGAAAGCAAATGGCTTGGGCGTTGATTTAAATGTTAATTTTAATGCTGAATGGGGAAAAGGGGACCAAAATTTATTTTGTCCAAGTTCAGGAAATTTTGTGGGATATTACCCTGAAAGTGAACGAGAAAATAGAGTGTTAATTCAATATTGCAAAAATATTAATCCCGACATAACAATTTCATGGCACACCAAAGGTGAAATAATTTATTATGGATTTTACACGCTTAGTGCAGTGTCGTTAGAAAGAGATTTAAAAATCGCAACAAAAATTTCAAAAGTTAACGGTTATCCTGTTGTTAAAACCCAAGGAAGTGTTGGTGGATTTTCTGATTGGGTGAGTTTGAATTTAGATGTTCCAGCATACACAATTGAAATTGGAAATGCAAACATACCTCATCCGTTAGGAATAGAAAATTTGGAAACAGTTTTTAATCAAAACAAAGATGTTCCCATTGTTGCACTTAACCAAGTTTGATAAATGATAAATTTTTTATATTTTAAGTTTTTTAAAATTTTTAATTTTATAAAAATATAATTAATATGATTTATTATATATAAGTATAATATATAACAATAATAATATAACAATAAATTGTCTAACTAAACAAAGGTGCTATAAAATAACAAGTTTAATAATCCAAAGTAATAATAAACCCAAAGTAACAATAAACTTTTAAATATTAATGTAATGTTTTCCAAATAAATATAATAAAAAATTATAATAGTTGTAAAATGACATATAAAATATTATTAAATTAAAAAAAATCATCGCAATATTTATGGTTAAAATGCACAAAAAGATAAGTTGGAAGATAAAAAACGTGAAACACACGGAGTGGCGGGTAAGGGTGGAAGAGGAAAGGAAAAAAATAAATAAAAAAAGTTAAAAA
>CALWDV010000030.1 GCA_944376785.1 uncultured Clostridia bacterium | reverse complement strand
GAAGTGGTTAAATTTACCGAATTAAAGGATAAATTTGAAATTGATGCTGATATTATTTGTGAAAAAGATTCTCACAAGCAAATAATAATTGGAAAAAATGGTTCAATGATTAAAGAAATTGGAACTAAGGCTAGAATTGACATTGAAAAATTGCTTGGCAAAAAAGTTTTTTTAAATTTGTTTGTTAAGGTTAAGGAAGGTTGGCGTAATAAACAAAGTGTTATTTCAGATTTAGGTTATAATGTTAAGGATTTAGATTAATTTTTAAATAAATTTCACATACTAACAAAAAGGAGTTAATATGGGAAATTTAAAAAACACTTGTTGGGATTTATTTAATCAAACAGGAGAAATTAATTATTATTTATTATATAAAGCGTTAGAGGAAGATAAAGATACGGGTGGAACAGATAAAATTTAAAGGTATTGTTTTAAAAAGCATTGATTATAAAGAAAAAGATAAATTATTAACAATTTTTAGTTTGGAACTAGGAAAGTTAACTGCTGTTTTAAAAGGTGTAAGGCAAGAAAAAGCAAAACTAAAATTTGCCGCAATGCCATTTTGTTTTGCCGAGTTTGTTGCAACAAATGTAAATGGATATTACACAATAACAGAATGCTATCAAATTGAAAGTTTTTATGATATTTTTTCTAATTACAAAAAATCTGTTGCAGGTTTTTTGTTTTTAGAAATTTCTTGCATAATTATGCAAAAATCACCTGATGAAAGTTGGTTTTTAACATTATTAAATTTTTTAAAAGAATTAGAATTTAGCAAAACTGATGAAAAAATTTTGGAAATTAAGTTTTTGTTAACAACTTTAAAAAAGATTGGTTATGCGTTAAGTTTTGATTATTGCACTGAATGTGGATTAAAATTTATGGGTGATGTTCACTTAAATTTAGAAACAGGGGAGTTAGAATGCTCAACTTGTGCAAATATTAATTCAGTTAAACTAACAAAACAACAATTTTCAGTTTTAAAAATTATTGATTTATCATCTTTGAATAAGTTAGAAAGCATTAAACAAAAAGAAGATGTTTTAAATGAAATAAAACAAGTTTTAGTTAAAAACTTAAATTTAAGATTGGGTGTTATGTTAAAATCTGTTTATTAGTTAATAAAACACATTTTTTAATGTGTTTTTTTTGTTTAAATTTTTGTTTGTTTTATATTAAAAAACAGTTCGATAAAAAGTAGGTTTTTATAATAAAGTAATACACTAAAAATTAATAAAAAAACAAATTTTAAATTGAATTTATAATAAAAAAATAGTTGTATAATTTTTTTTGATGTTTTATAATAAACTTAGTGTCAAAAAATAAAAAAAATAGGAGTTTTTATGGCAAATAAATATGTTTATTTATTTAAAGAAGGTAATGCAGATATGCGTAACCTACTTGGCGGAAAAGGTGCAAACTTGGCCGAAATGACCAATCTTGGATTACCAGTTCCACAAGGTTTCACTGTTACAACAGAAGCTTGTAACAAATATTATCATGACAACGAAACAATTTCTGCTGAAATTATGCAAGAAATTGAAGTTGCTTTAAAAAAGACAGAAGAAGTAACTGGAAAAAAATTTGGTAGTAAAGAAAACCCATTGCTTGTTTCTGTTCGTTCTGGTGCAAGAGCAAGTATGCCTGGCATGATGGACACAATTTTAAACTTGGGTTTAAATGATGAAGTTGTTGAAGGTTTAGCATCTTTAACAAACAACACTCGTTTTGCCTATGATAGCTATCGTAGATTTATAACAATGTTTGCAGATGTTGTTATGGGTGTTGATAGATTAAAATTTGAAGCAGCTATGGATAAAATCAAAGAAGCAAAAGGTTATGAAAAAGACACTGACTTAACTAGCGATGATTTGAAAAAATTAGTTGAAGATTTTAAAGTTATTTATAAAAAAGAATTAAATGCAGATTTCCCACAAGATCCAAAAGAACAACTTTTCGAAGCTGTTAAAGCAGTTTTCCGTTCTTGGAACAATCCTCGTGCCGAAGTTTATCGTCGTATGAACGACATTCCTCGTGAATGGGGCACAGCAGTAAATGTTCAAAGCATGGTTTTTGGTAATATGGGAGAAACCAGTGGAACAGGTGTTGCATTCACACGTAACCCTGCAACAGGTGAAAAAGCTTTATTTGGTGAATATTTAATGAATGCACAAGGTGAAGATGTTGTTGCTGGAATTAGAACACCAAGCCCAATTACTCACTTAAAAGAACAAAATATTGATTTATATAATCAATTTGTTTCAATTTGCACAAAACTTGAAAATCATTACAAAGATATGCAAGATATGGAATTCACCATTGAAAATGGTAAATTATATATGCTTCAAACACGTAATGGTAAAAGAACAGCAGCTGCTGCATTAAAAATTGCTATTGATTTAGTTAACGAAGGTATGATTTCTAAAAAAGAAGCTCTTTTAAAAATTGAACCAAAGAGTTTAGATTCATTACTTCACCCAACATTTGATGCTGCTGCATTAAAGAAAGCAAAAGTTGTTGCAACAGGTTTGGCTGCAAGCCCAGGTGCTGCATGTGGACAAATTGCATTAACTCCTGAAAAAGCAAAAGAAATGCACAAAGAAGGCAAAAAAGTTGTTTTAGTTAGAAGCGAAACAAGTCCAGAAGACATTGAAGGTATGGCTGTTGCTCTTGGTGTTTTAACTGCAACAGGTGGAATGACATCTCACGCAGCAGTGGTTGCTCGTGGAATGGGTACAGCTTGTGTTGCTGGATGCAAAAATTTAAGTGTTAGAGAACAAAATAAAGAAATTTCTCTTGCAGGGAAAATTTTAAAAGAAGGCGACTATATTGCAATTGATGGTTCAACAGGAAATGTTTATGCTGAACAAATTAAAACATCAGAAGCTGAAATAACTGGTGATTTTGCAACAATTATGTCTTGGGCAGACGAAGTTGCAAAGGTTAAAGTTAGAGCAAATGCAGATAACGAACGTGATGCTGCTCGTGCACTTTCACTTGGTGCAACAGGTATTGGTTTGTGTCGTACAGAGCATATGTTCTTTGAAGCAAACAGAATTAAAGCAGTAAGAGAAATGATTATTGCAACAGATTCTGCTGCAAGAGAAAAAGCATTAAATAAAATTTTACCAATGCAAAAAGGTGACTTCCTTGCAATGTTCAAGGTTATGAATGGTCTTCCTGTAACAATTAGATTCTTAGATCCTCCTCTTCATGAATTCCTACCTCACGAAGAAGCTGAAATGAAAGATTTAGCAAAAGAATTAGGAAAAACATATCAAGAAATTAAAGATGTTGTTGATGGACTATCTGAATTCAACCCAATGATGGGCTTCCGTGGTTGTCGTCTATCAGTTGTTATGCCTGAAATTGCAAAAATGCAAACAAAAGCTGTAATTGAAGCTGCAATTGAATGCAAACAAGCTAATGTTGATGTTCATCCTGAAATTATGGTTCCACTTATTGGAGATGTTAAAGAATTCTTATATGTTAAAAACATTATTACATCAACAGCCGATGAATTAATTAAAAAAGCTAACGTTAAATTAGAATACAAAGTTGGTACAATGATTGAAATTCCTCGTGCTGCAATTACATCAGATGAAATTGCAAAAGAAGCAGAATTCTTCTCATTTGGAACAAACGATTTAACTCAAATGACATATGGATTCAGTCGTGATGACGCTGGTAAATTTATTGGTGAATATTATGACAAACGTGTGTTAGAATATGACCCATTTGTTAGAATTGACGAAAAAGGTGTTGGTTTCTTAATGCAACACACAGTTAAAAATGCAAGAGCAGTTGATCCAAACTTTAAATGTGGAATTTGTGGTGAACAAGGTGCAGATCCACTAAGTGTTGAATTTGCACATAAAATTGGTATTACTTATGTTTCATGTTCTCCATTCCGTGTTCCTATTGCACGTTTGGCAGCAGCACAAGCAGCTATTAAAAATGAAAAATAAATCTATTTAATAAATAATAATAGTAAAAATAAAAAAGCAATGTGATTTCACATTGCTTTTTTTGTTAAAAAATTCTAGTTTTAAATACTATGCAAACAATAAAAAAGTAAGAAATAAAGCAAAAATTAAAAATTTTTAAAAAATTTAATAAAATTTGTAAAATAAAAAAGGAAAACAAAAAATTGTGTTGTATTAATTTATTGAGATGACGTTTTTTAGTAATTAAAACATAACTAATTAAGGAGGTTACAATTTTTGGATAATTTTGAAGAATTCAAACAAAAAGTTAAAGATGCCAACGATATTGTTTCAGTTGTTTCCAAATATGTAACTTTAAATAGAAAAGGTAAAACTTGGTGGGCAAATTGTCCTTTTCATTATGAAAAAACTCCAAGTTTTGCAGTTAATGGTCAGGAACAATATTATCATTGTTTTGGTTGTGGTGTTAGTGGCGACATTTTTAGTTTTGTTCAACATATGGAAAATTGTGATTTTTTTGATGCATTAAAAATTTTAGCAGAAAATGCTGGTCTTAGTGTTCCGGATTTTTCAGGTGTTCAACATGACAGCGAAAGAAAAAAAGAAAGAGAGCAAATTTACGCCGTTTTAAGAGATGCGGCAATTCATTATTGTAAAAATTTAAATCTTAACGAATCAAAACCTGCCTTGGAATACATTGCTAAAAGGAAACTTAACAGTGAAGCTATTAAAGCTTTTGGTTTAGGATATTCTTTGGGGTGGAACGAAGTTGTTGATTATTTGAAAAAGTTGGGATATTCATATGAAATAATGCAAAAAGCAGGTATTGTTGAAAAAAACCAATATGGTAAATATTACGATGTTTTTGCAAAAAGATTAATTTTTCCAATTATTAATTCAAATGATAATGTCGTTGGTTTTAGTGCCAGGGTGCTAGATCCAAAAATGAATCCTAAATATAGGAACACAGGTGACACACCGGTTTTTCAAAAAAACGAATTAGTTTATGGAATTAATTTAATAAAAAAATTGAAAAGAAGCGAACCATTAAATGAAATAATAATTGTTGAAGGGCAAATGGATGTTATATCTGTTTATAAAGCAGGTGTTAAAAATGCTGTTGCTTGTTTGGGCACTGCATTAACACCAAATCATGCAAAACAATTAAAAAGATTTTGTGATAAAGTTGTTGTTTGTTTTGATGGTGATGGAGCAGGTAAAAAGGCAACTCTTAGAAGTTTAGATATTTTAGTTAATGCTGGATTAAATGTTTTTGTTGCATCAATGCCTGCTGGTGTTGACCCTGATGAATATGTTTTAAAATATGGCGTTGAAAGTTATAAACAGTTAATAAATGATGCAAAATATTGGGTAGAGTACTTAATTTGTGAATATGCAAACAAATATAACTTAAAACGTGCAGATGAAAGAAATTTGTTTGTTGTTTCATCATTAAACATAATAAAAAAATTGGAAAGCAACACCGAAAAAAATGTTTATTTAGAAATGGTTAAAAATTTCAGTAATGTTTCAATGGACGTGCTAAGAAAAGATTTAGAAAACATTGATGAATTAAAAATTGATGACACAAAGGTTGAAGAAAAAGATGAACCTTTAACCACAAAAGAAAATGCATATGTTAAAGCAGTTAAATTTGTTTTAAGTGCATTATTACATAAAAAAGAATATGCAAGTTTAAATGATGATATTAAAGATAACTTGCTTGATAATGATATTATTAAACTTTATAATTACATTGAAAATTGCAAAACAAATGGAAAAATGCCAATAGTTAGTCATGTTTTCGATTTGTTTAATGTTGAAAATAATCCGCTAATTAACGATATTGTTAATTTTAATTTTACAGAAATAAACGACACAAAAGAATATTACGAAGATTGTGTTAATTTGTTAATTAAAAGTGGATTGGAAATGAAACAAAAAGATTTAGCTTTAAAAATTTCATTAACATCAGACATTGATGAAAGAAAAAAACTATCATTAGAATTATCAAACATAATTTTAAAGCAAAACAAATTTAGAAAATAATTAGTACTATGCAAACAAATAAAAAATGGCTAAATTATTAATAATTTTAGAATACTAAGAGGAATTTAAATGGACAAAAAATTGGAAAATGATATTAACAATTTAATTCAAATTGCTAAAAAAACAAATGAAATTAATGAAGAAGACATTCAAAACAAACTTATAAAACACGAATTAACACCAGAAATTATGGCTGGAATAATAACAATGTTTGAAGACGAAGGAATTAAGGTTATTCCATCAGAAGATGTTGAAGTTAAAGACGAAGATTTAAAAGAAATAATAAGCAATGTTAAAGTTGATGACCCAGTTAAAATGTATTTAAAAGACATTGGAACAGTGCAACTTTTAACAAGCGAACAAGAAGTTGAACTTGCAAAAAGAATTTTAGAACATGATGAAAGAGCAAAAGCAGAATTAATTGAGAGAAACTTAAAACTTGTTGTTTCAATTGCAAAAAAATATGTTAACAGAAGTTCAATGCAATTTCTTGATTTAATTCAAGAAGGTAACTTGGGATTAGTTAAAGCAGTTGAAAAATTTGACTACACAAAAGGTTTTAGATTTTCAACATATGCAACTTGGTGGATTCGTCAAGCAATAACACGTGCTATTGCAGACCAAGCAAGAACAATTAGAATTCCTGTTCATATGGTGGAAACAATTCATAAACTTTCACGTGTTTCAAAACAATTAATGCAAGAGTTGGGGCGTGATCCAACAACAGCTGAGGTTGCTGAAAGAATGGGAATTAGCGAACAACGTGTTAATGAAATTCAAAAAATAGCACAAGACCCTGTTAGTTTGGAAAGCCCTGTTGGTGAAGAAGATGAAAGCAAAATTGGTGATTTTGTTGAAGATGAAAGTTTTAAAAGCCCAGATGAAAGTGCAGCACAAGATATTTTAAAAGCACAATTATTTGCAGTTATTGAAACACTAACACCTCGTGAACAAAAAGTTATTAGATTAAGATATGGTTTAGATGACAACCACCCAAGAACACTAGAAGAAGTTGGAAAAGAATTTAACGTTACTCGTGAACGTATTCGTCAAATTGAAGCAAAAGCACTTAGAAAACTTAGAAATCCTAACAGAAGTAAAAAATTGGAAGATTTTGTTGATTAATGAAAAACGAAAGATTAAATGAAATAGTTAAACTTTGTGGAAAAGTTAATAGGGTTGCCGATATTGGTTGTGACCATGGAAAAGTTTTGGGCGAATTACATAAAAACGGAGCCAGCTATTTAATAGCATCAGATATTAGTGAACCCAGCGTTAAAAAAGCCGAACAGTTGTTAAATGCATTAAATTGTAAAAATTATAGCATTAGAGTGGGTGATGGTTTTAGTACACTTACTAATGCAGATAATTTAGATTTAATAATAATTGCAGGTATGGGTGGTTATGAAATTGTTAAAATTATAAATAATTCTAAAATAAATTTAAAAAAATTAATTTTGCAACCACAAAACAATGTTATAATGCTACGTAATTTTTTAATTGAACATAACTTCAAAATAATAACCGATAAAGTTGTTGAAGATAAAAATAAGTTTTATAACATTTTAAAGGTTGAAAAAACAAACATAAAACATCACCTAACAAAAAGGGAAATTGAATTTGGAAAAACAAATTTAAAAAAATTTAATCCAAGTTTTATAAAAATGTTGGAAGAAGAAAATTTCAAACTTGCAAACAGAATTGAAAAAATAAAAAACAATTTATTAAAAAAAGAATTTACTAATATAATAATAAAAAACAATAAAGAAATTGAAAGAGCAAAAAGTAGGAGATAATATGGAAAATATTTTAAAATATCAGGAGTTAGATTTAAAATTACAACAACTTGAAAAAAGTGTTGCTTCATCAAAAGAAAAATCTGTTATGAATCAAATGATTTCATATGTTAAAGATGCTCAAAATAAAAGTATGGAATTAGAACATAAAGCAAAAAAGATGATGGAAGAATATTTGTTATTAAAGAAAGAATATGACAAAAACATTCTTACAATAAAACAATTAACAGCTAAAAATTCAAGTGAACTTTCTACTGATGAAATGGACGAAATTTTTAATCAAATAAACATTGTTTCAAGCAATCTTTATATGATTGAACGTAATTTAAACATTCAATTAGTTAACATTAAAAACATTTTAAAAGAGTTTGAGCAAACAAAAAATGGTGTTATTAAAGCAAGAGAAAAACACAAAGAAAGCAAACAAAAATATGAACAGTTGGTAAGCGAAATTAATCCAAAAATTGAAGCTGTTAAAAAAGAAATGGAAAAGTTAGAAAAGGGTATTGAACCAAAAATTTTAACAAAATATAAATCTGCAAAACACGACAATATTTTCCCTGTTTTTGTTCCATTAAATAATGGTAATTGTGGTGGTTGCAGAATGGCACTTCCAATGGGTAAATTAGATAAATTAAAAAGCGATGGATACATTGTTTGTGAGCAGTGTGGTAGAGTTATTTATCAAAAATAATTAAGTAAAATTTTTCTTAAAATTATATTTAAATTTAAACATTTTTAATATCAAATTAAATACATAGTAAATAAAAAAATGATAACAAATTAGTTGTCATTTTTTTTATTTTTTTTGTTAAAAAATTAAACAATACACATTAAAAATTTTTAAGCGAATTATAAATATAATAAAGAAATTTTTAACACTTAAACATTTAAAATTTTAAAAAAAAATTATACTTATTTTTGTAGTTTTTTTTGTAACAAATTTTATATTTTTTATAATGAAATATCTAAATTAATATAAAAAATTTAATTCAAATTTTAATAAATTTTATTATTGTTTAAATGATTTTTTTATTAATAATTTGTTAATAATATTAGTTTTTAAATTTAAAATTGTAAAAAATATTTATTGCATAAAAATACAATATGTAAAAGTTATAACATTAATATTAATTTTAATTAAATATAAAATATAAAAATTTATTATTAAAAAAACAATAAATATGCTTTCAATTAATGCAAATTATTATCATATTTCAAATAATTGACAAAAACTATATAGTTTGTGACAATAAATAATTATAAATAATAATGAATAAAAATACTAATTTCAATGAATTTTACAAAACATTTATTTTTAAAATTTTTTATAAAATTGATAGCTTTAAATGTTGCTAAATTAAAATAAAAAAACTATAAATAATAGATGTTTTATTTCATGATTATTACACTGAAATTTTTTTATTTTTTCTTTCTATTTTTTATATAAGATTATGAAACTTTTTAAAAAAAATTATTTTAGTGTTATCACTAATAATTTGTTGTTAAGTTACATATTTTTTGTTTTAATTTTAATTTTTAATTTTAAAATTGTTTTTATTTGTAAGCTTTTAATTATTTATTTTTTAATGATTTATTTTTTTAATTTTGTATTTAAAATTTGTAAATACGTTTAATTTTTTTATTTAAAAATCATGACATCTTTAACCTTTTTTTTGATTTAAATTTTTTGTATTTTTTGTTTAATTTAAATTGCTTTAATTTTTCATTTTGTTTGACTATTTTCGCTTATTGAATTATACTATTTCAGAACATTATTATATTATATATTTTATATAATATTTTTTTTTAAAATGTTTAAACTAAATCCAATAAATTTTCTTTTATTTTTGTTTTAATTTGTAGTGTAATTTATTGGTTTTTACCATACATCATGATGAAAGGAAGATTTACAAATGTCTAAAAAGAAACCAAGTTTTAGAGTAAAACATCCATATCAAAATTTAATTAATAGTATGTTAATGGGAATGGTGTTACTTTTAAGTAGCATTCTTTCTGTTTTTTTAATAAAGCCGGAACTATCAACAATAAGTTTTGTTGATGCTTATGGTGGAAATGGATCAGAGGAACGTCCTTATTTAATTTATAATGTGAACGATTTAAAAAATGTTGAGTCATTTACTGTTAGAGCAATAAATGCAAAAATGAAACCAAGACATTTTAAATTGATGGCAGATGTTGATGCTACAACTTTAAATCGTGTTGTTTCAAAAAATTTTGTAGGTTCATTTGATGGTAATAATATGTCAATTATTACTTCTGAACCTTTATTTGATACCATAGCTGAACAGTCTGAAGTAAGTGATTTATATATTGATGCAACAACACAAATTGACGAAAACAAGGGGTATTTATCTACTATCAATTTTGGTTATATAAATAACGTATCATTAATTTCAACTAAATTCAGTTCCAAAAGTTTTGAAAGTTACAAAATTGAATCTAAAATAAATCAATTAAATGATGAAATTGAGCAAATTAAAATTCAAAATGGATATGTTTTGGCTGGTGAGAATGATAGTAATAGCAATGAAACAATTTCTGTAAATTCATTAATTACAAATTCTATTTCTTCTTCACAAGATAGTAATAACATAAATTTAAATTACGATAATTTTTTAATGCCTGATATCATTAGAAATACTGGTAAGCCAATTTCATATTTTTTAAATTTAACCGAAGATGATGTTTATAATTCCAAGTTAGAATTAGTTAATAACCCAAATTTATTAGTAAGTTCCAATCAAAATGTTCATTGTTTAAATGATTCAACTGATAATGTTTATATTATCAGCGAAAACAGAGTTGCTTCTTTAAGTTTGCTAAAGTATGAATTAATAGAAGAAAATTATTTAAAAACTATTGAAAAGTATGAAAAAAATTTTGAAAATTTAAATTCAGATGAACAAATTTTAAAAAACGTTTTAAATACAATAAATTATAAAAATGAGTATAATGAATATTTTATTGATTTTACTACTGTTTCAGAAGAAGATAAACAAATTTATTATTCAAATGCCGATTTTTTAATTGAAGAAAAAGAAAACAAAATTTCTGAATTGTTAGATGAGCAATATAAATATTCTTTTAATGCACCATTAGTTTTTTATAATGGAATCAATGGTGTTATTTCAAATTCTGTTGTTGGTCAAATTACTGAAATTGATAGTGAAGATACTAACATAAAAAATGGTGTATATTCCAATAATCAAGGAGTATATGCAAAAAATCAGTATGCTACAAATACTTCTTTTTCAGGTGATGGTGGTGGATTTGTTTACGCAAATAGTGGAATAATAGAAAAATGTGCAAATACTAATAGTACAACAAAAAGTACAAGCACTTCTTCGAATGTCTGGGTTGGTGGTTTTGCTGTTTATAATTATAGTGGTGCCACAATTATAGATTGTTATAATGAATCTAAAGTATCTGATGCACAAAGTTCTGGTGGTGGTAAAGTTGGAGGTTTTGTTTATCTTAATCAGGGAACAATTAAAAGATGTATTAATTATGGAACTGTTCAAGGACATTCTGGTAAAACTGGATCAACAGCTAGTTCTGCGTCTGGCGGAGCTGGTGGCTCTGGTGGAAGAAATGGTATATCGTGGTCTGGTGGATATGGTGGAAAGTATGGTTATGGTGGAAAAGCAGGAGGTGGTGGCTATGCTGGAACTAGTGCTGCTGGAATTGCGGTAAGTAATTCTGGTACAATTTTAAATTGTTTTAATTTTGGACAAATCAGTTCTGGATCTGGTGGCCGAGGTGGCACTGGAACAGGCGGCGGGGGTGGTGGCGGTGGGGGCGGCGGGGGTGGTTTATTCGGATCATCTGGTAATAGTGGTCGTCGAGGTAGCACTGCAACTGGTTCTTCAGGAGGATCTGGAGGTTCTGGTG
>CALWDV010000029.1 GCA_944376785.1 uncultured Clostridia bacterium | reverse complement strand
ATAAATACAAAAATGACGAATTTATTAAATTGACTAATGAAATCATAGACAAATATGAAAATTTTAATTATGCGACACCTCTCGATTTAGTTTTGAGGTATTTTGATATAAATTTCAATCGTGTTGAAAATGCTGATAAACCCGAATATTTTGATATATTAAATGGAAGATTGATTCAAAAATTTTTACATGAACTTCCTAGTTTTGCAAATAGAACAAAATTCGAAGAGTTCTACATAAACCATTCTGATTTTTATAATATGAGCATTAATTTTCAACAGAAATATTTGCAAGAACTTCCTTTGAATATTGAACAATATTTTTTAAATTTTTATGGCACAGACAAATCTCCAAATGTGCGTTGCAACTTACTGTTAACAAATAGTTGTTGTGGTGGTTTTGGTATAGGAATTAATGGCATATTATATCCTTCATTAATTGTGGATTTTAAAGGTGAAAAACAATTTCCTTGCTCATTTACATTTTTATTTCATGAAATGAGCCATCCTGTTATCAACCCATTAACAGATAAATATTTAAAAGGAAATGTAGAAACAAAATTAGAAATTCAGCATTACGGAAAAATTAAATCAATTATCAACGACTCCATAATTCGTGCGGCTGAAATCGTTTTATGTAAACATATGCAGTGCCCCACTGAATATATTGAAAGAAAAATAAATATGGAAAAAGCCCAAGGGTTTGAGCATATTGAAAAAGTTGTTGCTTGCCTTGAAAATTATTCAAGCCATCGAGAAAAATATCCAAACATAGAATCCTTTTACCCAACATTGCTTGATACTGTGGTTGATCAAATAAAATCTCATGATGAAGAATTAAACAAGTAAAGTGAATTCTCAGTCGCACATAGCCAACACCAACTTTGACTTGTAGTCGGTTCGGATACTTTATCACTTGTCGCACCAAAGAAAAGTTGTGTAGTAATATACAACTTTTTTTTATTTAAAAAATACCAAGTTTTTTAGGGACTTGAACCCAAGGGTTCGGCACTTAAAAAATGTGAATAAAAAATTGAGAACCAAAAAAATCAAAATCGCACATTTTTTTCGTCGGGGCTTATGCTATGCAACGCCCGTTGTTCACTAAAAACTTGCCACTGGCAACTTTTTTTAACGTTCCAACCCCTTCGCCCGCACCAAAGAAAAGTTGTGTAGTAATATACAACTTTTTTTTATTAAAAAAATATCAAGTTTTTTTAGGGACTTGAACCCAAGGGTTCGGCACTTAAAAAAATGTGAATAAAAAATATAACATCAAAATGATGTTATATTAAATTCTTAAAATATATTTTTTATTATTTAATTTTATTGTTGCTATTTTCGTGTTGTTTGCTTTTATTATCTTTAATAATACTATTGTTGTTAAATAAATCACTATTTCTTTTCCAAATTGAATGTAAGTATGAAGTTATAAAAGCACATAACATTCCAAAAGTACAATACAATAAAATTGTTCCTAAAAGTATAAATGAATTTTCTATTGTGTTAGGACTTAAAGAGATTCCTATACCAGAAAATGATAATGCAACGCCAAGAAAAATTCCACTTAAAAGTTTTCCCCAAACATCTTTTAAATTTGAAAAATACATCATAATGAAGTTGGCTATTAATGTTCCTATTACTCCTGCAATACTTATATTTAATAAACTTAATTCAAAGGTTTGTGAAAAATATATCATAAAAACAGCAAATACAAAACCTATTGGTAGACCGAGCCAAATTATAAACATTTCTTTTAATTTTAGACCAGAAGTTAAGGTCCAAGCAAGAAATGCTATCCACATAAATGAAGCTCCAAAAGAGATACTAGGAGCAATTAGAGAATCAATGCAATATAATATTGCAGCAGTTATACCTACAATAATAGGTAATTTAGAATATTCAAAAAATTTTTTCATAATTATCACCTTAAAAAACAATTATCATATTGATATGTTAAAGTCAATAAAATAAACTTATTTTTTTAATTCTATAAATTTTTTATGTTTTTTATAATTTAATGGTGTATTTATAACATAATTAGTTTTTTACATTGTAAACAAAAAACATTTAAATTAATTACAAATTTTGATAATATGTGTTACTATATAATATATGGAAAGTTATTTTTATAAAAAATCAAAATATTATTATGAAATGTTTTTAAATAAAAAACCTGTTAAAAAAGTTTGTGCCATTATTAAAAATGGTGGCAAGTTTTTGGTGCTTGTAAAAAATGGAAAGTGTATGAATGTTGGTGGAAGTGTTGATGGTGGTGAAACTAATTTACAAGCAGTTAAACGTGAAGTTTTGGAAGAAGCAAATGCTGTAATAAAAGATGCTAAATATTTAACTAAAACTTATTATAGTGTTGATTGGGAATTTGAAGGTGAAAAATTTAAAAGTTTAAGAGTTGAATATTTTTATTTGTGTTCTTTGGAAAACGATAACATAAACATAAAGGGGCTTGAAGGCGAATTTGATGATGATGTTGTTTTAGAATGGCACACTGTTGAAGAACTCGAAAAGTTAAAATTAAATAAGTTTGAACTTGATTTAGTAAAAAGAATAAAATAAAATTAAAAACTTGCAATTATTAAAAAATTGTAAGTTTTTTTATTTAATTATATTTTTACCTAAATATTTTTTTAATTTTTATGTGATATAAATATTTAACAAAATAAAATAACATAACATATATAAAAGTATGAATAAAAAAATTTGTGTTTATGCTATTGCAAAAAATGAAATGAAATTTATTGACCGTTGGTTTGATTCGGTTAAAGAAGCAGATTATGTGTGTGTGCTTGACACAGGAAGCACAGATGGTTCCTTTGAAAAGTTTAAAGAGTTAGGAATTATAACAAAACAAAAAAAATATGATAATTTTAGATTTGATGTGGCAAGGAACGATAGTTTAAAATTAATTCCAGATGATGCAGAAATTTGTGTGTGTGTTGATATTGACGAATTTTTTGTGAAAGGTTGGTCAAAAATACTGCGTGAAAACTGGAAAGATGATGTTGGACGTTGCAGATACCGATACACTTGGAACTTTAACCCTGATGGAAGTGAAGGGGTTGTTTTTATGGCTGATAAAATTCATAAAAACCATCATTTCAAATGGAAACATCCTGTTCACGAAATTTTAGTTCCAATTAACAACCAAAGTTTTAATTTTATTGATTTGCCAAACATTCAATTAAATCATATGGCAGATGTTACCAAATCTCGTTCGTCATATTTGCCTTTGTTGGAACTTTCTGTTAAAGAAAATCCTTTTGATGACAGAAATGTTCATTATTTAGGTAGGGAATATATGTTTTATGGTGAATATGATAAAGCTATTGAAACATTAAAAAAACACTTGCAACTTCCAACTGCAACATGGATTGATGAAAGGTCGGCAAGTTTGCGTTACATTGCAAATTGTTATGGCTTAAAGGGTGATAGAAAAAATCAAAAGGAATATTTATTAAAAGCAATTTTAGAAAGTAACAAAGTTAGAGAGCCCTATTTTGACTTGGCTGTGCTTTATTATGAAGAACAAAAATATTTAGAAAGTGCAGTTGTTTTTGAAGAGATGTTTAAAATTGAAAATAGATATTTGAATTATATGTCGTCACCAATTTGCTGGGGAAGTGTTCCATATGATTATTTATCAATGTGTTATTATTTGTTGCAAGATTATGACAAAGCAATTAGTGCAGTTAATAAAGCAATTAGTTTAAGTGATGGTGAACGTTTAAAAAAGAATAAAGAAGTTTTTGTTAATTTAAAAAATAAGGCGAAATAATTTTGTTCGCCTTTTTATTTTTTTTAAAATTATAAATTGCCATCTTTATTAAAAATTTTTAAATAAATTAAATGCAAAAAAGTTTTAATTATGCTAATATTATTAGTAGAGTAAAAAAGGAAAAATTATGGCTATTGAAGAAGATTATGTTATAAAGCAAATAAAAGGCGTTGCAAAAGTTATTGCAAAAGTTTTGTTTAACCGAGATGATTTTGAATATGTGTTGCCACAAAATGGTAATTATTCCGAATTTGACAATTTATTTATTAAATTAAACAATTTGCTTGAACAAAACGAAATTAATAAAGCAGAAGATTTGTTGTTTGATAAAATTGATGGTCGCAACCCAATTTATTTGCAAATTGCATTTAGTTTTTATGAAAATCTTGCAAAAAAAACAGAAAAAGAATTAAGAGAAAATAATTTTAGTAAACCAGAAATTGAACAAGGTTTTTTAGATGTTTTAGCATTATATAACATAAAAATTGAAAGAAAAAATTAACAAGGGATAAAAATGAATTTAGAAAAAATTGAGAAAAAAGTTATTAGTTTAATAAAAAAAGCGTCAAAAATTTATTACAAACAAGAGTTTTTTGAAGTGGAAGATAAACACAAACATGAAAATGATGATGTAACTAACAACGACATTGCCACTCAAAATTACATTAAAGCAAATCTTTTAAAATTAATTCCGGGAAGCTGTTTTATTGGTGAAGAAGGCAGTGAAGTTAATGACAACAAGTATGTTTGGATTTTAGACCCGATTGATGGAACTCAAAACTATAAACACGCAATTCCAATTTATGGCACACAACTAGTGTTGCAAGTTAATAGAAAAACCGTTTTTAGTGTTATTTATTTGCCAGCTTATAAAGATTTGTTTGTTGCCAACAAAAATGGTGCTTTTTTAAATGGTAAACCAATTTCTGTTTCATCTAACACTAACATTGAACATTCATTAGTTTTACTTGGTAATTTTGCTCCATATGTTGATTTAAAAAAACAAACCGAAATTCAATTTAAGTTAATGAAAACATTTAAAAGCGTTAGGGTTTTGGGTAGTTCAGCTTATAACTATTCTTTGTGTGCGTGTGGAAAAATGGAAGCGTTGGTTGTTTTTGGTAACACAGCGTGGGACTTGGAACCAGGGCAATTTTTAGTTGAAAAAGCAGGTGGCGTAACTTATAGCAATAAAAATCATAATTTACACATTTCTGCCAATAAAGAATTAGTTGAGAAAATAAAAGAATTATTAGAGGTTTAAAACCTCTAATTTTTTTATATTAAATAATTAAAATTTGAAAAAAACTTAAAGATATTTGCCACAAATTAATAATTAATATATACTTATAATTAATAATATAATTATATAATTATGGGAGTAATGGGGTTAAATTATGGATAAAAAAACTATTAAAGATATTGATGTTTATAATAAAAGAGTTTTATTAAGAGTTGATTTTAATGTGCCTGTTAAAGATGGAGTTATAACCGACGATAACAGAATTAAAGAAGAATTGCCAACCATTAAATATTTGTTAGATAATGGCGCAAAGTTAATAATAATGAGCCATTTGGGCAGACCAGAAGGTGAAGTTAATTTAAAATATAGTTTAAAACCAACAGCAGTTAGACTTGGCGAATATTTGCAAAAAGAAGTTAAATTTGCCGACGACTGCATTGGCAAAGAAGCATTAAAAATGTCAAAAGAATTAAATTCTGGTGAAGTTTTAATGCTAGAAAATTTGCGTTTTTATGCACAGGAAGAAGAAAACGACAAAGCATTTTGTGAAAAACTTGCAAAACTTGCAGATGTTTATGTTAATGATGCTTTTGGAACAGCACACAGAAAACATGCATCAACATATGGTGTTGCAAAATTATTGCCAAATGCTGTTGGGTTTTTAATTGAAAAAGAACTTAATATGATTGTTGACACAATTAACAACCCAAAACGTCCATTTGTTGGAATTTTAGGTGGAGCAAAAGTTAGTGATAAAATAACCATTGTTGAAAGTTTACTAAACAAAGTTGATTCATTAATTGTTGGTGGTGCAATGGCTTACACATTCTTATATGCTATGAACTTTAATGTGGGAGATAGCAAAGTAGAAAAAGAAATGGTGGGTGAAGCACAAAGATTAATTAATTTAGCACAAGAAAAAAACGTTCAATTATTATTACCTGTTGACCATGTTGTTGCAAACAATTTTGAAAATCCAACCATTGTAAAAAACACTGTTAATCCAACAATTCCTAATGGTTTTATGGGAATGGATATTGGAAAACAAACAATAAAAATTTTCAAAAAAGCAATTAAAAAGGCAAAAACTGTTATTTGGAATGGACCAATGGGAGTTTTTGAAAATAAAACTTTTGAAAATGGAACAAAAGCAGTTGCTAAGGCATTAGCAAAAACCAAAGCAACAACCATTGTTGGTGGTGGCGATAGTGCAGCAGCTGTAATAAAATTTGGATATGGAAAGAAAATAACTCACATTTCAACTGGTGGCGGAGCAAGTTTAAAATTGTTTGAAGGAAAAGTTTTACCTGCTGTTGATGTTATTGAAAACAAATAGTTTGGAGAAAGTTTATGAAATATTTAATTGGCAATCATAAAATGAATTTAAGTGAAGCAGAACTTAAAAGTTATTTTAAAAGTTTAAAAAAAATTGCAAAAAATAGTTCAAATTTTGTTGGAGTTTGTGTTCCTTATGTTTATTTACCACTTGCAAACAAAATGTGCAAGAACACAAAAATTCACTATGGTGCACAAAATATGTTTTATGAAAAAAATGGTGCTTTCACTGGTGAAATTAGTGCCGACATGTTAAAAGATTTTAACACAGAAATGGTAATTATTGGGCACAGCGAAAGAAGAAATATTTTTAAGGAAACTGATGAACTTGTTAATAAAAAAGTTTTAAGTGCCCTAGCAAACAACTTAAAACCAATTATTTGTGTTGGTGAAACAAAAGACGAAAGAGAAAACAAACAAACTAACAAAGTTTTAAAAACTCAAATTAAAAAAGCGTTAGCAAATGTTGAAGCACAAAGTTTAAACCAAATAATTTTTGCTTATGAGCCTGTTTGGGCAATTGGAACTGGTGTTAGTGCCACAGTTGAAGTTGCAGAAAAAACAATAAAATTCATTAAAGAAATCATTGCTAAAATGTATGATTTGCAAGATTTAAACAAAATTATTGTTTTGTATGGTGGAAGTTTAAATGAAAAAAATGGTTTTGAGTTGTTAAGTCAATCACACATTGATGGTGGACTAATTGGTGGTGCTAGTTTAAAAACTGAAAAATTTGAAAAGATAATTAACATTAAAATTTAGTGTTTATAATAAAAATATTGACTTTGTGTGTTAACTTGGGTTAAAATATGTGTAGATATTGGTTAAAAAGGTGTTAATTATGTTAAGTTTAATGGGTAATATGTTTGAATCAATGTGGAGCAAGTTCTATAATTCAATTAGAGCTTTGCCTGAATATGCAAAAGGTTTAATTATTTTTTGCATTGTAATTGGTGCTTTGGTTTGTTTTATATTTGCTGTTAAGGGAAGTAAAAAAGAAAAACTTATTAAAAATTGGTTTTTGTTTTTCATTTGTATTTTATTAACCATTATTGGTGTTATATTTTGTTTTATTATGTAGATGAAAAATATAAAAAAACACGTGTTATTCACGTGTTTTTTATTTATTTTAAGTTGCCTAAAAATATGTGCTATGATATAATTGCTTTGTAGTACTTGGTTAAGTATATTTTTTTAATGTTTTTTGGAGGAATTATGAACCTAATTAATTTATTGTTAGACGACGTTGCAAAACCAATTCCAGATTGGATTAGTAAGTCATTTCCTATTATTCAAACAATTTTAATTGTTTTGGTTGCAATTGCAGCAGTAATTATTATTGTTTCTGTTTTAATGACAACATCAAATCCTGATGGTGGAAATAATGTTATAACCGGAACTAACGACAGTTATTATATGCAACATAAAGGTGGAAGTAGGGAAGGCCGACTTAAAAAAACAATAATAATTTGTGCCATTGTGATTTTTGTTTTAACCTTACTTTACTTTATTTCATTTGGTATTTACACTGGGTTTAACGTTTAATAAATTTATGGCTCTTAAAATGTTATTTTAGGAGCTTTTTTAAAATTTAACATAAGGAAATAATAGATGGATAAAAATAAAATTTTAAATCAAATTGAAGTTAATAAATTATCAAATATGAGTTATGAATTCATTATTGCTCAACTTTGCGTTTTAAACAACAAACCTTTTGATGAAATGAAAAACGCATTAGATCAACTAATTGTTGACGGCGATTTTAAAATTAAAAATGAAAATGATAGTTTTGTTCAAACTTCCAATGTTGATGATGATTTAATATATCAAGCAAATGAAATTTTAGATAGAAAAGACAAAAAATATAAAGCAAAAAACAAAAGCTTTAAACTTCAAGGTAAAATTCAAGGAACAAAAAGCGATTTTGCATTTTTAATTCCTTTTGACACTAGTTTTGCCGATGTGTTTATTGCTGGTAAAGATTTAAAAGGTGCAATTAATAACGACACTGTTGTTGTTGAAGTTAAACGTGAACGTGATGGTAAACGTTTAGAAGGCAAAGTTATTCAAATTTTGGAACGTGGCAATGAGCGTGTTGTTGGAAAAATTTTTATTTCCAAAGGTAATGCAATGGTTATGCCAGATGATGTTAAATTTGGAAAAGATATTTTAGTTCCAATTTCTAAAATTATGAATGCAAATAATGGTGATAAAGTTGTTGTTAAAATTGATAACTATGCAAACAAGAAAAATCCTGTTGGGCAAGTTATTGAAGTGTTAGGTGCACCAAATAAAATTGAAACAGAAGTTAAAGCAATAATTAGAAGTTATGATTTGTATGAAGAATTTCCTAAAAAAGTTATTGATTTTGCAAACACAATGCCAGAAGAAGTTAATAAAAAACAATATGCAAACAGGCGTGATTTAACAAAACTTAATTGCTTTACCATTGATGGTGAAGATAGCCGTGATTTAGATGATGCAATTTCAATTTCAAAAAATGAAAATGGAACATATAAATTAGGTGTTCACATTGCCGATGTTGGAGAATATGTTAAATTTGGCAACCCACTTGATAAAGAAGCATTTAAGCGTGGAACCAGTGTTTATTTTCCAAGTTTGGTTTTACCAATGTTGCCACGCAATTTAAGCAATGGAATTTGTAGTTTAAATGAAAATGTTGACCGACTAGCACTAAGTGTTTTTATGGATATTAACAGCAAAGGTGAAGTTGAAAAATATGATATTTGCGAAAGTATTATTAGAAGCAAAAAACGTTTCACTTACACATTAGTAACAAAAATTTTAGAAGGCGACAAAGTTGCTTGTGATGAAAATAAAGCATTTGTTAAAGATTTACTTTTAATGAATGAATTAAACAAAATTTTAATTAAAATGCGTGAAAAACGTGGTGCTATTGACTTTGATATTCCAGAAGTTAAAATTACATTAAACGAACTAGGTGATGTTTTAAATGTTGAAAAAGCACCAAGAGATGATAGTCACAGATTAATTGAAAGTTTTATGGTTGCTGCAAATGAAACTATTGCAACACATTATAAATCAATTAAAGCTCCATTTGTTTATCGTATTCACGAAACTCCTGACGCAGAAAAAATGGCAAACTTTATTAGAATGGCAACAAATATGGGTGTTAAAACAACTGCAAACCCAGAAAAAGTTGCTCCACTAGATTTGCAAAAAATTTTGGCACAGGTTGCTGAAATGGATTGTAAATATATGTTAAACAGAATTTGTTTAAGAAGTATGAAAAAGGCAAAATACAGCCCAGATTGCATTGGTCACTTTGGTCTTGCAAGTGTTAAATATTGTCATTTCACTTCTCCAATTCGCCGTTATCCAGATTTAACAATTCATAGAATTATTAAAGCCGATTTAAGGGGTGAATTAACTGGCAAATTCTTAACCGAACAACGCCAATTTGTTTTAGCAAGTTCAATGCATTCTTCCGATAGGGAACAAGCTGCTGAAAAGGTTGAGCGTGATGTTGATGATTTATACAGAGTGTTTTATATGACACATCATGTTGGTGAAGAATTTGAAGGAAAAATTAGTGGTGTTACTAACTTTGGTGTTTTTGTTGAACTTGACAACACAGTTGAAGGTATGGTTAGAATTTCTGATTTACCACGTGATAATTATGAATATGATGAAAACGACTTTGTGTTAAAAGGTGCAAAAGAAAAATTTGTTATTGGCAACACAGTTAAAGTTAAATGTGTAAGGGCAGATATTTTGGCAAGAGAAGTTGATTTTGTTTTAGTTTAAACAAAAAATTGGTTAATAATATTAATATAAAACCCCTTTTAATGTTTTTCTTATAAAAAATTTTAAAAGGGGTATTGTATTATTTTTTGTTTGTGCTATAATATGAATGTAAAATTCTTCTTAATAAATTTTTAGGTGGCCAAAATATCTTTTAATTTTTAACTTTTCCTAGAATTTATTTATTAAAGGAGAAAACAATGAAAATCGTTTCAACTAACAGAAAAGCTTATCACGATTATTTTGTTGAATCAACTTATGAAGCTGGAATTTGTTTAGAAGGCAGTGAAGTTAAAAGCATAAGAGCAGGAAACTGTAACTTAAAAGATACATTCATTTTAATTAGAAATGAAGAAATGATTTTAAAAAACTTATATGTTAAACCATATGAAAAATCAACTGCATTCACACCAGATGAAAGGCGTGACCATAAACTTTTAATGCACAAAAACGAAATTAAAAAATTGCTTTCCAAAGTTCAAGTTAAAGGTTACACATTGGTTCCAACAAAAATTTATTTTAAAGATAGTTTAGTTAAAATTGAAGTTGGCTTGTGCAAAGGTAAACAAAATTTTGACAAAAAAGAAACTTTAAAAGAAAAAGATATAAAACGTGATATGGAACGAGCAATAAAAAATTATAAAAACTAACCATTAATACCCACTTTGTTTTGGGGGCGTAATGGTTTCGACGGGACTGCAAAGGTTAAGCTAAGCATACCGTAGGCTCGACTACGATAAAACGGAAACTTAAAATTTAAATGCAGAAAACAAAACTGTATTAGCCGCTGCTTAATTAGCGTTACGGCTTGTCCTAGTAAATTTTCCTACGGGTTTATTTAGGGCATTAGGTTAGTAGGGAACGAATTAAAATTATGCCTGTGAGTTTTAATTTGAATTTAATGGGCTGGTTAGTTTCTTGTTTGTTGGTTTATTAGAAACTAATAAGATTTTAAAACCAAATAAGTATGTAGAAAGGTTTAAAATTTCTTTTTCGGACGCGGGTTCAACTCCCGCCGCTTCCACCAATTAAAATTTTGTGTGAGTATTTAATAAAAAACCATGGAGGATAAAATGGAAGTATTAAATGTTATTCTTGATGTTTTAGGAATTTTAGCAATAATTTGTTTAGGGGCATTTGTTGTTGTTTTAATAGGAGACCTAATTTTATCAACTTTTGATGGACACGAAGGTGTGTTTTTTCACAAATCAAAAAATCAAAATACAAAAAAAGTAACATATGAAAACACCCCTTATAGCGAACCAGTAAAAGAAGATCAACCAACTGTTGTTCCATATTACCAAGAACTTGAAAATCAAAAACCTGTTGAAGAAGAAGTTAAAAAAGAAGAAGTTGTAACATCAGTTGATTTCCAAAAAGCAGCAGAAGAACAAAAAATGTTGCAAAGTCGTGCAATGATTAAAGAACCAGTTAAAAAAATTGTTGAAGAACCAATGTTTTCAGAAGTTGAAGATGAAGAAGAAGATTCTGAACTTAGTGATGCAATTAAGGAAACAACAAAAATTGCTTTGGAACAAATTGCATTAGAAAAAGATCTTAAAAAACAAGAAGAAGATTTAAAACGTCAACAAGAAATTGCAAGATTAGAAGAACTTCAAAAACAAGAAGAAGAAAGAAAATCTAAAAAAGCAAAAAAGGTTGAAAAAACAGAACCACAAATTGTTTATGTTCAAGTGCCTGAAAAAGAAGAAGATGAAAGCATTAAAGAACTAAAAAAATTAAGAGAAGATATTTTTACTCTTCGTCGTTCTGCATTCAAAGATTTGCAAGAAGTTAAAGATGCAAATGAGAAAAACGAAATTAAAGAAACAAAACGTGAATATAACCGTCAAATGAAAGAAAAACTTAAAGAACTTGACGAGTTAAAACTTGATAAAGATAAATTAGATGCAGAAAAAGAAGAACTTTTAAAATACAAAAAAGTTGCACTTGACAAAGAAAGTGAACTTGAACGTGTTGCACAAGAAAAAGAACAATTACAACGTGAAATTGAAGAAATGAAACAACTTCAAGAAACAAGCAAAAAACCATATTACACAAAAGAATATTACTTAAACAAACTTGATAGTTTAAACGCTGAAATTAAAGAAGTTGAAAAAGAACTTCGTGCAAACAAACGTGAATTTATTCCACTTCAAAGAATTAAAAAGTCATATGACCGTGATCAAGAAAAATTACGCAGAAAAGAAGCTATTGTTGCAAAACAAAAAATTGCAATTTATGGTGTTAAAAATGCTGCAAATATTGATCCAAAACGTAAAGAAAAACTTGATGATGAAGTTAAAGTTTTAAACGAATTAAAGGAAAGTGTTTTCCACTGCGATCAAGTTTTAAAACAAAACAAAGATCGTTATCCTGTTTTGGAAAAAGCAAACAAATTGCTTACTAAAACCTATAATCGTTTAATTTCAGACATCGAAAATGTTAAAGCAGCAATTGCTTGGTATGATGAAAACGATAATAAAGGAAATAAATAAAAAAA
>CALWDV010000028.1 GCA_944376785.1 uncultured Clostridia bacterium | reverse complement strand
ATTATTGTTTTCAACAACAACATCAAACATTGTTGCCTGTGTTAAATTAACATATGGTTCAGGTTTAATAAATTTATATTCTTTGTTTTCACTTTTGGTTTCAACAACAACTTCTTCTTTTGGTGGAATTTTGCAAGTTGCAATTCCTTTTACTTTAAAATTCAACCTACCATTAAATTCTTCTGCGTCACCACAAACGGCAATTTGCATTTTTTCTTTAATTTCTTCAAATTTCTCAAAGTTGTCTTTACTTAGAAAATAAACGCAATTTACTTTTCCATAACCATCGTTAATAACAAAACTATAATAAAATTTTTCTTCACCATTTGTTTTCTTTCGTTTTGAAATATAACTTTTTTTAGTAATAAAATCAATTTGACCAGCAAGTGTAACATTTTGAGAATTAGACGTTAATGAACAAGATGCTAGTGCAATTTGTTCAACTTTTTGTCCTAAAAAATCTTTAACATCTTCCAAACAAAATGTGGTTGGTTTTGCCTCTAATATTTCGCTTTGAACCATATCTTCAAAAACTTTGGTGTGTTCGTCTAAAATTTCACCTAAAACATTTTCTTCATTTTTAATAGATAATTCAATTTCAAAAGTTTGAAAATAATATTTTTCTAATAAAGTTTTTAGTTCTAAACAAAAGTTTTTATTTTTTAAAAAATTATAAAAAACTGGAATAACATTTAAGTTTACTAAAACCAAATTATTGTCTATATTTACTGAAATATCATTGTTTTGCATAGTAGCAAAAATACTTGCATAATTTTTCTTTAAATAGTAATTAACTTGTTCTGTTACAACGGAATTATCTACTAAATTTTTTTTAGATTTAATTTCAATTTTTAAATTATCAATTTGCAAATATTTATTAATAAATTTTATTAATTCATTTTTATGTTCATCATTAAAATCAAAATTTTCTCTATAAACAACTTTAACCACTAACGAATTAGTGGTTTTGTCGAATCCAATATTAGAAATTTTAATATATGAGAACAAATCTTTTATATTATTTTTTAAAAACTCAATTAACTTTTCCATAATGTATCTTTCTCTTTTTAATAAACAAACAAGTGCAATAAATCAACTAAAACAACAAATCCAAACAATAAAATTAAACCAACTGTGTGAATTTTGTTTTCTAAATCTCTGTTAATTGGCTTACCTCTAATCCATTCAATTAAAACAAACACCATTTTTGCACCATCTAATGCTGGAATAGGTAACAAGTTAAACACAGCCAAATTAACAGCAATTAAAGGTATTAATAATAAATAATTTAACATACTTACAGCACTTGCATTTGCCATTGCACCAATAGTTGTTATTGGACCACCAATATCCTGCAAACCATAAACTCCAATTAACAACTGCCCTAAAATTACCAAACATTCCCATGCCATTTGGAAACTAAAAGGTACTGCTTGTAAACATGCTTGACCGAAAGAGAAATTTTGATATGATGTTGTTATTCCAAATTTTCCAACCTCTTTCCCATCTTCCATAACAGCATATTTTTGAACAATAACTTCCATTTTTTCACCATTTCTTATAATGGTTAATTTAATATCTTCATCAATTTTAACATCTGCTGTAATACCAGACAATCCACCATTTAAAAACGAAAGTTTTTCACCATTTGCATGAGTGATTACATCACCAACTTGCAATTTTTCAACACTGTTATTTATTCCATCAACACTAACAACTTTAACTTGTCCATTTCCAACAACGGCAAGTAATATTACACTAAGTAAAATTGCTGAAAGAAAATTGAAAAACGCTCCACTAAACAAAACAATTAAACGCTTCCAAGGTGCTTGTGCATTAAAAGAATCAGCATTTTCGTTGTTTGTATCTTCACCCTCAAATGCACAATATCCACCAAGTGGAATTAATCTAATTGAAAAAACTTCACCATTCTTTTTTGTTTTTGAAAATAAAGCTTTTCCAAATCCAACAGAAAACTCATTAATTTTAAATTTTAAAAGTTTTCCAGCAGTATAATGACCAAATTCATGAATAGTAATCATTAAAAGCAAAACTAAAATAGCTAAAAGAATGTTACCAATTTGTGCAAAAACACTGCCAATACTAAGTAAACTAGCCAATAAAAATCTCCTTATTTCCTACTAATTATAATATTAATTATTGCTTAGTATTATGATTAAATTTTTATAATAAAATTAAAATGTAAATTAAAACAAATCCTGCATTAAAAATTAATCCATCAACTCTATCCATTACTCCACCATGACCAGGGAAAATTGTTCCATAATCTTTAACACGTGCACGACGTTTTAAATAACTAGCAAAAATATCGCCACATTGACTAATAATTGAGCCAAAAACTCCAAGTGCAGCAACAGTCCACAATGACGCAATAGAATTAAATGTTTCAACAAAATCACTATTTATTGAAAACAACCAATAAACAACAAAAGCAGCTAAAACACCACCAATTAAGCCACCAACTGCACCACTTATTGTTTTGTTTGGACTAATTCTAGGACATAGTTTTGGTCCTTTAACCAAACTTCCAATAACCATTGCCAATGAATCGGTTATCATTGTTACTAAAAACACTGTTAATAAGAAATAATAATCCAATGGAACATCAACATAATCAACTGAAATTGTTAAATCAAATAAGTGATTAATAATAAATAATGCTGAAAATAACACAGTTGGATAAATTAAAATTATTGATGTATTAACAGATTTTTTTAATGCATAAACAGAAGTTTTTTCTTCAATTTGATATTTGTTCATTTCTCTAATAGTTTGTTTTTTTAATATTATTGTTAATAAAAAACAAATAATAAAATAAAAAACAACTAAACCAATTATTAGAAATAAATAATGTTGCCAAAACCATGTGTTATTAAATGCAATAACATATCCAACAAACAAAACAGCTGGAAATGTGCCAACTAAATAAATATTGTTAAATTGTCTGCTTCTTTCAAAAACTCTACCTACTTCCACTGCACCAATAACTGCTAATGCACCAATAACAAAATCAAAAATGTATGGTGTTAACATTCTAGAAACGAATGCCAAAATTAATGCAATTACAATGTATGTGCTTGTTAACAATCTTGTTTTCATTTGTTCTCCTTTATTGCTCCAAAACGTCTGTTTCGTTTTGAATAAACTTTTAATGCTTTATATAATTCTTTTTTGTGAAAATCTGGCCAATATGTTTTTGGAAAATAAAATTCAGCATATGATGCTTGCCAAAGCATAAAATTTGAAATTCTATTTTCTCCACTGGTTCTAACAATAAAATCAGGGTCTGGAATTGAAGATGTGTATAAATAACTACTAATAATTTTTTCATCAACACTTTTAATTCCATCTTTAATTATATTATTAACTGCCCTAACAATTTCTGGTCTTCCACCATAATTAATGCACAAATTTAATATCATTTTGCTATTATTTTTAGTTTTATTTAAACATTCTTCAATTGTTTCAACTAAATCATTTGGGAATGCTTTATAATCACCTGAAACAATAAATTTAACATCTTCTTTTAAAACTTCTTGCAAATCATTTTTAATAAATTCTCTAAATAAATTAAATAATGTTTCAATTTCATCTTTTGGTCTGTTCCAGTTTTCAGTTGAAAAACCATAAATACTAACATATTTTATTCCCAAATTTAAGCATTCAACAATTGTAGATTTGCAAGTAACTATTCCTGCTTTATGTCCAAACGAACGTGGCAATCCTCGTTTTTTTGCCCATCTACCATTTCCATCAATAATAAATGCTATATGTTTTGGTAATTTAGCAAAATCTAATTGTTTATTTAACATTAACATACTCCCATTAAAATAAATCAAGTTAATATAATTAATTAACCATTCAAGAAAAAATATAATAGAAAATAAACGAATTAACTTTTTAATTAATTAAATGTTTACACCTACTATATTTTTATCTTTTGTATGTTAAGTTATATTTCCATAACTTCTTTTTCTTTTGCACTTGATATTTTATCAATTTTTTCAATAGCGGCATCTAATGATTTTTGCACTTCTTTTTCAAGTGATGCAAGTTCATCTTCGGTTAGTTCGTTATTTTTTTTCATTTTTTTGAATTCGTCTAGAACATCTCTACGACAATTTCTGCAACTTACTTTTGCATTTTCAGTTAATTTGTTAACTTCTTTAACAACTTCTTTTCTTCTTTCCTCAGTTAATGCAGGAAAAACTAAACGAATAACTCTTCCATCGTCAGAAGGATTAACTCCTAAATTTGCAGCTTCAATAGCTTTTGAAACAGCTTTTACTTGTGACATATCCCACACTGAAATTAACATCATTCTAGCTTCTGGAACAGAAATATTTGCCATTTGATTAATTGGAGTTAAAGTTCCATAATAATCCACAACAACTTTATCTAAAATTTTAGGATTTGCTCTACCAACCCTTATAACAGAAAGTTCACTAGAAAAAAAACTTATTGCCTTTTCAATATTTTCTTCATATGAAAGTAAACTTAAATCAACATTTTCAGTCATAAAAACCGCCTTTATTATTTTAATAATTTAATTTTTAATCTAAGTTTATTTTACTAAAATTTTTTTAATTAAGCAAATAAAAAGATTATAAATAATTACCTTAATATAAGTTTATTATTAATAATATATTAATAGCAAATTTTATTTGTAACTTTTTAAATATAAATAAAACAATTTTTAACTAAAAAAAATCACTCTTTCGAGTGATTTTAATTATTTTGCAATACCTTTTGCTTGGTTCATAACTTCTTCTGCAAAGTTATCAACTCTTTTTTCTAAACCTTCGCCCATTTCATAACGAACAAAACGTCTAACTGTTATTTTTTCGCCAATAGTTAAAACAGCTTCGTTAATTAAATCAGTGATTGTTTGGTCTGGATTTTTAACAAAAGGTTGTTCCATTAAGCAAGATTCTTCATAGAATTTTTTCAATCTACCATCAATCATTTTTTCAACAATTGCAGCAGGTTTTCCTTCGTTTAAAGCTTGTGCTTTTAGAACTTCTTTTTCATGTTCTAAATCAGCAGCAGGAACTTCTTCACGTCTTACATAAGTTGGATTTGCGGCAGCAATGTGCATTGAAATATCTTTGCAAAGTTGTGAAAATCTATCGCTTTTAGAAGCAAAATCTGTTTCGCAGTTAACTTCAAGTAAAACACCAATTTTACCACCCATATGAATGTATGAAGTAACTAAACCCTCAGCAGCAATTCTATCTGCTTTTTTTGCAGCTTTTGCCATACCTTTTTCTCTAAGCCATTCTGTTGCTTTGTCAAGGTCTCCATTACATGCTTCTAACGCGTTTTTGCAGTCCATCATACCGCAGTTTGTTCTTTTACGTAATTTTACAATATCTTCAGTTGTAGACATAAAATCCCCCTTATTATTCTTTGTCTTCTTTATTTTCTTCTGTTAATTCAACTTTTTCTTCAACGTTTTCTGTTGCAGGTTCATCTTCAACATTAATAACAACGCCTTCTTTAGCTTCAATAACTGCATTAGCCATAACACCAGCAATTAATGAAACTGCTCTAATTGCATCGTCATTTCCAGGAATTACATAGTCAATTAAATCTGGATCACAGTTTGTGTCAACTAATGCAACAATAGGAATGTTTAATGAACGAGCTTCTTTAACAGCAATATGTTCTTTTTTAGGGTCAACAATAAACATAACATCTGGAAGTTTTGTCATATCTTTAATTCCACCAAGATATTTTTCCAATTTGTCACGTTCAGCTTGAAGTTTTAAAACTTCTTTTTTAGGAAGTAAGTTGAATTCTCCAACTTTTTCCATTTGGTTAATTTTTGTTAATCTGTCAACTCTTGAACGAATTGTTTTGAAATTTGTTAAAGTTCCACCCAACCAACGTGAGTTAACATAATACATACCACAACGTTTTGCTTCATCAGCAATTGCTTGTTGTGCTTGTTTTTTGGTTCCAACAAATAAAATTGTTTTCCCCTCTTTTGCAGCATCACGAACAAAAGCATAAGCTTTTTCTACTAATACTGCTGTGTCTTCTAGATTAATAATGTGAATATCGTTTCTAGAAGTAAAAATGTACTTACTCATTTTAGGATTCCATTTTCTTGTTTGATGACCAAAATGAACTCCTGCTTCAAGTAATTGTTTCATTGAAATTACAGCCATTTTTATTTCCTCCTTGTTTTTATTCCTCCCCAACACTTTATAGCTCTGTTAACAACCAAACTGGCAACGGTTAACAAATGGCACTGGGTGTGTAATTTTCAAACGATTTATTTTATCATATAAATATTTATTTTTCAACCATAAATTAATTATTTTATAAATTTTAATAAATTAATTTTAAGCAAAAAAAATAAAGGGTTTTCCCTTTATTTTTATTCTTCAACATTAATGCCTTCTTCTTTTAAAAGGTCATAGTATTCTTTAAATACATCGTCAACAACTTTTTCATCATCAACAATAACTAAACAATCTTCGTCATCAATTTCCTCAATAACAAAAACTAATGCTTCATCATCATTAACACCAACAATTTTTGTTACAGGTTTTAAAATTGCATAAATTTTTCCGTTTAGTGGAATAACTGCAACTTGTTCGAATTCTGTTTCTTTATTGTTTTCATCATAAAGTTTTAAATTATCGGTATTATTTTCATCTAACAATAGTTCGATTTGACTTTTTTCTTCTTTACTCATTTTATTTTCCCCTTTGATTGAAGTTTAAATAGTCCTGTAAGATTATTGTTGCTGCCAATTTATCTATTACAGTTTTTCTTTTTTGTCTGGACACATCGGCAGAAATCAGCAATTTTTCTGCTGCAACAGTAGTTAGTCGTTCATCATAAAACACAATTTTGGCATTGGTATATTTTTTTAAAACTTCGCAAAATTCATATGTTTTATTAACACGTTCACCACTGGTGCCGTCCATATTTTTAGGAAGCCCAACCACAATTTCTTTTACACCATGTTTTGAAACAAGTTTAGAAATATATTCACAATCAGATTTAATATCTTTGCGCTCGTATGTTTCAAGCCCAGTGGCAATTATGCCCATTAAATCACTAAGTGCAATTCCTATTCTTCTTTCTCCAAGGTCTAAACCCATTGTTTTATAGTATGTGCTTTCCATACACAAATAATACCATAATTTAATTTAATTTGCAAATTAAAAAACTATTAATTACATTTTTTCAATTTGTTTTTTTATTGCTTTTTTGCCTTTTTCAACCATTTCTTCGGCTTTTGCATTATTTGTTACAATTAATGCACCGGCAATTAAACCTAGTGCCATTCCCAATAATAAACAATCTTTCATAATTTTCCTCCTTAGTTTTTAATTTATTATTGGTTTTTTTAACAATATTAATACAACAATTTCTATTATTTTAATTAACAATTTTTAACAAAAAAAGAAAGCTTTACGCTTTCTTATCTTTATTTATTTTAGAAGATTTTGCATTTTTTATTGCTTTTAAATTTTTTAGTTCATTTAATGCTTTTTTAGCTTTTTTTGCCATTTTATTTTTATAATCTTTAATGGCTTCTGTTATTGCTTCTTTTGCTAAAATACTACAATGAATTTTATTATCTGGAAGTCCACCTAAATAATCAATTATTTGTTGATTTTCAAGTTTTAATGCTTCTTCAATAGATTTTCCTTTTATCATTTCTGTTGCAACCGAACTAGAAACAATGGCAGCAGCACAACCAAATGTTTTAAAACTTGCATCTTGAATTATGCCCTTATCATCAATTTTTAAATAAAGCTTCATAATATCACCACAAGCTTCGTTTCCAACTGTGCCAATACCATTTGCACCTTTTAATTCACCAACGTTTTTAGGATTATTAAAGATTTCTATCACTTTGCTATTATACATTTTTTATTTTCCCTTATTTTTTTATCTTTTTGTTTAATGGACTCATTGCCCTTAATTCTTCAACTATTTGTGTTAATTTTCTAACCACAAAATCAATGTCGTCATTTGTAATATCAACACCAAAAGAAAATCTAATTGCGCCATTAATATCTTCATATTTTAACCCCATTGCTTTTAAAACATGAGATTTTTGCAAACTTCCCGATGCACAAGCAGAACCAGTTGAAACAGCAATACCATTTAAATCTAATTTTATTAAAACACTTTCGCCTTCAACATATTTAAAAGAAACATTAACAATTCCAGGAGCTTTTTGGTTTAAATTTCCATTAATTTTAATGTTAGGAATTTCATATTCAATTTTTTTAATAAAATAATTTGATAATGCATTAAGTTTTTTATTAACAATATTTAAATCTCTTTTTGTGTTTTCAACTGCTTTACCAAAACCAACAATTCCTGGAACATTTGTTGTTCCACCACGTTTGTTTCTTTCTTGTTCTCCACCATACATAAATTTTTTTATTGGAGTTCCTTTTCTTACATACAAAGCACCAACGCCTTTTGGTCCATGCAATTTATGAGAAGAAATACTCATTAAATCAATATGCATTTCATCAACATCAATATCTAAAACACTCATTGCTTGAACTGCATCTGTGTGAAAAAATGCTTTATAATCTTTCATTATTTCACCAATTGCTTTTAAATGTTGAATTGTTCCAACTTCATTATTAACAGCCATAATTGAAACCAAAATTGTGTCTGGTCTAATTTCATGCAACAATTCGGTTATTGAAACCAAACCAGTTTCATCAACTGGTAAATAAGAAACTTCAAAACCTTCTTGTTCTAATTCTTTGCATGTTTCTAAAATTGAATGATGTTCAATTTGTGTGGTTATTATGTGTTTACCACGCTTTTGATTTGCATATGCAATTCCTCTTAAAGCCCAGTTATTAGCTTCTGTTCCACCACTAGTAAAATAAATTTCTGAACTACTTGCATTTATTGCTTTGGCAACACGTTCACGAGCAGTGTCAACTCCGTTATCAGCTTCTCTACCAAAACTATGCAAACTGTTAGAATTTCCATAAATACTGGTAAAATAAGGAAGCATTTCATTTAAAACTTCCCCACTAACTTGTGTTGTTGCTGCATTATCTAAATAAATTCTTTTTGACATTATGTTACTTCCATTCATTTTTTATTATTTAAATTATAATTTGTTAACCAATTATTGTCAATATCTAAATAAAAAATAGCCCTTTATAAAAGAACTATTTTAATTATAAATTACATATATTGTGAAACTAAATCAATAATTTGTTTTTCTTGTCTAAAACCAACAACCTTATCAACTTCCATCTCATTTTTAAAAACTATTAATGTTGGTGTTGTTAAAACCCCATATTTTCTAACTAAATCCATATTTGCATCAACATCAACTTTTAAAATTGTTAGTTTATTTTCCATTTTTTCATCAACTTTATCTAAAATTGAAGAAAGCATTTTGCATGGCATACACCAAGTTCCAAAAAACTCAACTAAAACAACTTCATTCTTTTTTAATTCACTTTCAAATTCTTCTGTTTTAATTTCTTTTATCATTACAATTCCCCCCACTATGTAACATCTTTTATTTTAAAATTTCATTAATTACAAATCCTGCAAGAACACAACCACACATTGAAGGATAATATGAAATGCTTCCAACAATGTTTCCGTTTGGGTTTGCAAGTGATTTTGTGAAAACAACATTATGATGCTTTATTTGGGCTTCTTTTAACTTTTTGCGTAGTACTTTGGCTAATCCATCATTATAGGTTTTATAAATGTCTGTAACTTCAAAATTAGGAATATCAACTCTATTTCCTGCGCCCATTGCACTAACAATGTTTAGGTTTAAATTATGACATGATTTTATTAAATCAATTTTATTTGTAACCATATCAATGGCATCAATAACATATGTGTAATTAACATTTAATAAGTCATTTTTTGTTTTTTCATCATATTTAACAGGATAAGAATGAACTATTAAATTAGGATTAATATCTAACAACCTATCTTTTAAAACATCAACTTTTAATTTCCCAACTGTTGAATTTAAAGCAATTATTTGCCTGTTAATATTTGAACTTGAAACCGTGTCAAAATCAACAATAGTAATTTCACCCACACCTGCTCTAACCAACATTTCACAAGCATAACCACCAACACCACCAACACCAAAAACTGCAATATGACTATTATTAAGTTTTTTTAATCCTTCTTTTCCAATTAAAAGTTCTGTTCTTTCAGTAAATGACATAATTAACCTTTAAAATATTTTATTAAATCTTGTTTATCAACTTGGGTTTGTGAACCGTCTTCCAAGTTTTTAATTGTAAACTTATTAGAATTTAATTCATCATCACCTACAACCATAACATATTTTGCCTTAATTTTATCGGCATATTTAAATTGTGCTTTTAATGTTCTTTGAGTTAAATTCATTTCGGCTGAAATGTTATTATCTCTAAGCACCTTTGTTAACTTAATTATTTCAATTAAATTATTTGTTGCGTTTGCAACATAAACTTCAAGTTGTTGGTTATTTTTAATTTCAATGCCTTTATTTTCTAAATATAATAGCAATCTTTCAATTCCAATTCCAAACCCAACAACAGGTGTTGGTTTTCCACCTAATTCTTCAACAAGATTATTATATCTTCCGCCACCACCAAGTGCATTTTGTCCAAGTTTTTTATCTTCATCAACAAATTCAAAAATTAAGTTTGTGTAATAATCTAATCCCCTAACAAGCATTGAATCACATTTATAATTAACTCCAACTTCGGTTAAAACTTTTTTAAGTTCTTCAAACCTGTTTTTACAATCATCACACAAATAATCTGTTATAACTGGTGCGTTTTTGTTAATTGCTTTACATTCTTCAACCTTGCAATCCAAAATTCTTAATGGATTAGTTTCAAATCTTTTTTGACAATCTGGGCACATATCTTTAATTTGTGGTTCAAAGAAATTCTTTAATGCTTGAATATATTTTTTTCTACATTCGGAACATCCTAAGTTGTTAATTAAAACTGTTGGATTAATTCCAAAAGATTTATAGAAATCAGATGCTAACATTAATATTTCTGCATCAGCTTCTACACTATCAACACCAAACCATTCACTACCAAATTGAGTGTGTTGTCTTAATCTTCCTGCTTGTGGACGTTCATATCTAAAACAAGGAGTAATGTAATAAACTTTTAAAGGTAAAGTTTCATTAAATAGTCCATTTTCAATAAAGCTTCTTGCCACACCAGCAGTTCCTTCTGGTTTTAAAGTTATACTTCTGTTTCCTTTATCTAAAAATGTGTACATTTCCTTATTAACAATATCTGTGCTATTTCCAACACCTCTAACAAACAATTCAGTGTGTTCAAACATTGGTGTTTTAATTTCGTGTAAGTTATATTTATTTCTTAAAACTTGCACAACTCTTTCAACTTCATTCCATTTATAACTTTCACTTGGCAAAACATCTTTTGTTCCCTTTGGTATATTTATCATTTCTCCTCCAAAATTTTAAAATAATTTTCAATAAAACAACTAGGTTTTCCTGTGTGTAACAAACATATTTGATGCAATGCACGTGTAACTGCAACATATAAAAGTTGAGCATCAAGTTCCGTTTTAAATTCTTCATTGTTCACATTGAAAATAATAACGGCATCAAACTCTAAACCTTTTGACCCAAATGCATCAATTATTACCACACCATTTGTGTACTCTTCATTATTTGCAACTAATTTTATAAATTTAAAATCTTCTTTTAATAAATTGTAAACTTGCAAACTTTGTTTTGTGGTTTTTGTTATAATTCCAATGTTATTATATCCAAATTTTTCATATCTTTCAAATAATTTTTTTAATTTAGAAATCATATTAGATTTAGAAGTTATTTTAATCAACTCAGGATTTTCACCCATTCTTTTTATTGCTTCACAATCGGTTCTGTTTAAAATAGAATTTGCTAATTTTGTTATTTGATAACTTGACCTATAACTTTTGCTTAATGTTAATTTTTTCATTTCTTTTAGTTCAAAATTGTTTAAATTAACAAGTTTATGTTCTGCATTACTAATACTAAAAATTTTATCAATGTTTTCAATAATATTGTTTGTTGTGTTAACATTTAAAGATTGATATGAATCTCCAACAATGGTTTTTGAACAATTAAAATATGAATTTAAAATAAATAGTTGAATTGCATTATAGTCCTGTGCTTCATCAATAACAACATGTTTATATGATGTGTAATCAATGCTTCCATAAATAAAATAGTTAACCATTAAAATTGCAATTATATCTTCGTGTTTTATTTTACCATTAAGTAATGTGAATTTTTTATTTTTATTTTGTAAAAACTTTTTATAAATGTTAATTGGATTATTGTTAACAAACATTCTATAAAGTTTTGCTTTTAAAAACTCTTGAAGTTTAAATTCCAATTTTTCGAAACTTGAAAAATATGTTTCGATTAAATTTTCAATAATCCATTCAATTCGTTTATACGGCATTACCTTTGAAAAAGATTTAAAATACATTCCAGCAATTTTACTTTCAGGAATATTATATGCACCCAATTTTATGTTGGTTGGTTTGAATGATTTTACTAAAAAAGATTGTAAAAAAGCATATAATTCAGTTAAAAAATTATAACTGTTTTTTTCTTCATCAACAGGAAATTTACCAAATATTTTTCTTTCAACTTGTTCTTTTTTTGTTTCAAACTCAATATTTTCGCCAAGTTCGTTAAAAATAATTTTTTCGAAAGTTGTGTTTAATGCATTATCTTCGTTTAATTCAGGCAACACTTCAGAAATATAACCCGAAAACATTTCGTTTGGAGATAAAATTAAAACTTCACTGCTTTTCAATTTTCCTTTTAATTTATAAAGCAAATATGCAACTCTA
>CALWDV010000027.1 GCA_944376785.1 uncultured Clostridia bacterium | reverse complement strand
TATAATGAAAGCAAATTAACTGCATTTTGTGAATTATTTATGGATATGCTTGACTATGATGGAATAACCATTGTTGATAACACAGGAAGAATTAGGGCATATAATGTTTTTGTGGAAAGCAACACAAGAAACATAAATGTTGTTGGTGGTGCTAGAAAACGTGCTGCCTACACAGTTATTAATTCAAGAAGAAAAAGAATTATTGGTGTTTATTTCCAAAGCCACGATGGTGAAATGTTTTATAAACCAGTTAAAAAATAATAAAAAAATAAAAGCAGTTTTCACTGCTTTTTTTTAACGAAATTGTAAAAAATATTATATATAATATTAGGTTTTAAAATTTATTAGGTTTTAAAATAATTTTTTTTAGTTTTAATGCTAAACATATTAATTGTTTGACATTGGGGTGCATATTTTAATAAACTACTTAATGTAAATTAAATATTAGGGAAATTTAATGGAAGTTTTTAATTATATTTTGTTTGTTATAAATAACATTTTAATGACATTCATTGGTGTGGCTTTTGGCATACAGGTTTTTTATGTTTTATTGTTTTTTATTAAAGGTAAAAAATTTCCTGAGGCAAAAACAAAACATAGGTTTGCAGTAATAGTTCCTGCCAGAAATGAAGAAAAAGTTATTAGGCAAACTGTTAATCATTTAAACAAATTAAATTATCCACGTGAGTTATATGATATTTTTGTTATTGCCGATAATTGCACAGATAACACTGCAAACATAGCACGTGAAGCAGGTGCAATTGTTTTTGAACATTTTGATGATGACCCAAATCATAAACGTGTTGCATATGGGTTGCAATATGCTTTTGAAAAAATTTTGAAAGATTACGACAACTATGACGCTTGTGTTAGATTTGATGCTGATAATTTGTGTAATGCAGATTATTTACTAAAAATGAATGATGCGTTAGATAGTGGAGTTAAACTTGCCAGAGGTTATAATAACTCAAAAAATTTAACACAAAACATTGTTAGTGGTGTTAGTGGACTATGGTACATAAGAGATTGCCGATTTAGTGCACATGGTAGAAAATTAATTGGTTGTGGTCAACTGTTGGTTGGCAGTGGAATGATGTTTTCCATGGATTTAATTAGAGAAGATGGTGGTTGGAATTGTTTAAGCATGGTTGAAGACCAAGAATTTGCAATTAAACAACTTTATAAAGGTTATAAAGCTGATTATGTTGCAGATGCAATTGTTTATGATGACCAACCTGCAACAATTAAAGATAATTTTAACCGACATGTTAGAATTGGCCATGGTGTTAACAAACTGTTTTGGAGCGATGGAATTAAATGTTTAGGAATGTTTTTTAAAACTTTTAACTACACATTTTTAGATGTTTTTTTAACTTTGCTATTTATTCCAATGGCAGTTATAATGTGCACTTGGCTTCCTGCTTATTACATTTATGACATTGTTTATAATTTAATTGTTGGAAATATGGCTCATGTTTATATGGTGTTAAGGGTTATTGTTTTAGCCTTGGTTTTTGCTTTTATTGTTCCTTTTATTTTACAGGCGGCATTGGTCGCAATTCTAGAAAGAAAAAAAATTGGAAAAGAAAACTGCAAACGATTACTTCCAACCATTTTAATGTTCCCAATGTTTATGGTTATTTATGCTGTTAGCATTTGTTGTGGAGTTTTTTCTAAACCAAAATGGAAACAAATTTCACGTAATGATGTTGTGCTAATAGATAAAGAAAATTTGGGTGAATCAAACATTGATGTTTCAACCAGCGAACAATTAGATTTGCAAAAGCAAAAAAAGAATAAAAATAAAGTAAATAAAAAAGCAGAAGTTAATAATAATAACAATTTAAATTTAACTGATACTGAAAATATGGACGTTTAAAAAAAATAAAAAGCAAACTGCTTTTTATTTTTTTATTGTTTTCCATTATTATTCTTTGCTTGTGCTAATCTTTGCAAGTTATAATCTATTTCACTACTAGAAAAATCATCATCTAAACCTATGGGAGCTTTCATTGTAAAATGTAAATTAGATAAAGTTGATGTTGTTGGTTTTTTGCAAGGTACAACTTTTTTTAAAGTTCTAGTTGTTCTTCTTTTTCTGTAAACCATTTGTGCTTTTTTAAATAATTCCACCATTTGATGTTCGTTATAGGTTCCATTTAAAATTGCTTTTGAAATTTCGGTGTTGTAAATATCAACATTTGGTGCATTATCAAATTTTCTTTCAGGACATAGTTCGTTTAATGTTTCAATTCTTAACTTAAATTTATATGAACTATTGTTAGGGGAGTATAGTATAGAATTTCCACCATAACTTAATGGATTGCTGTTTGGCATAAAACCAAGATTTTGTAAAAATTTTCTTCCAGCATCGGTTTTTGCTGTTGCACAAATATCTTTTATGTTTGCTTTTTTAAAGAAATCGGCAATAATTTGTTTATAAAACATAGTGCCAAAACCTTTGCCCTGAAATGATTTATGGGTTAATGCTTCGTTTAAATAAATTTCATTTGAAGCAAAGTCAAAAATGTGAGTGAAAGTGCTAACAATTTTATTGTTAAACACACAAACACAAATAAAATGATTTCCATTGTTTTCATTTGAAATTTGTTTCACTTTGTCATACGAAAAGTTTTTTGTGCTAATTTCCAAAATTGTTTTTAATGAATTTGTTAATTCAATTTGTGAATTATATGCTTCATAAACTCTGCTTATTAAGTTTTCATTTTCTGGTGTGAAAATTATTTTGTAAACTTGAAAATTATCTTTTTTCATATTAATACTTTATCACATTTTGTTATTTTAGTAAATACCCAAAATTTGAATATAATTTGAATGCTTTACAAAATTTAATTATTGTAATAACATAATTATATGATGACAATAAATGAATTTGAAAAAATAGAATTACCATTAGGTGACCCATGTGGTTACTATTTAAATTTGGGAAATAATGTTTTAATTTCTGCACCACACGCAGTTAGTCAAACACGTAATGGCAAATTGAAATTTTCTGAGCCACAAACATTTAGGTTGGCAAAAGTTTTAAAGGATAGAACTAATTGTAGTGTTATTGTTAAAACTGAAAATTTGAATGATGATGCAAACTTTGAAATAAATTCAAATTATAAAAACAAAATTGCTTCGTTAATTGAACAAGAAAAAATTAAATATATTATTGATTTACACGGATTAAATCAAAAACGAAGTGAACAAATTAACTTTGGAACAAACTATGGGTTTAATCTTGTTGGGAAAATTAGTTTATTTAATAGAATTGTAAAAACTTTTGAGAACAAAGGGTTTAAGGTTTCAAAAGATTATCCTTTTACAGGGTATGTAAACACAATTTCTGGTTTCTTTTCAAAACATTATAAGGTTTTTGCGTTACAAATTGAAATTAATAGTGGAATAACTTTTAAAGAAGAAAGTTTAAATAATTTAATTGAAGCACTTGTGGAAACAATAAAAATAATTAATGCTTACGACAAACTAAAAAAATAAGGCGTGTGCCTTATTTTTTTATAATTGTAATATTGCAGAAGCAATTAGAAAATAACTAACAATGGCAATGCAATCAACCAAAGTTGAAATTATTGGAGCTGCCATAATTGCCGGGTCTAGTTTGCATTTTTTTGCCAAAATTGGAAGTCCGCCACCAATAAACTCAGAAATTATAACAACAATAACCAAACTTATTGCAATTACAAATGCTAAAAGTGGATCGTCATATCTAATCCAAACAAGGAAAAAGTTAACCACACTTAAAACAGAACTAACTAAAAGCGAAACTTTAAATTCTTTAAAGGCAACTTTAAAATAATCTTTTAAAGTTATTTCGTTTAATGCAAGTCCGCGAATTACAAGCGTTGCACTTTGTGAACCACAATTTCCACCAGTGCCCATAAGCATTGGAATGAAAGTAACAAGTGCAGGAATTGCAACAAAGGCATCTTCAAAAAACGACATAATTGCACCAGTTATTGAAGCAGAAATTGTTAAAAACAACAACCAAAAAATTCTTTTTTTCGCATGTGTTAATGATGATGTTTTTAAATATGGATTGTCACTTGGAGAAATTGCGGCCATTTTTTCCATATCTTCGGTTACTTCATCTTTAACAACGTCCATAATATCATCAACAGTAACAATGCCAACCAATCTTTGTTCGTTATCAATTATTGGCAAAGCATAAAAATCATATTTATCAAACAATTTTGAAACTTCTTCTTGGTCGGTTAGTGTTGTGGAATAAACAACGTTAGGATTCATTATGTCTTTAATAACATCGGTTTTATTTGCCAAAATTAAATCCTTAATGCTAACAACCCCTTCAATTTTTCTTCTAGAATCGGTTACAAATATTGTTCCAATGGTTTCAGCATCTTCTGCTTTTTTCTTAATTTTATTAAATGCTTCTTCAACAGTTAATTCTTGCTTTATGTCAATAAATTCTGTTGTCATAATGCTTCCAGCACTGTTTTCTGGATAGGTTAAAAGTTTGTTAATTATGTCACGATTTTCTTTGGTTGTGTTTTTTAAAATACGTTTAACAACGTTTGCAGGCATTTCTTTTAAAAAATCTGTTGCGTCGTCCATATATAAATCTGCCATAATAGATTCAATTTCTTTATCTTTTAACGCATTAATAATAATTTCTTGTGTGTCGGCATTTAGAAAAGAAAAAACATCTGCTGCAACGTCTTTACTTAGCAGTTTAAAAAGAATTATTATTTGTTGGTTATTTTTTATATTTTCAAACATTGCTGCAATGTCGGCAATGTTTAGGTTTTCAAGTTGGGCTTTAATTTCTTGAAACTTTTTGTTTTCAAGTAAAAATTCTAAATTTTCCATACTCTTCTCCTTTGCATAAGAGAAAAAAGTATGTTAAATTTCACACATTTCTCCTTATGCTTTTATTAAATTGTTGTTATTCGGAGGAACTGTGTCCATATTAATTCCTTTTTTATAAAAATTTCTATCAAAGTTTAACAAAAAAAATTTTGTTTGTAAATAGAAAAATTTTAAATTATTTTTAATTTTTTTTGTTGCTTTTTCTATATTTTATGCTTATTCTGTAAATTTTTGATTTACATAAATTAAAATATATTGTATTATTTATTTAGTATATTTTTTAAAAAAGGGGATATTATGAAAACAGTTAAAAAATTTAACAAAGTTATTTCAATAGTTGCCTTTATTTTAGTTTTAACAAGTTTGTTGTTAACTGCAATTTTAAATAATGCTGTTGCTTATGCAGAAAGCGTTAATGTTGAAGTTGCACATGAACACAGTGAACATTGCGAACATTCAACTATTGAAATTGGTGAAAATAAAGTGGTTATAACAGCAGATGGAACAACAACTAGTGATACAACAACCGATCCTTCTCTTTGCCCATATTGTGGTTGCACTATTTATGGTTGTTCAAAATGTTGGACTAATTTAAATGCAGAAGGTGATGTTAATGAAAGTAATGGAGTAGTAACTTACACTAACCAATGTCCAGGAAAAACAAACACAGATTATGTTTGTCCATTAGACATAACACAACAAGATTGGTATAAAAACATGAAGCAAATTGTTGATGTTATTGATGGATTTATGCTTCCAATTTTGTTAGTTATTGGAACAGCAGGTTCAATTTTTGTAATTGTTTTAGGTGTTCAATTTAGTAAAGCTGAAAGTGCTGATAAACGTGAAGAAGCTAAAAAACGTTTCATTAACGCAATTATTGGTGTTGTTGTAACAATTTTATTGTTAATATTAGTTAAATTGTTTACAGCTAATGCTGGTGAAATTGTTAAATGGATAAATAGAGCATAAAAAATGAGGGTTTACCTCATTTTTTTTATTTATTTAAAATTTTTCATTTCAAAAACCATACTAACATTATTCATTTTTATTTTATAAAAAAATATTATATAATTAAATATGTTATTACTTAAAACCATATTTTTTCCAATCACAATAATTTGTTGGCTATTTAAAAAACTTTTTAAAAAACTTAATAAAAAACATATTGGTGGGTTTTTAAAAAAACTAACTATTTCAAAAATTGACGCTTTAACAGGTGAACAATTTGAAGATGTTTGTGAGTTAATTTTTAAGTATGTTGGCTATGATGTTTTAAAAACCAAAACATCAAACGATTATGGCGCCGATTTAGTAATAAACAAAAAATTAAAAATTGTTGTGCAATGCAAGTTATATTATAAACATGGTGTGGGAAACCATTCGGTGCAAGAAGTTACTTCGGCATTAAAATATTATAAGGCAGCATTTGCAGTTGTAATAACAAATTGGAAATTCACAAATCAAGCCAAAACAATGGCAAAAGTGCAGAATGTTGTGTTGCTTGATAGAAACGACTTAATTAGTTTTATTGAAGATGTAAAAAATAAAACAAAGAATTCAAAAATATATAATTTAGAAAATTGTTTTTCTGTTAACATAATTGAAGTGTAGGAGTTTAATATGGCAGAATCAAAATTAGAAAATGAACAGTTAGAAGTTTTAAATATTTTAAAAAATTTTGACTCAGATCCAAGTGAACTAATTCATTGTTTGCAAACCATTCAAAACAAATGTGGATATGTTTCGGAATTTGCAGTTAAGCAAATATCACAAAAATTAAACGTGCCTGAAAGCGATGTTTTTTCGGTTGTTACTTTTTATTCTCAGTTCACATTAAAACCAAAAGCAAAATATAACATTGAAATTTGTATGGGAACAGCGTGTTATGTTTTGGGTGCAGATAAAAGTTTAAAAAAATTTGAAAACAAACTGGGCATTAAACTTGGAGAACAAACCTTAGATAACAAGTTTTCATTAAAACAATCAAGATGTTTGGGGTGTTGTGGTCTTGCACCAGTTGTATCAATTAATGGCAAAATTTATGGAAAAGTTACAGAAGACAAAGTTGATGAAATATTAGATGAATTAGTGTAAGGAGTTAAATATGACATTTGCCGAACTAACCAAACTAAAAAATGAGCGTTTAAAAGAAATTGATGTGCGTTTTAATAAAAATAGTTTAAAAAAAGAAATTATGGTTTGTTCCAGCACTGGTTGTAAAAGCAATCACGGAGCAGAAATTATTGAAGAGTTTAAAAAACAAATAAAAGAGCATAACTTAACAAATGTTAGTGTTGAAAAAACGGGTTGCTTTGGTCTTTGTGCGTTAGGTCCTATTGTTATAATTTATCCTGAAGGGACCTTTTATTGCAGAGTAACTAAAAGTGCTGTTAAAGAAATTGTTGAACAAAATTTAATTAAGGGTAAAGTTGCAACCAACTATTTGTATGATAAAGCATTAATTAATCAAACACACAAAAATGAAATTGATTTTTACAAACATCAGCAGTTTGTTGCAAGAAAAAATTCGGAATTTATTAACCCTGAAAACATTTTAGATTATATTGCCCTAGATGGATATTTTGCACTTTACAAAGCATTAACTAAAATGCAACCTAACGAAGTTATTGAAGAAATTAAAAAAAGTGGATTGCGTGGCCGTGGTGGTGCAGGTTTTCCAACTGGAACAAAGTGGGAATTAACTGCAAAAGAAAAAGCCAACAAAAAATATGTTGTTTGTAATGCCGATGAAGGCGACCCGGGTGCTTTTATGGATAGAAGCATTATTGAAAGCGAACCACATAAAATTGTTGAAGCAATGTTAATTGCAGGTTATGCTGTTGGAGCAAGTGGAGGTTTTGTTTATTTAAGAGCAGAATACCCTTTGGCTGGTGAACGATTGGAAAAAGCCATTGAACAAGCACGTAAACTTGGTTTGCTTGGAAAAAACATTTTTGGAACAAAATTTAGTTTTAATTTGTCAATTAAATATGGTGCTGGAGCTTTTGTTTGTGGCGAAGAAACTGCCTTAATGCACTCGCTTGAAGGAAAACGTGGAGAGCCAAGAACTCGCCCACCATATCCAGCACAACAAGGTGTTTTTGGTTGTCCAACAGTTTTAAACAATGTTGAAACTTTTGCAAACGTTCCAACCATTATTTTGAATGGTGGAGAATGGTATTCAAAAATTGGAAAAGGAACAAGCACTGGCACAAAAGTTTTTGCACTTTCAGGAAAGGTGAAACACACAGGGCTTGTGGAACTTCCAATGGGAACAACTTTAAGAGATATTATTTTTAACATTGGTGGCGGAGTTTTAAACAACAAAAAATTTAAAGCAGTTCAAATTGGTGGCCCAAGTGGTGCATGTTTACCTGAAAGCAAACTAGATTTGCCTGTTACCTATGATGATTTAAAAAACAACGGTGCAATGATGGGGTCGGGTGGACTTATTGTTTTAGATGAAGATAGTTCCATGGTGGAAGTTGCCAAGTTCTTTTTAGAATTTATTTGTGATGAAAGTTGTGGTAAGTGCACACCTTGCAGAATTGGAAACAGAAGATTGTTGGAAATTTTAAACAAACTGTTGGCTGGTAATGGAACAATGGAAGACATTGACGAACTTGAATCACTTTCATATTTTATAAAAGAAAATAGTTTGTGTGGGCTTGGACAGTCATCACCAAACCCAGTTTTGTCAACATTAAAATATTTTAAAGATGAATATGTTGCACTTGTAGATAAACAACATAAAAACGCAGATAAATATGTTATTAACAAAGAAAAGTGCATTGGCTGTTCGGCATGCTCCAGAGTTTGCCCAGTAAAATGCATTAGTGGCGAAATTAAAAAACCTTTTGAAATAAATCAAGAAAAATGCATTGGCTGTGGTGGTTGTCAAAAAACTTGCAAATTTGGAGCAATAGAAAAAGTGTAGGAGGAAAAATGACAAAAGTTAATTTAATAATTGATGGTGTTAATGTTGAAGCAGATTCTTCTGACACAATTTTAACTGCTGCAAAAAAAGCAGGAATAATAATTCCCACACTTTGCTATTTAAAAGATATTAATAATGATGGTGCTTGTAGGGTTTGCGTGGTGGAATGTAAAGGCAAAACAAACTTAATTACTGCATGTAATAATCCAGTTATGGAAGGAATGGAAATTGAAACTTGCAACCCAAAAGTTTTGGAAGCAAGAAAAACAAACATTGAATTATTGCTTTCTAACCACAACAAAAATTGTTTAACTTGTGGGAAAAACCTAAACTGCAAATTGCAACAATATAGTTATGAGTTTGGCTGTGATGAAAACAAAATTGTGGGTGTTAAAAATAACTACGACTTAGATTTAAGTTCACCTTGCATTGTAAGAGATAATAACAAATGCATTTTGTGTGGACGTTGTGTTCAGGTTTGCAAACAAATTCAAGCAACAAGTGCAATTCAAAAACAAAAACGTGGTTTTCAAACAATGATTAATTGTTCTTTTGATAAACCAATTAAAGATTCAACTTGTGTGGGGTGTGGGCAATGTGTGTTGGTTTGTCCAACAGGTGCATTGCTTGAAACCAGCAACATTAAAAAAGTTATGGAATTAATGGCAGAACCAAATAATGTTGTTATTGCACAAGTTGCACCATCTGTTAGAGTAGCAATTAACGAAGAGTTTGGATATCCTGTTGGAACATTTAACGAAGGCAAGTTGGTTACAGCATTAAAACGTGTGGGCTTTAACAAAGTTTTTGATGTTAATGTGGGTGCCGATTTCACTGTTATTGAAGAAAGTGAAGAACTTATTGAAAGAATTAATGAAAATAAAAACTTGCCACTGTTTAGCAGTTGTTGTCCTGCGTGGGTAAAATATTGCAAGTTGCATTATCCTGATTATGTTAAAAACTTGTCTTCTTGCAAAAGTCCTAACGAAATGTTGGGTGCTGTTATTAAAAACTATTATGCAAAGCAAAATAACATTAGTGTTAACAACATTAAAGTTGTGGCAATTATGCCATGCACTGCAAAAAAAGAAGAAATACTAGAAAATAATGATGTTGATGCTGTTTTAACCACAAGGGAACTTGCAACATTTATAAAATATAAAAATTTAAGTTTTACTCATTTGCCAGAAAGTGAGTTTGACAACCCATTAGGAGAATATTCTGGTGCTGGTTTAATTTTTGGTTCAACTGGTGGAGTTACAGAAGCAGTGCTTAGAACAGCAGTTGATAAACTTTCAAAAACCGATTCAAGTGATGTTGATTTTGAAGTTGTTAGACAAAGTGAAGGAATTAAAGAAACCACCATAAATGTTGGAAATTTAAAATTAAATTTGTGTGTTGTTAGTGGACTAAAAAATGCACAAATAATTATGGAACAAATTAAAAATGGAGAAAAACATTTTCATTTTGTTGAATTTATGGCATGTCCGGGTGGTTGTGTTAATGGTGGGGGTCAACCATTTGTTGACTACACAAAAATTAATTATTTTGATGTTGCAAAACAACGAGCAAAAGCTTTGTATGAAAATGATAAAAAATCAACCAACAGAAAAAGCCATAAAAACCAATTTGTTAACAAAATTTATAAAGAGTTTTTAATTCCTAACAACTTAACTAAAACCTTATTACATCACAATCATAATAAAAAATAAAAAAGCGAAAATTACTTTCGCTTTTTTATTTTTGTTTCTATTTTTGTTTGTCACATTTTTATTTTTTTTAACCAATTTAGTTTTGTTTTTGCATTAGTAAATATTTTTCAAGTGGTTTGCAAGGTTGGTTTTTGTAAATTAAAAACAAATGATGAAGTGCACGTGAAGTTGAAATGTAAAGGTTTTGATATTCAAATTCAGAACAATAATTTTCAGCACTTGCATTTGGAATTATAACGCAATCAAATTCCAAACCTTTGCTTTGAAAAGAAGGAACAACAATTAATCCGTTTGGCAGTGTTACCGATTTTGCATTAATTGTTTCAACAGGCAAAACATCTTTTAATAAGTTTAAGTAATAATCACATTCTTCTTGGTCTTTTGTTATTATTGCAATGTTTTTATATTGTTTGCTTTCCACTTGTTTTAAAATGCTTTTAATTGTTTCAATAAATTCGTTGTTTGAATTAATTTTAAATGTTTGTGGTTTGTTTCCACCTTTTCTAACCATAACAACATCTTGTCGGTCACCAATTAAATTGCACAAATTTCCAATTTCTTCACTTGTTCTGTAACAACGATTAATTGTTAAATAAAGTGAATTATCAAACAAACTATGTAATTGTTCAATGGCAACTTTGCTTTCTTTTGGACAAATGCTTTGACCATAGTCACCCAAAATTGTTTTAGAACAAGGATACAAAATGTTCAAAACCTTAAATTGCATTGGGGAATAATCTTGCATTTCATCAACCACCAAATGTTGAACCGATGTGAAACTGCTTAGTCCAGTTAAATAATTATCAATTAACATTAAAGGAAAAGCATCTTCATATTTAATTTTATTTCCTGATTTTTGAAAAGTGAAACCATGTGCTTTTAAAAAATCTTTATATAAAATTAAGTTTAAATTTTTTGGAGTTACATATTTTAAGTATCTTTCAATGGCAAGATTTGTTTTATGTTCGTTATAATCAAAATCCCATAAAGCACTTTTAACCATTAACTGACCCTTAATTTTGTTTTTTATTTGCCAAAAAGGAAGGTCTTGATATGTTTTAAAAACTTCAATTATGCTTTCTTTTTCCATAACAAAGTTTTCTTTAACAAAATCTGAAAGATATATGTAATTAAAAATATTTTCTTTTAAAAAGTTTTCTAGGTCTGAAACAATTTGAATAGAGTTTTTATATGAAATGTCGGGAGTTAATTTTCTTAAATGCAAAAGTCGTTCATATTGTTCGGCTTTGTTTTCAACTTCCTGTTTTAATTCATAGTAATAATCGTTAATAATTCTGTCAAAGTTAATGCTTTTAATGTTTTCTTCACCCATTTCTGGCAACACATTTGAAATGTAATCTTCAAAAACTGTGTTAGGTGAAAGAATTTGAATGTTGTTTGAATTTAAAATGTTTCGTTGCCTGTAAAGTAAAAATGCAATTCTGTGAAGGGCGATGCTTGTTTTCCCACTTCCTGCAACACCCTGAACAATAACATTTGTTTTATATGGTAAACGAATTATGTTGTTTTGTTCTTTTTGAATTGTGGCAACCACATTTCTCATTTTTTCACTTGTGTTATGCGAAAGTGCTTCTTGCAAAATTTCATCATCAATTTTAAGTGAACTATCAATAATATATTGTAATTTGCCTTTTTCAATTTTAATTTGGTTTTTTGAAAGTAAATCTGTTTTTTTAACTTCATCTTCAACAACATATTCTGCTTTGCCAACTTCTGCATCATAAAACAAACTAGAAATTGGTGCACGCCAATCTAAAATGAATGGGGCAGGTGGAGTGTTAAATCCTGTTAGTCCAATGTAAAGTTCTTGTTCTTTTCCATCTTCTTTAATTTTAATTTTTCCATAGTATGGGCTATCCAGCATTTTTTCTGTGTTTCTTAACATTCTAAACACAACCATATAATCGTCCATCGTTTCGTTATATATGGTTTTATTCAAAGCTTTTTCCACGTCGTCCATATCGGTGATAGAGTCCCAGAATTCAGCTCTGTTTTTAAGTCCTTTGTCTAAGTAGTATGTTTTTTCTTCTTGCAAAATTTTAATTTTGTTTTGCACTGCTTGTAAGGTTTCATCTAGCACTAGTTTTTCGTGTTTAACTTGGTCACTATCCATTTCCACCTCTCTACTATTAAATTTTAGGACTAAAAAAGTGCTAAAAATTCCAAAATACCGATATTTTTGACATTTTTAGCACAAAAATTAGCGAAGTCAGTTTAACATAATAGATTTTTAATGTCAATAATAATTATATGAATTTTGTAGTTACCCTTTGTTTTTTTTAAGTTTTTATTTGTTAAAAACATAAAAAATTGATATTATTAAACAAAAAAAGGCAATATTTATGAAAATTATTAACTTAAAAACTTGGGAAAGA
>CALWDV010000026.1 GCA_944376785.1 uncultured Clostridia bacterium | reverse complement strand
GTTCCAGTTGGAACACAGCCGGTTGGATTAAATGCGCTAACAGGAAGATTGTCACCATTCAATGCTTCAATTGGTTTAATAAATTCTTCATAATATTTACTGCAAGAAGTGTTTTTGCAAGTTAAACATTCATCTTTTGCTGTTTTCCAAGAAGAAGGGTAGGTTACTTTGTTAATGCTGTTTTCAGCACTTTCAATGGCATTATAGTTGGCATTTAAAATTTTTTCGCCTTTACTACCATAATTTTTTTCAGCCATTTTTTTCATTTCTTCTTTGGCAACTTTAAACGGAATAATGTTAATTAATTTGAAAAATGCACTTTGCATAATTAAATTAATTTTTGTGTTTAATCCTAAATTTTTTGCAATTGTGTAGGCATCAATGGTGTAAAAATTAATTTGTTTGTTTGCAATTTCTTGTTTTAGGGAAGCTGGCATAATTTTATTCAATTCATCAAAACTATAATTTGTGTTAAGTAAAAGTGTACCACCTTTTTTAATACCTTTTAAAATGTTGTATTTTGTTAAATATGTTTGATTATGAACTGAAACAAAATCTATGTTATCAAGCAAATAACTTTCGTTAATAACATCTTTACCAAAACGTAAATGAGAAATGGTTGCATTTCCGCTTTTTTTGCTGTCATATTCAAAATAAGCTTGACCATTTAAATTTGTGTTGTTTCCAATAATTTTAATACTGCTTTTGTTTGCACTAACTGTTCCATCTCCACCATAGCCATAAAATTTGCAAGATGTAACGTTGTTTTCTGTTGGGTGATTTTGTTTTGTTATTTTTAAACTTGTTTTAGTAACATCATCGGTTATGCCAACGGTAAAATGATTTTTAGGATTTTTGCTGGTTAAATTTTCGAAAACTGCATTAACCATGCTTGGTGTAAATTCCTTACTGCCAAGCCCATATCTGCCACCAAAAACTTTAATGTTTTTGCCTGTTTCATTAATTGCAGTTACAACATCTAAATAAAGTGGCTCTCCAACAGAACCAGGTTCTTTTGTTCTATCTAAAACAGCAAGACGTTCAACCGTTTTAGGAAGGGCATTAATCATTGATTTAATGTCAAATGGTCTAAACAATCTAACTTTTAACACACCATATTTTGTTCCAAAAGTTTTATTTAAATATTTTATTGTTGTTTCAGCAGTGTTTGTTCCACTTCCCATTAACACAATAACATCAGTTGCATTTTTATCACCATAATAATCAAATAAATTATATTTTCTTCCAGTTATTTGTTCAAATTGTTTCATAACTGATTTAACAATGTTTGGAACTAAATTATAGTGTGTATTACATGCTTCACGATTTTGAAAAAATATGTCTGGGTTTTGTGCTGTTCCTTGCTGATGTGGGGTAGTGGAATTTAATGCACGTTTTTTAAATTCTGCAACTTTTTCAAAAGGATAAATTGAAGCAATTTTGTTGAAATCAATTTGTTCAATAGTGTTAATTTCGTGGCTTGTTCTAAAACCATCAAAAAAGTGTAAAAATGGCACGGAAGAATGAAGTGTGCTTAAATGTGCAATAAGTGCCATGTCATGTGCTTCTTGAACAGAACCAGATGCAAGCATTGCAAAACCAGTTTGACGGCAAGCCATAACGTCTGAATGGTCTCCAAAAATTGATAAAGCATGTGTTGCAACTGCACGTGCACTAACATGCATAACACAAGGTAATAGTTCACCTGCAATTTTATACATATTAGGAATCATTAAAAGTAGGCCCTGACTAGCAGTGAAAGTTGTTGTTAGTGCCCCAGCACTCAAAGATCCATGCAAAGCACCAGCAGCGCCTCCTTCTGATTGCATTTCAACCACTTTAACAGTGTTACCAAAAATGTTTTTTGCTCCATCATTGGCCATACTGTCGGCAAGTTCTGCCATTGTGCTTGATGGTGTTATTGGATAAATTGTTGCAGCTTCGCTTAAATAGTATGCTACTTGTGTGGTGGCGGTGTTTCCGTCAACTGTAATTTTCCCCATTATTCCTCCTAAATTTTTATAAAATTAATTAAGAAAATTTTTTTATAAAATTATTCTCAATTTATTAAGTAAAATACCTTACTTAAAAGTATAATACTATTTATTATTAAAAGTATATTACTATTTATTTTAATAGTCAAACCATAGAAAAAAAATTGATAATGTTGTATAATAGTTAAAATAAAGGTTTATGGAGTTTAAAGTGAATTATTTATTAACTTTGGGTTACGATGGAAAAAACTATTGTGGTTGGCAAATTCAACCAAAACTTAAAACAATTCAAGGTGTTTTAGAAGAAAAGTTAAAAGAAATTTTTAAAACAGAAATAAAAACATTTGCAAGTGGCAGAACCGACACTGGTGTTTGTGCATTAAAACAAACAGTTAATTTTTATGCTGATAAAAAATTTAAAGAATATAGTTTGCAAGGATATTTAAACACAATTTTACCAGATGATATTAGAATTTTAAAAGTTGAAGTGGTTGATGATAGTTTTAATGCACGATTTAGTGCTAAGCAAAAAACTTATGCTTATAATTTTTATATTTCTCGTGTTAATAAGCCATATTTAGATAAGTTTGCCACAAGGGTTGGATATGATTTAAATATTGAAACACTGCAAAAAGAATTAACAAGTTTAATTGGAACATATGACTTTACTTCACTTAGTTCTACCGACACTCAAACAGAAAACAAAGTTAGAACAATTTATGATGTTAAATTAACAAAAAATGGTGATGTTTACACTGCAACTTTCACTGGAAATGGCTTTTTAAAAAATATGATAAGAATAATAATGGGAACTGCTTTTGATATTGCTCGTGGCAAAATTAAGAAAAGTTTTTATGAAATTATTAATTTAAAAGATAGGAAAGTTGCTGGTAAAACAGCAAGTGCAATAGGACTTGTGTTAATTGATGTTAATTATTGTTAAATTTAAAATTGTATTGACACTATAATAAAAAATGTTATATTATTAAAATAGAAATTATAACGTGAAAACTTAAAAAAATAAATTATTTTGGTAATTTTTAAGGGGGATAAAATGACAAGCAAAATTTTGCTAAGAATTGGTGTAACCATTGGAATATTAGCTTTAATTTTTTTAGGTGTTTGGCTAATTTGGTTCAAACCATCAAATGAACTAGAAGTTTTTAACAACTTAACACAACTGCAATCGCAAAATCAAACTTCTTTTGAAGATGTTTTAATTAGTGCAAAAGAACGTAATTATATGGAATACTCCAAAACAGAAGGTGATGTACCAAGTAAAGTTCCTTACACTTTTTCTGGTGGTGAAAATGATTCAACACAAGCATTATTAAGTGCAATAAAAAATTACAGAGCATATATGTTTGGCGAATTTAGTGATTATGAAAGATTAAATCAAACACATTTCTTTGGTGACTTTGTTGCAGATATTAATTTAAACAAAGCAAATATTTATTCATATTTAGGGTTTTATCAAATTTATAATGTTGTTGACACTGCTTTTGAATATTATTATTCATACGCACAACTTGCAGAACATGTTTCAAATAAAGATGTTAAAAATATAAATAATTTAATTTCAGCTGTTAAATCAAATTATTCAAGTTTTATAACAACTTTTGATGAAATTTTAAAAATGGAATCTCAATTAACAAAATCTGATGATATAACAATGATTTCAGAAATTAAAGCACTATATTACAATTTATATAATAATTTGTTTAATGTTTTAAAATCATATAATAATTTAACTTTAAATCTAAAAGAATTTGTTAACAATTATGTTTTTGATGGAAACATTGCTTATGATAAACAAGTTGTTGCATTTGATGTGTTATTAAATTCAACAGCACAATTTGTTGAACAAAATCCAACATTAACATTAAAAGATGGCACTCATGCATATTATTCATTTAATAGTGAAACAAAAGATGCTAGCACGTTTTCAAACTATTTTTATAATGCAAGTGTTGTAGCTTTTGTTTATAAAAATATTGATTTTACAACCGAAGTAGAACAATATAACAATTTAGTAAAAAATTATTCTGAATCTCTTTTCGGTGATAAAAGTATTTTTAAATTAACACGTGAACAAATGAAAGAATTGGTAAATTCTTCAAGTGATAATTTATCAAATATTGCTTCACAATATAATGTTGAATATCTAACAGATTTACAATCAATTGTAAAATTATTCTTTCAAATAACACAGGAGGTGTAATAATATGAAAAAATTATATTCTTTAATTTTATTACCACTAATTGCTGTGTTTATGTTAGTTGGTTGTGGTGAAACAACTCGAACAGTTAAAGAAGTTCAAGATTTATATAATACAATGGTGGAAAAATATAATGAGAAAATTGATGAAAATTCGAATAATTGGTATTTTATAAATAAATCAGATAATGAAGAAGCACTTTTAAAAATGTATGTGACTTATGACAATAGTAATAAGTTAAATGATGCAGTTCGTGCAGGGTTAACACTAGACGAAATGAAAGCAATAATTGGTTCAGATTATGCGCCTAGCGAAGAACTAGCCACAAGATATGAACAATTAACAACAATTTATGCAAGAACATTAACAATGGCATTTAATTATTACACAAATTGGAGCGAAACATTCTTTGATAGAATTGATGCTGTTGATAGCGAAGAAAAAGAAATTACTAATCTTTATGGTAAATTAAATGAATTAAAACGTGAGCTTGAAAGTTTTAACACTGCAAAATTAAATATTGAAAGAGAAGTTCAACTTTTTGGTCTTGATAGTGAAATTGTTGCATCTTCACTAGATGTGTTTAACTATAATTATAATGCATTGTTAGAAAAAGTTTTAAATTTTGTTAATTATTTTAGAGATTTACATGTTAAATATTATTTTTCAAATAATTCAGTTATAAATTCTGCTTATGCACAACGTGTGTATGATGATGGTCTTTTAACAATTGCCAACTATATTTATTACGACTATTTAAAAGCTTTAACAACAAATGGAACAACTAATCTTGTCAATGTAAAACTAAAATCAAGTCAGTTTGATATCTTTAATCACGGTTCAAATAATGTAACGCAATTTGCAAAAGTTTATGATAACAGAGTTAAGGGTGTAGTTTCTATAAATGAAGAAATTGTCAATTCATTAAATATTGAAGGTGAAAGCGTTGATAAAACAAATGCAACAAACACAGTTAAATTGGTGGAAGTTGCATTAAACACATTTAAACAATATTTTGGAATTTACACAAAAGTTTTTGATAAAGTTAATATGGAAAGTTTTAACAACTATCGTTTTAAAACAAGTGGTGGATATGATGATTTTGATGCTTACGCTTCAACATTATCACCTGTTCAAAAAGCAAATGTTAATATTATGATTGATATGGAAGAAAACAAAATTTATGATTTTATGAGTTCTTTATCAAATCTTATTAAATAAACTCAAAATTTAAAGCAATCAATATTGTTATTGGTTGCTTTTTTTCTTGCTAAAATGTAAAATATATAACGAAATAAAGAGTAAAAGGTGCTATATGACAGATTTTGAAAAAATTGCAAATTTACTTTTTCCAAACATTACAAAAGATGTTGAATATTGGGAAAATAAATATAAATCAAGAAATTTACCTGATGGTGTTGAAGTAACAAGATTTGCACCAAGTCCAACTGGTTATATGCATATTGGACATTTTTTTGGCGCAAATTTAGATTATCGCTTAGCTAAAAGCACAAATGGATTATTTTTGTTTAGATTAGAAGACACAGATAAAAAACGTGAAATTGAAGGAAGCGATATTGTTGCTTTAAAAACACTTGCATATTACGGAATTGTTCCAGACGAAGGATTCACTGTTAATCGCACTGATAATGGAAATTATGGACCATACAGACAAAGTGACAGAACTGAAATTTATCAAACATATGCAAAAAAATTGGTTGCAGAAGGTAAAGCATTTCCTTGTTTTTGTGATAAACCAGAAGGAAAACTTGATGTTATTGAAAAAAGAGAACAACAATTAAATTCAGATAGTCAAATTGAAGAAAAAGACCCTTGCAGAAATTTAACTTTAAGTCAGGTTGAAGCAAAGTTAAAAGCAGGAAAATCTTTTTGCATTAGATTAAAATCTAATGGCAAAGAGGGCGACAAAGTAAAAGTTTTTGATGTCGTTAGGGGAGAACGTGAAATTGGTGCTAACTGCAAAGATGTTGTGTTAATTAAAGATAATGGAATTCCTCCATATGCGTTTGCTCACCCAATAGATGACCATTTAATGAAAGTTACAACTGTTGTTAGAGGTGAAGAGTGGATTTCAACTTGGCCTCAACACGTTGAAATTTTTAATGCATTAGGATTTAAACCGGTAAAATATATTCACACACCAGTGCTTTGCAAAATTGGTGAAAATGGAAATAAACGTAAAATTTCAAAATCAAAAGACCCAGAAGCAGATATGCGTTATTACATTCAAGCAGGTCTTCCAAAACAAGCAGTTTTAGAATATTTGTTGAATTTATTAAATAGTAATTTTGAAGATTGGCGTGCAAAAAATCCTAATGAAAATGTTGAAAATTTTCCATTTAGTGCAAAAAAAATTGGAACATCAAGTCCATTTTTTGACGTTGTAAAATTGGAAGATGTGTCAAAAAATATAATTTCTAAAATGACTGCCGAACAAGTTTATGAGGAAACATTAAACTGGGCTTTAAATTATGATGAAGAATTTGCAAATCAAACCAATTCGCAAAAATTAAATGTTAAACCAAGTGATTTTGCAGAATATTTAAAAAATAACAAACAATATGCAATTGACACTTTTTCTATTGATAGATACACTGCTAAACCAAGAAAAGACATTGCAAAATGGAGTGACGTTCCATCATATTTTAACTATATGTTTGGTTTGTTTAACCCAACAAGTGTTTCAGATTATGAAAGTGATATAGAACTTAAATATAACACTAGTGCATTGTCTCTTATTAAAGAATATAGGCACGTGTTTAGTTGTGAAGACGATAAAGAAACTTGGTTTAACAAAATTAAAGAAGTTGCAAAAACTTGTAACTTTGCAATTGATAATAAGGAATACAAACAAAATCCAGAATGCTATGTGGGGAATTTGGCACTTGCTTGCACATATATAAGATTGGCAGTAACAGGCAAAACAAATTCACCAGACCTATATTCAATTTGCAAAGTTTTAAAAGATGATGTTGTTAAACAAAGATTAACAACTTTTATGGAATTAATAAAATAAAACAACAGTTGTTAAATTAATTATAATAGAAGTTTTAATAACACATTTGAACATAATTTTAAAAACAATGTTAAAAAAAATATGAAAAACTAAACAAAAAAATAACAAATTTTGAACCACATTTTACGGTTCAAAATTTGTTTTGTATTAAACAAAATAAAGGAGAAAATTGTGAGTATAATTGAAATAAATAACTTTTCACAAAATTTTGGTGATAAGTTACTTTTTGAAGATACATCATTTGTTTTAAATCCACACGAAAAAATTGGTTTAACTGGCGTGAATGGGGCAGGTAAAAGCACACTATTAAAAATTATTATGGGTGAAGTTTTGCTTGACAAAGGTACGTTTTATAAAAATCCAAAATATAAAGTGGAATATTTAGACCAACATGCCGAAGTTAAAGGTGACCAAACAATTAAAGAATATTTGTGTGGAGCTTATAAACAGTTGTTTGATGCTGAAAAAAAATTAAATCAAGTAAATGAACAACTGGGAATTGAAACTAATGAAGCCAAATTAGAAAAACTATTAAATCAAAGTGGCGATTTGTTTGAATATTTAACTGCAAATAATTTTTATGCTATTGACAGTGAAATTGAAAAAATTTGTGCTGGTCTTGGAATTTCTGCGTTTGGTTTGCAAACAAAAGTTAAAACTTTAAGTGGTGGTCAACGTGCAAAAGTTATGCTTGCAAAACTGCTTTTAGAAAGTCCAGATGTTATGGTTTTAGACGAACCCACAAACTTTTTAGACGTTAATCATATTGAATGGTTAACAAAATTTATTAATTCAAGCGACAGAGCATTTATTATTGTTAGTCACGACACACATTTTTTAAATGATGTTGTAACACATATTTGTGATGTTGATAACAACAAAATAAACAAGTATGTTGGAAATTATGATAAGTGCATGGAAACAAAAGAAGTAAAAAGAATTCAACACGAAAAAAATTACGAACAGCAACAACGCGAAATTAAAAAAATGGAAGATTACATTGCTAGAAACAAAGCAAGAGCAGCAACAGCGGGAATGGCTCATAGCCGTGAAAAAATGTTAAGTAAATTAGATATTATAACCCCACCTAGCGAACAAATAAAACCAACCTTTTCATTTAAAAGCAAAGATTTTGCTGGTAATTTAGTTTTAAAAGTTAAAAATTTGGTGGTGGGCTATAATGGGAACCCATTATTAAAACCAATTAGTTTTGAAGTGGAAAATAAAGATAGGTTAGCAATAACAGGTTTTAATGGAATTGGAAAGAGCACACTTTTAAAAACAATAATTGGCGAAATTGAAAAAATTTCTGGTGAATGTGTTATTTCTAAAAATATTGTTGTTGGATATTATGAACAGGAAAATGATTTTCATTACTTTGAAGGAACACCGTTAAATTATATATCTAATATGTATCCCAAATTAACCGAAAAAGAAGTTAGAACTGCACTTAATAAATGTGGTTTAAATGCAATGCATTGTAAGAAGCAAATTAAACAACTTAGTGGTGGTGAACAAAGTAAAATAAAAATTTGCTCACTAATTTTAAAACCTTGCAATCTCTTAATTTTAGATGAACCAACAAACCATTTAGATGTGTTTGCAATTAATAGATTAGAAGAAGCAATTAAAGAATTTAATGGAACAGTTATTTTTGTTAGCCATAGTAAACCTTTTGTTAAAACTGTTGCCACAAAAACAATAGATTTAGAAAAATTGTCATAAACTAATGTGTTTATGACAATTTTTATTGTTTTTTAAGTTTTTTTTAAATGAATAATTATAGTTTTGAAAGATTTGAATTAAGCATTTTTTCTAAATAATAAGCAACCCCATCTTCATCATTTGATTTTGTTAAAATTTTAAATTTTTTCTTAATATCCTCAGTAGAGTTTGCCATTGCAACAGGGATATCTACATTTTCAAAAGTTTTTAAATCTGTTATTTCATCACCAAATGCAATGGTTTTTTCATTTGGATATCTATTTTTTATCATTTTTAAACCATTCCATTTATTAGAACCTTTTGGCATTAATGTGCAGAAATAACCTTCTCTATTAAAAATAATTTCACAAGGATATTTTTTTATTATTTCTTCATAGTATTTTCTTTTTGAAGAGTCGATTTGAAAAATCATTTTAAACATTGTTAAATTTTGCATTTCTTCCAATGTTGCTTTTTGTGCACCTATTTTTTTTGCCATATTTTCATCAGTGCAATAGGCATTGTCCTTAGTTTCAATACCAACCCAACCATTGTAAACATTTAAAAATTCTTTAATTAAATCCATTTTATTATCAAATTTAAAATCATTAGAAAAAATCACATTGTTTTCATTATCTAATACTAGATTCCCATGGAAACAATTTGTGTAATCAGCGTTCAAAATAGCTGAAATTTTTTTTGTTCTAATATAACTTCTAGCTGAATTTATTATTATTTTGTGTCCATTTTCCTGGCATTTTTTTAGAACTAGCATTGTTTTATTTGTAATTTCTCCATCAGAATTCAATAAAGTATGATCCAAATCTAATATTATTAACATAATAAAACCTCTTTTATTTATTATTAATAAATAACAAATTTAATTATATATGTCAAATAATAAAAATATTTTGTGAAAAATATGGTAATTATAAAATGTGGTGCAAAATTAATTGTAAACAAACAAAAAAATGGTATTTAAAAATTAACAACAAATCACAATTTTTTAGTTTGGAAATTCATTTAAAATAAAGGTTATTATGTTTGCAACAAAAAAATATTAATTCATTGTTTAAATTTTGTAAAATTGAAACTATTGATAATGTATTTATTTACTTGTTGGCTTATCAATTAAAAAATGATATAATCCTTTTAAGGAGGAAATATGAAAAATTATTTTATAATACATGGGTCATTTTCAAACCCGTTCGCTAACTGGTTTAGATGGCTTTATGAAGAGATAACAACTGAAAATATGGGGGAGTGTTACTGTCCAGATTTCCCTTCTGGTGTAGGGTTTCAAAATTACGAAAATTGGAGTAACCTTTTAAAATATTATCACAGTATTGGTTTAATAAATGAAAATACAACCATAATTGGTCATAGCATTGCACCAGTATTCATTAGCAAGTTTTTGATAAAAAATAAAATAAAAGTTAAAAAATTGATTTTTGTTTGTGGATTTAATAATTTCTTAGGTATAAATGAAGATTATGATGCTGTTAATAAAAGCATGTATATAAATAATTTACAAGATATTAAAAATTTTGCTGATGAGATAGTGTGTTTTTATTCTAACAACGATCCTTATGTGCCTTTTATAAAAGAAAAGGAATTTGCAGATACAGTAGCAACAAAGCAAATAATTTTAGATGGTGCCGGACATATAAATGCTGAAAGTGGTTATACAAAATTTAAAGATATACTGAAATATTTATAGTATTATACACATAAATAAAAAAAGTTGGTATTTAGCCATATGCTTGTTTATTTAAGTGTGTGTGCTTTGTTTTAATAAAAAATATATAAATAAAAGAGTTGTTGCTAATACAATAAACCACAAGCAACTCTTTTTTTATTTATTATTTTTTGTATAGAAAAAAATAAAACACTTTAATTTTTGAAATTGAAGTGTTTTATTTTGTTAGTCTCATAATTGGAATAATTTTATTTTATTATTTTTCAATGTTTTGTTTTGCATTATTTTTTTTATTTGGGAAATACCAGTATAAATCTTTATGAGTGTTATACCATCTATCTTCTTTTTTTCTTGTGAAAAATTCCCAAATAACTGTGAACACAAAAATTATTGCTAACATACAAATAACAAACATCCACCATTTAAATTCTGGCAATTCAACTGGTCCATGAACTAAATACATTGCATTAGGGCTTGGTCTGCCTCCAAGGTAAAAAATTAATTCAACTAATCCACCAACAACACCACAACTTAAAAGTCCCATAGCATAAGGTATTATGTTAAACACTCCAATTTTAACATATCCACCAACAAATAGCCATAATGAACCTGTTAACAAACATGAATGTGATAATGCTGACTGAAATTCATACCAATCTGAAATTTGTGGAGGCGTTACAAACAATGTTATTAATGCTCCAAACACACTGCCATATGCAACAAATGTTGCAAATATTTTATAAAATTTACTTTCTTTGTTGCTCCATAAACTTGCCAAAACTAACAAATACATCATATAGTTGCAAAAATAAATAGGGAATAATTGGTTGTCATACGCATTTCCAATACCTGTTCCATTTTGAAAAAATGAAACATACATTGTTGAAATATGAAAAAAGAAACAAGCAAATGCCCAAAACAATAAAAACACGTTTTTCCAAGTTTTGTTTTTAATATAATGTGCACCAAATAAAATTAAAGAAATGATTATAAGTGAAATAACAATATATAAAATATGTTCTGTACTATACATAAGTCCTCCTAGCCCTTAAATTATACATAAAACCAAATGTTAACACAAACACAATTAGTAATATTTTATATTTTTAATAAATTAAACATAATATTTTGATTTATCATATATTATTTTATGAAAATTTTAGAGGGGAATTTAAATTTTGAATAATAAAAATTGTTATAATTGTGATGTAAGTTGTTGTGCAATTCAAACAAAAAAACGTTGTGGAAACTTAAATTATTGCTCATTTAAAAAAAATAATTCAAATTATCAAAACAAAATTAATTGTTGTGTTGGCAACATTGGTCCAACCGGACCAACCGGACCTGCTGGTGAAATTGGTCCAACAGGACCCACGGGACCAACTGGACCTAGTGGATTATCAAGTATGACCGGACCAACTGGACCCACTGGTCCAACAGGACCAACCGGTCCAACAGGTCCCACTAAACAAGAAAGTGTTAGTTCAAGTAAACCTGCAAAACAAAAAATACATACTTCTAAAAAAGGTGTTATTATAACAATTTCTCGTCAACACGGAAGTGCTGGAAAAGATATTGGTAGAATTGTTGCCGAAAATTAGGTGTTCCTTATTACTATAAAGAAACAACTGCGTTAGTTGCACAATAAAGTGGTTTAAGTAAACAATATTTAAATGAAATAAAAGAAAAATCGCAATCATCTTTATATGATTTATATTTATCTAACCAAGTTGCTCAAATGGCAATAAATGCACAAGCAGAAGTTATTAAAAAAATAGCATCACAAGGAAGTTGCGTTATTGTTGGTAGAGCAGCAGATTATGTTTTAAAAGACAATGAAAATGTTGTTAGCTTTTTCATTTACGCACCAGAAGAATATAGAATTAAGAAAATTCAAGAAATGTATGGTGATGATGAAAAAACAGCAAAAGAAAATATGTTAAAATCTGATAAGGCAAGAGCAAATTATTACAAAAACATAAGTGGTAAAACTTTTGGTGATGCAAAAAATTACGATTTCTGCATTGATAGTTCAATAGGAAACCAAAAAACAGCTGAAATGATAATTAATTTTATTAATAAAAAAACAAATAAAAAATAGTTGGTAGCTCACCAACTATTTTTTATTTTGTGTTTAATTGTGATAAACAAAATTATTAATAATTACATAAATCAAAATACAAATATTTTTGCTGATAAACAAAGTGAAACAATTAATAATAAATTAAGTTATAAAAAAAGAAGTCAGGTTCCTCGATATAATCGCTCTTAACCTGAACTTCTTTAATTATTATATAAAAATTCAAATAAAATGTCAAGTTAAAATAAATTTATAATATGATATTAAAAAAAACAGATATAATCAAAAAACAAAAAAAGATAATTTAAAAAAGTGAGGAAGTTAACTAAATACCACAATGCAAAGTAAACTTTGCGTGTTTTTTTTCACAACACAATGTGGAGAAAAGAAAACAATGAGTGATTAACACTCATTGTTTTGGTAGGAATGAGTGGATTAAAAAACCACCAACGTTGGTGGCTTAAAGTCGCACTAAAAGTGCTCATGTATGCGGTGGGGAAAAGAAATAAAAAAATGAGTGATTAA
>CALWDV010000025.1 GCA_944376785.1 uncultured Clostridia bacterium | reverse complement strand
GGTGCTCTAACCGACTGAGCTACATTCCTATATTTAATTTGCGAATTAATCGCACAGGCATAAGTTATTAACTTATATTATTGGTGGAGATAGTCGGATTCGAACCGACGACCCCCTGCTTGCAAGGCAGGTGCTCTAGCCAACTGAGCTATACCCCCAAAAGCATTTACAAGTTAAGTTATGTGGGCAATGGTGGTGGCCGGCGCACACAACTATTATCAAGTAAATGCTTTAATATAATAACATTCAAAAATTGTTATGTCAATAAAATTTTTAAATTTTTTTAACTAATTTTTTTAAGTCAAAATATTGTTTTGTTTTATGTTTTTTTATTGAAAATAATTTTATTTTTTATTAATTTTTCATATAAAAAAAGAAATGAGAATTACATCTCATTTCTTTTTTGTTTTAAAATTTATTTTTATAAAATCCTGAAATTAATGGTTTAATTATTTCAATTAGGAAGAATCCTAAAATTGTTACTCCTAAAACTGCTAGGAACTGCAACACTGTTATTGTTGTAAGTCCAAAAATTGTTCCAATTGGAGTGAAGAACACTAATATTTGAACTAAGAAAATTGCAAGTGTGCTTAAATTCAAAACTTTATTATCAAATATTCCTTTCTTAAAACTAAAATCTTTTAATTCTTTACAGTTAGATGTGAATGTTAATTCAGTTCATACAACCGATAGTAGTGCAAGTGTTTGAGCCACTGCATAACCAAACATATCTTTTGCTACAAAGAAAATTCCTAATGAAATTGCAGATTCTATTATTGCTGAACCAATGATTGCTGTGTTCATAAATGGACTAAATATTGGTTTATCTAATCCGTTAGGTTTTAATTTCATACTATTTTTATTATCTTTTTCAAAAGCAAGTGCAATAGATGGAATTGTGTCGGCAACAATGTCAATATATAAAATATGAATTGGAGAAATTATTTCTTGGCTTATAATCATACCAAAAATAATTAAGAAAATTTCTGCAAAGTTACTTGATAAGTTGTAAAGTATTGTTCTTAAAACATTGTTATAAATTCTTCTGCCTTCTTCAACTGCTGTAACAATGGTTGCAAAACTATCGTCCATTAAAATTATGTCGGCAACATTTTTTGTAACGTCTGTTCCTGCTTTTCCCATTCCAACACCAACATTGGCAAGTTTTAGGGCAGGGGCATCATTAACACCATCACCAGTCATGGCAACAACTTTTCCACCAGATTGGAATGCTCGAACAATTCTAACTTTGTGGTCGGGTGTAACACGTGCAAACACAGTGTATTGTTTAACAAAACTAACAAGTTCATCATCGGTAAGTCCGTCAATAACACTGCCTTCAACACCTTGGTTGTTAGATTTTGCAATGCCAACCTCTTTTGCAATAGCCATTGCAGTTTCCAAACTATCACCGGTTATCATAATTGGTTTCATTTTTGCTTCAATACATTTTTTAACTGCCTCTTTAACACCATCTTTTGGTGGGTCAACCATTCCAGCAATACCAACTAAAATTAAATCTTTTTCATCATCAACACTATATTCTTTTTTGTTTGAAATATCTTTAAAAGCAAAAGCTAAAACTTTATATGATTTTTTGCTCATTGCTTTTTCTTTTGCTAAAAACTTGTTAATAATATGTTTTGTAATTTTAACAACTTTTCCGTTTGAATAATATTTTGTTGAGTTTTGAATTAAGGCACTCAAACTACCTTTAACCAAAAGTTGAGTTTGTCCATTTTCCATTTTATTAACACTGCTCATCATTTTTCTGGTTGAGTCAAATGGAATTTCGCCCACTCTTTTATATTTTTTTCTAATATCATCAATGTTAATGTTCATATTAAATAAATATTTGCTAAGAGCAATTTCAACAGGGTCGCCAATAAATTCGCCATTCTTTTTAGCATCAAATTCAGTGTCGTTACATAAAGCTAAAATATTATTAAAAACATTAAGTTCTTTTTTGTTTGTTTTCACATCTAAGTATAATTTATCATTTGCAAAAATTTCAACAAGAGTCATTTGATTTGTGGTTATTGTTCCAGTTTTATCACTACAAATAATTTGAGTTGCACCCAAAGTTTCAATGGCAGCAAGTTGTTTAACAATTGTTTTTCGTTTTGACATTTGTTGTACACCAATTGTTAGGGTAGCAGTAATGGAAACAGGTAACACTTCTGGAACAGATGCTAACACCATTGAAATGCAAAGCATAATTATTGAAATTGCATCCATTTTTTTAATTAAACCATAACATAATGTTAAAGCAATTAAAACACAGGCAATAACTGTTATGAAATTACTAACTTTTTTAACTTTAACTTGCAAAGGAGTTAAAGCTTCTTCTTTTTTATTTAAACTTCCAGCAATAGAACCAATTTCAGTGTCCATTCCAGTTGCAACAATAATAGCTTCAATTCTGCCATTAACAACACTTGTGCCTGAATAAACCATATTTTTTCTATCCTGCAATAGAACATCTTTATCAATAACAGCACTATGTTTTTCAACCGAAATGCTTTCACCAGTTAAAATTGATTCGTCAACTTTGGCAGACACTGCTTTAACAATTCTTGCATCAGCTGGAACTTTGTCACCAGCTTCAAGCAAAATAACATCGCCTACAACAAGTTTGGTTGCATCTAATTCAATCCACGAATTATCTCGCTTAACTTTAACTTTCGAAACGGTTAAATCTCTTAATGCTTCAATTGCATTTTCGCTTTTTAATTCTTGGAAAAATCCCATTAAAGCATTAATTAATACACACGAAAAAATAACAATAGCTTCAATAACGCTTTCATTAGTTACAATGGAATAAACCAATGAAACAATGCCAACCAAAATTAACAAAATTATCATCATATTGTTAAATTGTCCAAAGAAAATTGCTAGTGGTTTTTTCTTATTTTTTTGTTTTAAAACATTTTCACCACTAACAGAAAGTTTTTCGTTTGCTTCTGCTTCGCTTAAACCATTTTGTGAAGTTTTAAAATTACTATAAATTTCTTCAACAGAACTTTGATATGGTTTTTTCATATTTTCTCCTTTTTTATTTTCACTATAATAATAGTAACATAAATAAATCTTATTAACAAAATAAAATTAAAATTTAATTATTTAATTAAAATTATTATTAACAAAGTTATAATAAAAATTAGAAAATTATTGTTATTTTAATTGTTTTAAGTTTATTTATCATTAATATAAAATAAACAAATTATAAAAAAAGTAATTAGCAATTTATTAAACATTTTAACAAAAAGTAATTTAGTTAATTAGATAAAATTGTTTTTTATGCTATAATAATCAAAATAATATTAACGGAGAGAAAAATGGACGCAATTGTTTATGTTTCAAACACAGGTTTTACTGAAAAATATGCAAAAATTTTAACACTTGAAACAAACTTGCCTTGTTACACATTAGATGAGGCGAAGAAACAACTAAAAAAGGGTAGTGAAATAGTTTTTTTAGGTTGGATTATGGGTGGCAAAATTAGTGGGCTTAAAAAAGCAAAAAGAAGATATAAAATAAAGTGTATTGGTGGGGTTGGAATGGATAATCCTAAAAACGAAAGTGATGATTATTTAATTAAGAAAAATAGAATTAAGGGAATTCCAACACATTATTTGCAGGGTGGTTTTAACATGGCAAAATTAACTGGTGTTTATGGTTTTATGATGAGAACAATGTTAAAATCTTTGCAAACAAAAACAAATAAATCAAAAGAAGATGTGCAGTTTGAAAAAATGATTTCTCGTGGTTTTGATAAAGTGAAACTTGAAAATTTGCAATTAATTTTATTTGAAATTAACAAACTTAAATAGGAGAAAATAAATGAAAGTTTATTATTCAAATGAAAAAATTAAGAAAGGACAAAAATCAATTTTTTTAGCAGGAACAACTGCATCAAACAGAAAAAAAGATTGGAGAAAAAAAGTTGTTCAGTTACTTATTGAAAAGGGATATGACGGGGTTGTTTATAACCCTGACTACACAGATTTAGAAGTTAGATGTTCTTATGAAGAACAATTAAAATGGGAACTAAGAGGCATTCAACAATGCACAGCAATTTTGTTTTGGGTGGATAGAGATTTACCCAAAAGACCAGGTCTTACAACCAATGTTGAATTTGGTTATTGGTTGCACTCGGGAAGATTAATTTATGGTAGACCAGATAGTGCAGAAAAGGTGCTTTATTTAGATATGTTATATAAACTTCAAACAGGTTTGAAACCTTGCACAACACTTGAAGAATTGGTTGATAAAATTTTAGTATTTATTAACGATTAATGGCTTAAATTCTTAATTTTTAATAACATTGCATAATACTTTGCATAGTATTAAATATCTAAAAAAAATATTAATAACAAAAGGATTTTTTAACATTGAAAAAGGTGATGTTTGTTTCCAGTTTTATTGGTGAAATTGGAGTAGCAGAAGAAGATGGATTAATAACAAATTTGTTTTTTGGTGGAGCTTTTAAACCACAAAATTTTGTTGTTGAGGAAACACCTCTTTTAAAAAATGCAGTTAATCAAATTAAAGAATATTTTTCTGGTAAAAGAAAAAATTTTGATTTAAGAATTAAACTTGTTGGAACAGATTTTCAAATTAAAGTGTGGGAAGCAATTAGAAAAATTCCATATGGGCAAACAATAACATATAAACAATTAGCAAAACAAATTGGTGACGAAAATTCATTTCGAGCAGTTGGACTAGCGTGTGGGAAAAATCCAATTTTATTAATTGTTCCTTGCCACAGAGTTATTGCAGAAAATGGAAAACTTTCGGGCTATGCAGGTGGTGTTTTGGCAAAACAAAAATTATTGAAATTTGAAAATGAAAATAAAAGCTAACTATAACATTTTTTTGTTTGGTTAGTTTTTTTATTAGTGTTACAATAAAAATGTTAATTTTAAATTAATAAAAAATTAAAATTAGTTTTAGGAGGGTTGCCTATGAAATTAACAAAGGAAGAGCAGGAAATTTTAAATGGTGCACAAGGCGAAACAAAAGCAAAAATTTTAAAAACACTTGTTGAATTTGGTGACGTTTTTGGTGCTGAAAAATTAGTTCCTGTTACACATGATGGTCATTTAGTAACATCATTTGGAATTGGTCTTATTAAACCATTATTTAGAATTATGGATGAAATTATTGATGCTGGAATTAAAACTAAATATCCTTTCACTGTTGACCCAAGACCAATAGATTATAAAAACGTTAAGTGTGGATTGCTTGATAAATTAATTTTTAGCAAAATTATGTATAGTCAACAAAAAAGATATGAAGAACAACTTCAAAAAATTGGCTTAAAAAATGTTAATGGGTTCACTTGCACATGTTATATGGATGAAGTTGGAAACATTCCAAAATATGGTGACGTTTTGTCTTGGGCAGAAAGTTCTGCTGTTGTTTATGCAAACTCAGTTTTAGGTGCAAGATGTAACAGAAATTCTGGAATGTTAGACATTTTTGGTGCAATTATTGGTAAAGTACCATATTTTGGTTTGTTAACCGATGAAGGAAGAAAAGCTGATTGGATTATTGAAGTTAAAACAACAAAAAAACCAGAAGCACAAATTTTAGGAAGTGCAATTGGCTTAAAAGTTATGGAAGATGTTCCATATGTTAAAGGGTTAGACAAGTTTTTAGGAACCGAACTTACCGATGATGCAAAAAGTTATTTAAAAGATTTTGGTGCTGCAACTGCTTCAAATGGTGCTGTTGGACTATATCACATTGAAAACCTAACACCAGAAGCAAAAAAATTGGGTAATAAACTAATTAAACAAAATGTTAAAACTTATGTTATTGACGACGAAGAGCTTGAAAGAGTTTATAAGAGTTATCCTGTGCTTTGGAAAAATAAGGAAGCAAAACCAAAGCTTTGCTTTATTGGTTGCCCACATTTAAGTTACAATCAATTAGTTAATTGGGCTGAAAACATCATTAATGGATTAAACGAAACAGGAAATAAAAAAGTTAAAGTTAGAACAATATTAACAACAAGCCCAGATGTTAGAAATAAATTTGAACAAACTGAACTTTATAAAAAATTAATGAAAACAGGTGCAAAAGTTTCAAGCATTTGTCCGTTAATGTACACAAATAATCCACTTGCTGGTAAAAAACCAATTATAACATCATCAAATAAATTGCGTACATATTCAAGTTCAAAATATTTAAAAGATGAAGAAATTTTAAATGTAATAATTGGAAAGGAGGCAAAATAATGGAAAAGAAATTTGTTGGTAGAGTTGTTGGTGGTGGAAACTTAATTGGTGAAGCTGTTGTTTCACATCAAGGAGTTAACACACTTGCAACATTTCAAAAAAGTGCTTTAAAAAATGCAAAACAAGTTTTTAGTTCAGATCAAAACAATCCTGACATATATAAATTAAATTTAACAGGCAAAATTTTATGTTTACCAAAAACCATTGGATCAACAACTGGTGGGCTTGTTATTCAAACAATTTGTTCAATGGGCATTAACCCTTCTGCAATGTTGTTTTCAGAGGAAATTGATTCTTTGGCTTGTTCAGGAATAATTCTTGCAAGAAATTGGGAAAATAGCAAAATAATTGCCATTGACAAGCTTGGTGAAGAATTTTTAAACTATGTTAAAACAGGCGATAAAATTGAAATTAAAGAAGATGGCACAGTTATTGTAATAAGATAAAAGTAAGCGTTTTAGCTTACTTTTTTTTGTTTTTAAAGGTTGGGTATTGAAATTTTGGGTTAAATTTGCTATAATATTAATGTTTTTAAGTTTTTACTTAACATGGAGGAATTTATGGCATCTAAAAAAGGCCAAGCAAAAGTTTATAAAAGAGAAGATTATTCTTATTCTCAATTAAAAAATTTACACTACGAACAACAAATGGATATTGCAACAAATATGTTAAATAGTTGTTCTAAACAAGAATTTGTGTTTTTTAAAACATACAAAGCAAAACGTGGAATGATTACATTCAATGGTGAACATTTAGTTTATGATAATGATTATGCAAAACAAGTTTTTGATATTGATGAAATTTTTAAATGTTACAATGCAATAACTAAATATATTCATAATTTAACACCACAAACTTTTAATGAAGAAAATAATGTTATTAATCCAGTTAATGCAAGGAAAATTCAAACAGCTTCAAGAATTAAAGTTTTATGCGAAACATATCTAAAAAATGTTTATTTAAAACAAGCCGACACAGATAGTTTTGATGAACTCGCTCATGAATTTGTTAAATTTATTGGTGAAAATATTAATATGAAATCTAAAAAAATGCCAATTTTTAATGTTGTTAAAACAAAAATATTTGATGTTTGTGAAATAAATGAAGAACTGCAAAAACAATGTAATTATTTTATGACAGAATTTATAAACAGAATTGTAAATTTAAATAGCGAACAATAATAAAACCATTTTATTAAATGGTTTTTTCTTTTAAAAATAATTTTTTTATGATAATATAATTTGTATGGATAAATTATTAGAAATTGAAAGAAGTATTATAAAAAAATATAGAAATAATATTTGGAAAAAATTTATTAGAGCTGTTGTTGATTTTGAACTAATTAAACCTAACGATAACATTGCTGTTTGCATATCTGGTGGAAAAGATAGTATGTTACTTGCAAAATGTATGCAAGAGTTAAAAAAACACGGTAAATTTGATTTTGGCTTAAAATTTATTGTTATGGACCCGGGGTATGCAAAACCAAACAGAGAACTTATTGAAAGTAATTTAAAACTTTTAGGAATTGATGCTGTTATTTTTGAAACAAACATATTTAATGCTGTAACAGAAATAACAGATTCACCATGTTATTTATGTGCAAGAATGCGACGTGGATATCTATATAAAAAAGCACAAGAATTAGGTTGTAACAAAATTGCATTAGGGCATCATTTTGATGATGTTATTGAAACAGTTTTAATTAGTATGTTTTATGGCGCAGAATATAAAACTATGATGCCAAAACTTCATTCAACCAATCATAAAGGAATGGAGTTAATTAGACCATTATATTATGTTAAAGAGGCAGACATTAAACACTGGCAAACTTTTAATGAACTAAAATTTTTGCAATGTGCTTGTAAGTTCACAGAAGGTTTGGCTGTTGGGAAAATTTCAGGCAAAAGGCAAGAAATAAAAAATTTAATTGCAAATTTACGTGCAATTAATGAAAATGTTGACATTAACATTTTTAGAAGTTTATGTTCAGTTAATTTAAAAACCATTTTAGGGTATAAAAAAGATGGCAAAACAATTAGCTTTTTAGATGATTATGATAATTTGGAAATTGATGAATAAAAAAGCACCAATAAATTGGTGTTTTTTTTAACCAATAATTAAAAAAAATCATATAAAACAACATAAAAATTGTTTAGAGGTGACAAGTTGAATATTTATGTTGTAAAACCTGGTGATAGTATTTATAAGATAGCTCAAATGTATAATGTTTCACCACAAAAAATTATTGATGATAACGAACTGAAAAATCCTGATAATTTGGTTGTTGGTCAAACGATTGTTATTGTAACAAACAATCAAACCTATGTTGTAAAAAGTGGTGACACACTTTTTAAAATTGCAAACCAATTTGGTGTTGATTTGGTGGCATTAACAAAAGCAAACCCACAAATAACTAATCCATTAAATTTAACAGTGGGAAGTGTTATTAACATTCCACTAGAAAACACAAATAAAACAACAATTGAAGTTAACGGATATTGCTTTCCAAACATTAGCGAAGAAGTGTTACAAAAAACATTGCCTAACTTAACATATTTAAGTGTGTTCAGTTACGAAGTTTTACCTGATGGAAATTTAGTTGATATTTCTAATGATGAAAGATTAATAACAATGGCAAGAAATAACAATGTTGCGCCAATGATGGTTATAACAAACATTGAACAAAATGCATCTTTTTCAAGTGAACTTGCACACGAAATTTTAAATAATCCAACAGCACAAGCAAACCTAATTCAAAATGTTTTAACAAATATTCAAAACAAAAATTATTATGGTGTTGATGTTGATTTTGAATATTTATTTCTAGAAGATAGGGAAGCATATAATAAATTTTTAGAAAATTTAAAAACAGCCATTTCGCCATTTGGCTACATTTTAACAACAGCAGTGGCACCAAAAATTTCAGAAGACCAAGAAGGACTTTTATATGAAGCACATGACTATGTTGCACATGGAGAAATTGCAGACCATGTTATAATTATGACATATGAATGGGGTTACACATTTGGTCCACCAATGGCTGTTGCTCCTGCAAACCAAGTTAAAAAAGTTTTGGAATATGCAGTAACTGCAATTCCAAGCAAAAAAATTTTAATGGGAATGCCAAACTATGGCTACGATTGGAAATTGCCTTATGTTGAAGGAACGGCAGCTTCATCAATTTCCAATGTTGGTGCTGTTGATTTAGCAGGTGAAAAGGGGGCGTTTATTAAGTTTGATAATGTTCAACAAGCACCATATTTTAATTATTGGCAAAACCAAGAACATGTTGTTTGGTTCGAAGATGCAAACAGCACATATGCTAGATTAAAATTTGTTGATGAATTTAATTTAGGTGGTGTTAGTTATTGGACTATTAATCAATATTTTCCACAAAATTGGTTGGTTTTAAACGGATTGTATAACGTAAAAAAAGTTGTTTAATTTTAATAATAAAAAAAAGTGAGAATAATCTCACTTTTATTTTTTTGCAAGTAAATGATTTATTCCAGCAATGTCGCTAACAGGCATACTAAAACACAAACCTTTTCCTTCTTCGTTTAAATTGCTTCTTTCACAAATTGCTTTCATAATTTCTTTGCGTTTGTTTCTGTAAACCAAAATTAACAATATTTCTTTTTCTGGTTGAATTTTAATTCCTAAAATTGAGTTTTGTTCGTGAACACCTGTTCCTCTTCCAAAAATTATTGTTCCACCAGAAGCTCCTGCTTCTCTGGCAGCATCAACAACAAAATCTGAAAATCCACGATTTACAATAACAACAATAAGGTCAAAATCTTTATTTTTTCTTTTTTCAATTCTTTTATTAACTTCTTTCACTTTTTCGTAATTTATTTTTTTTGGCATATTACACCTCAACTTTTAATGTTTTTAATAAATCCATGGTTGCACCACTTGGTTGAATTGTAAACACTAATCCTGTGTGTTCAACATTAAGTTCTAAGTCGGTGTAAACAAGTTCAACCATTGCTTTGCTTCTTTTTTCTTCAACAAAACAAGCAATAACATCTCTTTCAACAACTCCAAATCCAAACAAATCTGCAAATTCTGACTGAGCAGTTCCTTTTCCTTGCATTTGCAAGGTTAGTGGAATGTTGTTGTCTTCTAAAAGTTTAACAACTTTTTCACCTTTGCCATGGTCAACAATGGCAATCAAAATTTCAAATGGAGGTTTAATTTTTCTTTTCATTATTCTTCTCCTAAATCAAACTCAATAATTTCCACTGGTTTTTTGCGTTTTCTTTTTTCTTTTGGCGCTTTTAATTTGTAAATTATGTTGTAAGTAACTCCCAAAATTAAAATTGTAAAAATTGGCATTGCAGCAATGAAAGCAATTGTTCCAAACCCACCAAACATTATATCAACACCATTTGCTTGTGCAACTCCCATAACAAATGGTAATACAAAACCAGTTGACATTGCACCAGACGCAACACCACCACTATCAAAAGCGATAGATGTGAAAATTGCAGGGCAGAAGAAAGTTAAAATAATGCAAACAGCATAAATTGGAATTATTAAATAAATAAAATTAATGTTAAACAAAACTCTTAAAATGGAAATAACTAAACTAATTGAAGTGCCAATGCAAATTGTAATCATCATAACTTTTTTACTAATTCTGCCTTGTGTCATTTCTTCAACTTTTTTGTTTGTTACATGAACAGCTGGCTCAACAAGTGAAGTGGTTAGTCCAATTAATGCAGCAATTGGAATTAAAAGCCAACTAACATTTGATGTTGCAATGTTAAAACCTAAAACACTTGCAACAGGTAAAAATCCTGTCATTATTCCAGTTAAAAACACAACAATTCCAAGGTATGTATAAACTAAACCAATAATAATTTTAATAATTTGTGTTTTTGGATATTTTAAAAAGAAATAATTATAAATAAAAAAGAAAATAATAATTGGAATTAAAACAACTAAAATATTTAAAATATTACTTAAAAATTCCACACCAAATTCGTTAAACATTTGAAGTGCAGTTCCTGTTTGAGTTTCAGTTATAATGGCTTGTGATGTTTCAGGGTTTTTGCCAACCAATATGCACATTAACATTGTTGTAATTAAAGGACCAACACTGGTTAGAGCAATAAGTCCAAAATTATCTTCTTCTTTGTGTTTTCCACTTCTTACAGCACTAATTCCCATACCAAACGCTAAAACAAAGGGAACAGAAATTGGTCCATTTGTTACAGCACCTGCATCAACAGAAATTGGTAAATATGCTTCTGGAACAAAAATTGCTAAAACAAAAACAATTAAATATGAAGCAATTAACAAATATTTAATTTTTATTTGAAAAATAATGCTTAAAACAAAAAGAGCCAAACAAATGCCAAACCCTAACGCAACAACGCAAATAAAAAGCCATTTGTTAAGTGATATAACTTGACTAGCTAAAACCGACAAATCAGGTTCTGCCATTGTAACAATAAAACCAATACAAAAACTAATTAGAATAAAAGAAACAATTTTTCTTGATTTGCTTAAATTTCCACCAACACTTGAACCCATTGTGAACATTGCAGAATCTGCTCCAACAGTAAAAAAAGACATTCCAACAATTAATAAAATTGCTGAAATAATGAATTTAATTATATCATAAGATGAAAGAGGGGAAACAGTTAATCCCAAAACCAAAACAATAGCAACAATTGGAAATATTGAAATAAAACTTTCTTTTAATTTACTTAGAATGTTTTTAGCCAAAAAAATCACCTATTTATTAAATATCATTAGTATTTTATTTAATTGAAATAATTAAGTCAAATAATAGTAATAATTTGATGAATTATAAACAATTTGTTTGAAATTTGATTTTTTATTGAATTGAATAAACAACTTCAACTGGTTTAAATCCCAATTTTTTGTAAAAATTGTTTGAAGGAGCGTCATAATAACAACTAAGTTCAATTCTTGAATTAAATTTTTCTTTAATAAAATTTAATAATTCACTTCCATAACCATTATTTCTGTACTCTGGCTTAACATATAAATCTATAATTTCAATTACAGGTTTATTATCGTAATGAGATTTTTTTCTTTTAACCATAATCATACTGGTTATTTTGTTATTGTCATAGCCAATAAATTTTATGTACTTTGATGATAAATATTTTTTTGTGTTAGCATAACAATAATTTTCAACTTTATAGTCATAAATGTTTAATTTTCTTGCATAATCTAAAAAATAAACCGACACTTCATATTCCATTTTTCTAAATTCTTCAATTTCTTCTTTGGTTTCAACTTTTTTAATAATCATAAAAAATCCTTTTTACATCTGTTTTATTTAAAGTTTTATAATATAAAAAATAAAAATTTGCAAGTTTTAATTAATGTTTAATTTTTTTTATGATATTATAAATGTATTAAGGAGAGTTTATGAAAGTTTTTGGAATTGAGCATTTAATATATATGCTAGTATTAATTGTGATTATGGCATTATCAATTTTTTTAATAAAAAAATTTGTGCCACAAAACAAAATTGTTTGGGCTGTTAAAATAACTGCTGTTATTGGATTAATTATGATTATAATTAACAGAGTGGTTGTTTCTAAATCAAGAAATGCTAATTTTATTGATTTTTTACCTGACACCTATTGCAGTATGATGGGCTTTATTTTACCTATTGTTGTTTTACTATTTAATCCAAATAGAAAAATTTTTCAATATGCAATGTTTGCAGGTATGATTGGTGGTTTGTTAACCTTTATATATCCAGATTTTTTAGTGTATTTTGATTCTATTTTCAATATTCATCCTTTCACAGGACTTTTATATCACACAATAATGTTGTTTTTGTTTTTACTATGTATTTTCACAAAATATTTTATTCCCTTTTTTAAAAACTGGGCATCGTTACCAATAGGTTTGGCTTTTATGGTGGTTATTGGTGAATTTGGAAATTCAGTTTTAAAACAATCAAATAATATGTATTTAAACAAACCTTTAATTGAGGGAACCTTTTTAACTTGGTGGTTTGTTGGTTTACTATTTATAATTCTTTACACAATAATTTTACAAATTTATGAAATGTTAACATTGCCTAAATGTGAGTGGAGTGTTGTTAAATTAATAAATTGGTTAAAATTCAAATGTAATAAAAACAAAAAAATAAATAATAATGAAACAAATTCTAATAAAAACACTAAGTAAAATTAAATTTAATTAATGTTAAGGTGAACTATGGATGATTTTAAAGATGAATTTATTAAAATATATGAAGAAAATATTAAACGTGAAGGAAGTAAGGAACTTTTAAAATGGTTGCTAACAACAGATTTCTTTACTGCTCCTGCAAGCACAAAGTTTCATTCTGCATATAGTGGTGGGTTGTGTGAACATAGTTTATATGCTTACAAAAGATTTAAGCAATTAATTAAACTGGAATTTGGGGATAATTACACAAATGTTATTAGTGAAGAAAGCATTGCAATAATTGGGCTTTTGCATGATGTTTGCAAAGTTAATTG
>CALWDV010000024.1 GCA_944376785.1 uncultured Clostridia bacterium | reverse complement strand
ACAATTAACAATTTAGTTGTTGATCGTTTTGAAGATAAACCATGCTTTGCTCGTGTTAGTGGAACAGTGGTAATTCTAGTTGATATTAGATATACCGACGCAAATGGCGTTAGTGGAGTTGCAACAAGTGAAGTTACAGTTAACAGCGATGTTGTGTTATATGTGCCACAACCAAGTGTTGTTCCTTTCACTGTTGAAGCTTATGCAAGTTGTTTAAGTCCTGATGGTGAATATGTTGGCAATAATGTGTTTAGTTTAGATTTTTGTTTGTCAATAATATTACGTGTTGTTGTTGAAGCAGAAATTTTAGTTCCAACATATGGTTATTGCCCAATTCCACCATGTCAAGAATTTACACAAGATGCTTGTTCTGGTTTCTTTGAATTGCCATTATATCCAGCACAACAACCAGTTTGCAATGCAAACTAAAAAATTATTCCATGCATTATTACAAAAAAGCAAGAAGGAAACTTCTTGCTTTTTTTTATAGTTAAAAATTGGGTATTGAAACATAGTTAATTTTATAGTAAACTATTAATAGTTAAATTTAAGAGGTTTTAAATGGATTACACTGCAATTTCAGATGTTTTAAATGTTGATTTATGTGCCATTGAAAGTGCCACATTAATGTTAGAACTAGCAAATAGACAATATAGAACTGCACAACAACAAAACGCAAGTGAACAAGCTTTGAAATATTTTGCTGAAAAAAATGAGGTTTACAGAGATTATAGGGAAGAATTGTGCAGTGATGTTCAAACAAACTATCATAGTTATAAAAGAGAATTAGACGCATCATATAATCAAATTAAAGATGATTTATGGGAAGAATTTAAAAAAGTTTACCCAAATTGCACTCAAAGTTTTGACGAAGTTTTTAATGGTAGCATATGCACATATCCTGAATTTGAAAAAGATTGCGAAAACTTATTTAATAATAAAAGCAACAAAATTATTGGTTTATATAAAACCTTTTTAGATTATTTAAAAGTTGATATGGACAAGCAACATCTAAGTAACTTTAAATTGTTATATGATAGCATTTATGAATCGGTTACTGAATTTGGCTCAAAACCTTTTTATAAAAAAGAATTAAGCAAAGGTGTTGTTGAAGTTCCAATTTGGGCAGTTGAAGAAATTTATGACGAAGTTTATAATTTTGTTAAAGATTGCAAAAAAGAAACCTTGCAATTAAACATTAAATTTGCAAAACTAAAAAATCGTTTTCAAAAAGAACCTAACAATAACGAACTAAAAGAGCAAATTAATAAATTGTTTAAAGAAGTCGAAAAACTTGAAAGTGTTTTAGAAAATGCTGAAAACTTAAAAATGGAAATAAGCCATTTATATTCAAGAAGCGTTGCTTCAACTTCAAAATGGAAACTTGGTGAAGTTAAAGGACAATGGTTGGAATTGTTTAAGGAATTGCAATTAGGAATTCCTAAAAATTTAAGAAAATTACCAGTTCAAAAGAAAACTGTTTTAGCATTAGATGAAGAAATTGAAAGAATTAAAATGTATTCAAAACTATATTTAAACACATTTCAAGCAGGAAGTGTTTTAAGTTTATATGCAAAAAAATTAACAACCATTGAACTGTTTAATTTTGAATATACAAAAAAAGTTATATCTTCACTAAGTGATACGTTATGTGAAAATGAAAAAGTTAAACAAGAAATTGAAACTTCAAAAGAAATTAACGAAGACGAACAATCTGTTTTAAGTGAAATTAAAGATTGTGAAAATGCACTTAATTATGTTCAATTTGAAACACCATTAGGGGTTTTGCAATTAACTAATGGCAAATTAAAAAATGTTAAAACAGGTTTAGTGTATGATATTTCAGTTTTAAGCAAATTCAGTTTGAAAGATAAAGTTTTTGTGGTTACTGATAGAAATAAAAATATTGTTGAAAAAATAAGCTATGATGAAGTTTTTAAAAGATTGCAAACTAGTGGTGCACAAACAGAAAAAAACAATTAAGTAGGTGATTTATGAAAAAACCACAAGATATGTCTTTTATTGAAAAAATGAATTACATAATTAACTATGCTTATAATTTAAATTACAGATGCTTATGTGTTTTGGAACAACAAAAAAAAGCAGATGAATTTAATGTTTCAAGAGCAACAAGAGTTTGGCTTGATTCAAAACATGATGCATATGCTGAATCTAGGCAAAGTGAAAATGAAAAGAACAGAAAGTTTTTTAATAATGTTTTAGAACTTTCCATAGCTGAACTAGAACTTGCAAAAAGAAATTTGTGGAAGAGTTATATTTTAGAGCATAAAGGTACAACGAAGAAGTTTGAAGATTGTTTTAATAAAGAAGAAATTTTAGATGAAGAACTGCAAAAAGAGTTTAATGATTTTGTTTCAGCAAACGACAAAAGTAAAAACACAGCAACTTTTTCTGCTTATGAATTATATTATCAATGCATTGTTGTTAATAGATTAGTTAAAGAATATGTTAGTATGTTTGATGCCATTGAAGGCGAGATAAGCTATGATGGATATAAAAATATTTTTTCAAAGGTTGATAAAAATATTAAAACACTAGACTCTTTTATTATTAATGACTTAAATGATTGTGCTAGTATGGTTGCTAAAATGTTTCCTGGTATGGTATTAAAACAAGAAGCAGTTATGAGTAAACTATTAAAAACTATTGCAAAAGACCCTAAAAATAAAGAATTATTAGATAATTTAGAAAAAGAAAATGCTGTTTATGAGTATTTAATAAGTGCAAACGAAAATGCCAAGTTGTTTAAAGAATATGCAACGGGAATTGTAAAAAGATTGGAAGCAAATAATAGTGGACTACAAATTTCAGATAAAATTTTAGAAATTTTGTTAGATGTTGGCTTTGTTGCAAGTGATGTTAGAAAAGCAAAAAAATTGGTAAACATTAATGAAGTTTATGTTTCAAAAACTGAAATTAACGACTTAATAATGGTTGCAAAACATTTTAGTGTGGCAGCTCCTTTAATTCAAAGATTATCTTATGCAGCAGATTTTACCACTGTTATTTCACAAGAAAGTGTGCAACAATCGTTGCTAATGGTTAACGAACTTAAACAACTTCATAAAAAAAGATTAAAATTCTTTAAAGAAAATCCAAATTATGAAGAAGAAAATGTTGGCACAAAAATTGGTGAAGAGAAACCAAAAGCTTTAAAAGAAAAAGCAACACCACCTCAAATTGCAAAACATTTGGCATTTCAAACAGCAAAAGGTATTGTTTGGTTTGATGGCGAAAATTGCATTGACCTAGAAAAAAACAAGGTTTATAGTGTGGCAGAAGCATTTGGCATTAATCAAAGTGATGTTGACGAACTTGAAAGCATTTATGGTGATGTAAAAAAAGGAAAAGTTGAAGGTAAAGGAAAATAAAATGATGGAAAAATCCATCATTTTTTATTATTTTGTTAAATAATTATGAAAAAGTGTTTTAATAAAAAATATTAATTGTTAATATTTTAAATTTTTGATAAAATAAAAAATGGAGGAAGTATGAAAGTTTTTGCTATTTCAGATTTGCATTTAAGCATTAATTCAAACAAACCAATGAACATTTTTGGTCCTGTTTGGGAAAATTATTTAGAAGAAATTGAACAAAGTTGGAATGAAAATGTTGAAGAAAACGACGTTGTTTTAATTCCTGGCGATATTTCTTGGGCTATGAAATTAATTGATGCAATTCCTGACCTAGAATTTATTGGTAAATTTAAAGGCAAAAAAATTATACTACGTGGCAACCATGATTATTGGTGGAGCAGTATTAGTGGTGTTAGACGTGAACTTCCTTCAAATATGTTTGCAATTCAAAATGACGCAATAAAAATTGGTGACTACATTTTTTGTGGAACTCGTGGTTGGACAGTTCCAGAAGTTGAACATAAAACACCAGACGATGAAAAAATTTATAAACGAGAAGTTATTAGGTTGGAACTTAGTTTGTTAGATGCAAAACGTTTGCAAACCAATAACGAAAAAATTATTGTTATGATGCATTATCCACCTTTTAACAGTAAAGTTGAAGATAGTGATTTTACTAAAACAATAGAAAAATTTAATGTGGAAAAAGTTGTTTATGGTCATTTGCATTCATATGATAAAAAACAAAAGTTGATTTTAACCAAAAACAATGTTACTTATTATTTAACTAGTTGTGATTTGGTTGGAAATAAATTAATAAAAATTGTTTAAACAAATTTATAATTAAAACAATATAAAAAATCACCAATTTTGGTGATTTATGTGCTGGTATAGCTCAGTTGGTAGAGCAACTGATTCGTAATCAGTAGGTCGCAGGTTCAAATCCTGTTACCAGCTCCAATTTTTAATTTTTTATATTAATTTAAAACACTTGTTAAATATAATTTAACAAGTGTTTTTTTGCATAAATATTCTTTATTTTGGTTATTTTAACCATAATTTTGCTTAATTTTTGGTTAAATATGCATAAAAATTTAATAAATTATGTTTTTAAGTGGTTAAAAGTGGTTGTAAGTGGTTAAAAAAAAGAGTATAATTAGGTTGTAACTTGAAAAGGAGTGAAAAAATGTTCTTTGGAGAATATTGTCATGCTCTTGATGAAAAGGGCAGAATAAGAATTCCATCAAAGTTAAAAAGTGGCTTAGGCGAATATGTTGCAACTAAGGGAGTTAATAATTGCATATATATTTTTAATAAGTCATATTTTGAAACTGAATTCTTAGATAGTATTAATAAAGTTTCGGCTTATTCTTTAACTGGTCAAAATGCAGTTAGAGCAATTTTGAGTTCCACATTTGAAGTTGAAGAAGATAATCAAGGAAGATTTATTATTCCAGCAAGTTTAAAAGAATTTGCGGGTATTACCAAAAATGTTGTTTCTGTTGGTGTGGGGAAACGTATTGAAATTTGGGACGAACAAACTTGGAAAGATTATAACAGCAAAACAAGTTTTGTTGACGCAATAAAAGAATTGAATGGAAATTAAAATGGAAGAACATGTTTTTGAACACACACCGGTTATGCTTAATGAATGCATTAACGGATTAAACATTAAACCAAATGGAATTTATGTTGATGGCACATTAGGTGGAGCAGGGCATAGTTTACGAATTGTGGAGAAATTAAAAGATGGTAAACTAATTGCTATTGACAAAGATGACACAGCGTTAGAAGTTTCAAAAGAAAGGTTAAAAAACTTTAACAATGTTGTTTTTGTTAAATCGGACTTTAAAAATTTTAAAAACATAATGGAAGAACAAAACATTTTAGGTGTTGACGGAATTTTGTTGGATTTGGGTGTTTCAAGTTATCAAATTGACACTCCTGAACGTGGGTTTTCATATAGGTTTGATGGAAAACTTGATATGAGAATGGACACAAAAAGTGGAATAACAGCTTTTGATGTTGTTAATAATTATTCTGAAAGTGAATTGGCAAGAATAATTTACACTTATGGTGAAGAAAGTTTTTCAAAATTAATTGCAAAAAAAATTGTTGAAGAAAGGAAAAAACATCCTATTGAAACAACAATGCAATTAAAAGAAATAATTGAAAATGCAATTCCAAAAAAATTTCATGGGCAAGGAAGTCCTTGTAAAAAAACTTTTCAAGCAATTAGAATTGAAGTGAACAACGAACTAGGTAATTTAGATGTTGTTTTAAAAGATATGGTTGAAAAGTTGAATAAGGGTGGCCGACTTGCAGTTATAACATTTCATAGTTTAGAAGATAGAATTGTTAAAAATGTTTTTAAAGAACTAAGCACAAATTGCATTTGTGACAAGTCAATTCCAATTTGTGTTTGCAATCACAAAGCAAGTGTTGTTTTGGTTAACAAAAAACCAATAACAGCAAGTAGTGCAGAGTTAAAAATTAATAAAAGAAGTTCAAGTGCAAAATTAAGAATAGTTGAAAAAATTTAATTTGAAAAGGAGGTTAAAGATATGGCAAGTTATAAAAGAGTTGTTTTAAAAGAAACTGAAACCGATGCAAAAAACGGATATGCCACAAACGATGTTCAACAACAATTAAACAAATTTGACACATCCTACACCTCAAAAAAATTAAATGATTTATATAATGAATTTGACTCAATAACATTTAACAATGATGTTGCGTCTTCAACAATTGTTAAGGAAAATGCTGTTGAAAAAGTTAATGCACAAACCAGTTTAAAAACTGTTGTTTATTTATCTACAGCAATAGTTGTTACTTTGTTATTAGCATTTTTAGCAATCTATAATATTTTTGTAATTAATGGTTTAAACTCAAATATTAAATTATTACAAAATGATGTTTCTGTTGCACAAGTGGAGTTTGACAACATTAGCAATAGTTTTAACAAATTAACCGAAGAAGAATTAAAGCAATTAATAAAAGATTCCTTAGATGGAAATTATGGTGATATTGCTTCAAATGGATTTGTTAATGTTGGAATGTTGGAAACCACAAACCCAAATGAATATAATGTTAGTTCAAATTGGTTTGACAAATTGTGCACATTTATAAGCAACATTTTTGGTGGTTAATCATTTATAAAATAAAAAAGATTGTTGGCAATAATATGCTTACAATCTCTTTTTTTGTTTAAAAACAAATTAATAGTTAAACTTTAACTAGTATTTTAATAAGGGGAAAAGGGTAAGAATAAAAATAAGTTCTTAAAGTTTTTTATTCTAAAAATTTAAAGTTATGAGGTAATTAATATGTCAGATTATAGTAGAACAATAGTAAAAGAAAAAGAAACCAAGCAAGCAAATTTTCAAAATAATAATTCCCAATTAAACAAAACACAAACATATCAAAACAATAAGTTAACTTATCATTCTAAAAAAATTGATGATTTGTGTGATGAATTTAATTCTATTAAACTAACTAGTGAAGATTTAACAAAAATAAATCAAATTAAAACTAATGAAACAAGAGTTTCAAAACCAAAACTAAAAAGAAAACCTTGGCTAAAATATTATTTTATTGGTGGAGTTATGGTTAGTTTACTTATAACATTTTTAGTTATTATTTAATTAATTTGTAATAAAACAAGTGCCTTAAAACATAAAATTGTTTTAAGGAAGATGTTAAATATTTGTTGATAAAACAATTTTAATAAAAAATGTTTTCACCTTCCAAAATTTTTTTGGAGGATAAAAGTGTTTAACAATTCAATATTTAGTTTACAAAAGAGATTGTTAGCAATTTTTTTGCTTGTAATCTCAATTTTTTTTGCTTTAATAATAAGATTATTTATTATTCAAATTATTCAAAGTGACTGGTTAACTAAAAAAGCTGCAAGTCAGTGGACACGTGATTTGCCAATTAATGCAAAACGTGGAAACATTACAGATGTTAATGGTGCTAGTTTGGCTGAAAGTTATTCAAGTTATGATGTTTATGTTAGAGCAAGTATGGTTGAAAAACCTGTTAAAGTTGCACAATTATTATCACAAGTAATTGGATTAAACTATGAAGACACATTTAAAAAGGTTACTAACACAACCATTAGTGAAGTTTTAATTAAATTGCAACTTGATGATGTTTCTGCAAAAAAAATTATTGATGCTAATTTAAAAGGTGTGTTGCTTAGTGAAAACAATAAAAGATATTATCCTTATGGCGATTTGTTAACACAAGTTTTAGGTTTTACAACCATTGACAATGTTGGACAATCTGGAATTGAACTTTATGCCGACAAATATTTGCAAGGTGTTAAAGGTTATGCACTAGAAGAAAGTGATGTTAATGGTGTTAAAATTGATAACACTTTAAGCACTTACATTCCTTCTGTTGATGGTTGCAATGTTACATTAACAATTGATGTTAACATTCAACAAATTGTTGAAGATGCTTTAAAAGTTTTATGTGAAGAACAAAAACCTAAAACTGCAACAGCCATTGTTATGAATCCCAACACAGGTGAAATTGTGGCAATGAGCAGTAAACCAAGTTTTGACCTTAACAATCCACCACGTGATAATGTTGAAGAACTTTTAAATAATGCAAGAAATTTAAGTATTGTTGATGTGTATGAGCCGGGCTCAACATTTAAAGTTTTAACAACTGCAACTGCATTGGAAGAAAAAGTTACCAATCCAAACGAAAGTTTTTATGACCCCGGATATAGAATTGTTGATGGTGAAAAAATTAAGTGTTGGAAATTAATTGGACACGGACAACAAACAATGACAGATGGACTTTGCAACAGTTGTAACAGTGTGTTTGTTGATTTGGCATTAAGATTGGGCACAGAAACAATGTATGAATATTTTGAAAAATATGGTTTTGGAAACACTTTGGGAGTTGATTTTTTGGGTGAAGCAAGTGGAATTTTAATGAATCAAGAAAGTGTTAAAAAAGTTGACCTTGCCAGAATGGGATTTGGTCAGGCAGTTGCAGTTAGTCCAATTCAATTAATCAATGCAATTTGCAGTGTTGTTAATGGTGGAAAACTTTATAAACCATGTTTTATTAAGGAAATAACTGATGTTAATGGCAAGGTTGTTTCAAGAAACACTCCAACAGTGTTAAATGAAACAATAAGCGAACAAACAAGTGCACAAATTCGTGAAATGCTTGAAAAAGTTGTAACAAAAAGTAATGCAATTAATGCGTTTATTCCGGGTTATAGAGTAAGTGGAAAAACAGGAACCAGCCAAAAATATGAAGATGGAAAAATTGTTCAAAAATATGTTTCATCGTTTGTTGGAGCATTTCCAGCAGACAAACCAGAATATGTTGTTTTAGTTATTGCCGATGAACCAAGTGCAGGAAATTATTTTGGTTCTGTTGTTGCAACACCTTATGCAAAATTAATTTTTGAAGGAATAATAAAATATAAAAACTATGCACCAACTGAAAATGTGGAAGAAGATGAAAAACTACTTGAAAAAAATATATTAATGCCAAACTTGGTTGGTTTAAGTTTAACTAAGGCAGTGGCTTTGCTTTCTAGTTTAGGATTGCAATATGAAATTGCAGGAGAGGGAGAATATGTTACAAGTCAAACCCCACCACCAAACACATATGTTTTTAAAAATTCTATTGTAATATTAAACACATAAAATAAGAAAAAACAAATAAAATGTAAAATTATGAAAGTTTTACATTTTATTTTTTGTCTTAATTTGTAATAATAACTTTTTTAAAATTAATATGTATTAATATATTAAAAAAATAAAAAGGAAAGTTTTATGTTACTTAGTAATTTAATTAAAAACATAAATGTTAAAGATGTTTTAAATAATAACAACCCAAACATTTTAGGAATTAAGTTTAATTCAAAAGATGTTAAAAAAGGTGATTTGTTTGTTTGCTTAAAAGGAACAAAAAATGGAAGTGATTATGTTTTTGAAGCAATAAAAAATGGAGCAGTTGCTTGTGTTAGTGAAGAAAAATTAGATGTTTTAGTTCCGTTAATTGTGGTTGAAAATTCACGTGTTGCATTATCACTTATTTGCAAAAACTTTTATGACTCGGCTTGTGATAACTTAAAAATTATTATGGTAACAGGAACAAATGGTAAAACTTCAATATCTTACATTTTGTACAATATATTACAACAAAATAAAACAAAATGTGCATTAATTGGCACTAATGGTATATTTTATGACAACAAACAACTTTACTATGGTTTAACAACTCCTGACCCCACCGATTTGCATTATTATTTTTTACAATTAAAAAAGTTGGGTGTTCAAGTTGTGGTTATGGAAGCAAGTGCACATGCAATAAAGTTAAACAAACTTGCAGGAATTAAAGCTGAACAAATTATTTTTTCAAATTTAACAAATGAACATTTAGATTACTTTAAAACAATGGAAGAGTATGCTAACACAAAACTTAATTTTATTAATTCCTTAAATACAAATTTGGCAATAACAAATGTTGATGATGACTATGGCATAAAAGTTTTAAAAAGCAATGTTCCAGTTATTAGCTATGGTTTAAAAAATCCTGCCGATAGTTTTGCAGTTGATATTAATAATTCAATTATGGGTTTAAATTTTTGTGCTAATGTTATGGATGAAATTATTGAAGTTAGTTCTAGTTTAGTTGGTCTTTACAATGTTTATAATATTTTAGCAGGAATAACAAGTGCATATTGTTTAGGTGTTAGTGTTGAAAACATTAAAGCAGGGCTTAAAAACTTAAAACAAATTCCAGGCAGATTTAACAAGTTTATTTTAGATTTAAACAAATTAATCATTGTTGATTTTGCACACACGCCAGATGGATTTTTTAATATTTTAAGTGAAGTTAAATCTTTAAGAAAAGGTGGAAAAATTATTACGTTGTTTGGTTGTGTTGGATATTCCGATTCACAAAAAAGAATTGAAATGGGAGAAATTGCAAGTAAGTTTTCTGATTACTTAATTATTACAACTGACAATATTAATTTTGAAAATCTTGATGTGGTTTGTGATGATATTACAAAAAATGTTAGTGTGCCATACGAAAAAGTTTTTAACAGAGAAAAAGCAATAAGCAAAGCATTTTTGCTTTTAAAAGAAAACGACACACTTTTAATTTTGGGTAAAGGTGCAGAAACTTCTAATTTAATTAATGGAGTAAAAGTTCCACACAGCGATTTAAAATGCGTGGAAAAATGTATTGAAGAATTTTACAACGTGAAAAAAGGAGATAGTGTTGACAACAGCGTTATTTAGTTTTTTAATTGGATTTTTATTTTGTGTTATAATTGCACCACTAATTATTAAATTAATTAATAAGTTAAAAGGTGGACAACCAATTTTAAATTATGTTGAGGCACACATAAATAAAAGTGGAACACCAACCATGGGTGGACTAATTTTTTTGCTGGGTGGTGTTGTTTGTTTTTTATGTTTTTTAAATGCAAACATGAAACTTGCAACTGTTTGTTTGGCGTGTTTGTTGGGCTATGGTACACTTGGATTTTTAGATGATTTTATTAAAGTAAAATTTAAACACAACCTTGGTTTAAAACCATATCAAAAAATAATTGGACAAGTTGGTATTGCAGTTTTAATGAGTGTGTTCATTTATTTAAATGTTTTTTGTGGTGGCAATGTTTTAATTCCTTTCACAAATTATGAATTAAATTTTGGTGTGTTTATTATTCCATTTGTAATTTTTATTTTTCTTGCAACAACAAATGCTGTTAATTTAACCGATGGTTTAGATGGACTAGCTGGTGGGGTTAGTTTTGTGTTTTTTGTTGGTTTTATGGTTTTGTTAAATAACTATATTGTTAGCCTTGAATATGCAGGTGAAAACCCTGCATACATTTTAGAACTTAAAAATGTTTTAAATTTGGTGGGTGGTGTTAGTGGAAGCTTACTTGCTTTTTTATGTTTTAATTCACACCCTGCAAAAATTTTTATGGGAGACACAGGCTCACTAGCACTAGGTGGTTTTATTGCAGCAGTTTGTTCTGTAACAAAATTTTATTTGTTAATTCCAATTTTGGGATTAATGTTTGTTTTGTCGGCTGTTAGTGTTATTTTGCAAGTTCTTTATTTTAAAGCAACAAAAAAAAGAATTTTTCTTATGGCACCATTACATCATCATTTTGAAAAAAAAGGTTGTTATGAAACTAAGATTGTTGCCATATATATAATAATAACAATAGTTATTTGTGTTGGAACAATTTTGTTAACAATGTGAGGCGAAAAATGTTTAAATATAAAAATGTTTTAATTTATGGATATTCAACTTCTGGTAAGGCAGTTGAAAAAGTTTTAATTGAGTGGGAAGTTAACTATAAAATTTATGATGATAATATGGGACTAGGTGGAGGAAAATATTTATTTAAGTTAAAAAAAGAAGATATTAAAAAATTTGATTTAATTGTTATTTCTCCTGCTATTTCAATTTTTAATAAATACATTAAGTATGCTGAAAGTGAAGGAATTAGGGTGATATCTGAACTTGAATTTGGATATTTACTTTGCCCTTATCCAATAATTGCAGTTACAGGAACAAATGGTAAAACAACAGTAACAAAACTAATTGAACACATTTTAAATTCATCAGGTTACTCTGCAAAAGCACTTGGTAATGTGGGAGAACCATTAACAGATGTTAGAAACTATGATAAATTAGATTTTGCTGTTGTGGAAGTTAGTTCTTTTCAACTTGAAGCAACTTATAAGTTTAAACCATATATTGGTGTTTTATTAAATGTTGATGCAGATCATATTGACAGGCATAAAACACTTGAAAACTACATTAACTTAAAACTAAGTTTGTTTAAAAATTGCAATGCAGAATGTTTTGCCATTGTTAACAATCAGCCAGAAATATTAAATGGTATGAAAGATTGTTTAGTAAAACAAATAGTGCTAAATAAAGATTGTAATGTTGTAAATAACAAAATTATTTTTAATGAAGAAGAAATTTTTGATTTAAGCGAAATAAAAAATTTTACATATTTAGAAAATATTTTAGCAGTTGTTTCTGTGTTAAAAATTATTGGGCTTAATAACAATGAAATTTTAAATGGTATTAATTCATTTAAAAATTTAGAACACAGAGTTGAATTTGTTTCAAAAATAAATAATGTTAGTTACTATGATGATAGTAAAGCAACAAATCTACATGCAACCATTGGAGCAACAAATAAGTTAAAAAATTTTTCACAAATAACATTGTTGTTGGGTGGCAAAAACAAAAATTTAAATTTTGATGATTTAATGAAACATTTGCCACAAAATGTTACTAAAATTGTTGCATTTGGTGAAAGTAGAAAAAAAATTGCAAAATCTAGTAAAAATAAAATTGAAACATTTGTTGAACCAAATTTAAAGGGTGCAATTTTTAAAGCAAGTAAAATAACAAAAAGTGGTGATGCAGTTTTATTGTCACCAGCATGTGCAAGTTTTGATGAGTTTTCTAGTTATATAGAACGTGGCAATTATTTTAAACAAATTGTTGGTAAAATTAAAAACATTAACACTATGCAAAATTTAAATGGTGAAATATGTTAAAAACAGTAAAAAAGAATTGGGTTTTAGTTGGTTTAGTTTTTTTACTTATTGTGCTTGGTATGGTGTTTATTTATAGTGCATCATCATATAGTGCACAAATTAAATATGACGATAGTTTTTATTTTGTAAAGAAACAACTTGTTGGATTTTTAATGGGAATTGCAGTAATGCTTTTTTGCATTAATTTTAACTATGCCAACTTTGTTAAGCTTAGGTGGTGGGTGGTTGCAATTTCCATTGTGCTTTTGCTGTTGGTTTTTGTGCCAGGTCTTGGAAAAAACAACTTGGGTGCAAACAGATGGATTACCATTGGTGGATTTAGTTTGCAAAGCAGTGAAGTTGCAAAGTTTGGTTTTGTTATTTTTTCTGCCTGTTATTTAGCAAAACATTATAATAAAACAAAAACTTTTTGGGGCATTGTTCCAATTATGGCAGTTGGTGGTGTTATTTGCTTGTTAATTTTGTTAGAACCAAATTTATCTGTAACACTTTGTGTTGGCTGTGTTATGTTAATAATGCTAATTATTGGTGGCATGAGAGCAAAACACTTTTTAATTATTTTAATTCCTGCCATTTGTTTGGTGCCAATTTTAATTATTATTGAACCATATAGATTGCAAAGATTAATGGCGTTTTTAGACCCATGGGCAAGTCCAAAAGAAGAAGGTTTTCAGTTAATTCAAAGTTTGTATGCTTTGGGCAGTGGTGGTTTGTTTGGTGTTGGTTTGTTTAATTCCAGACAAAAATATTTGTTTTTGCCATTTAGTGAATCCGACTTCATTTTTAGCATAATTGGTGAAGAACTTGGTTTTGTTGGCTGTGTGTTGGTAATTTTAATTTATTCTGTTGTAATTTGGAAAGGTGTTAAAATTGCACTTAATGCAAAAGATAGATTAGGTTGTTATTTGGCAGGTGGAATAACAAGTGTTATTGCTGTTCAGTTGTTAATTAACATTGCAGTTGTAACAGGTTCAATTCCACCAACAGGCATTCCTTTGCCATTTATGAGTGCAGGTGGAACAAGTTTAATGGTGTTTATGGGTGCAGTTGGCATTTTGTTAAATATTTCAAAAGATGAACAAAAAGATTTTAATTTTAATGTTTTTAAAATAAAAAAACACGCAAAAAAGGTTTCGGCATAGTTAA
>CALWDV010000023.1 GCA_944376785.1 uncultured Clostridia bacterium | reverse complement strand
GTCCCTTCCGAATCGCCAAATTTGCCTCGGTAGCTCAGTCGGTAGAGCAAAGGACTGAAAATCCTTGTGTCGGTGGTTCGATTCCACCCCAAGGCACCATCTGAGTTTTAAGCTGGTGTAGCTCAACTGGCAGAGCAGCTGATTTGTAATCAGCAGGTTGTAGGTTCGATTCCTATCACCAGCTCCATTTTTTAGTATAAGGGCGAGTTCCAGAGTGGCCAAATGGAGCAGACTGTAAATCTGTTGTCTCTGACTTCGGTGGTTCGAATCCATCCTCGCCCACCAACTAAAAAAAATTAAAGCCCTATTTAAATAGGACTTTTTTTTATTTTGTTTTTATTGTATACTATATAAAACTAAAAAGTGAGTTTAAAAAATGAAAAAGATATTAATTGATGTTGATTATGTTATATGTGATAGTGGATTTTTGCACCTTTTAAACACATATTTAAATACTAATTATTCATTAGATGATTTTACTTCTTCATATATGGAAGAAGATGTTATAAAAAGCCAAAAAGAAAAATTTGCATTTTATGATTATATAAAAGATAAAAATCATTACAAATATGCAACCATTTTTGATAATGCAAAAGAAGTTTTAGAAAAATTAAACAGTAAGTTCGACCTTTACATTTGTTCATCCTGTGCAATTGATATTAGCGGACTAAAAGAAGCTAGTGGTTTATTTTTTAAAAATAAATATGATTTTTTAATTAACAACTTCCCTTTTTTAAATATAAACAAAATTATATTTACAGGGTCAAAAAATATTTTTAATGCAGATGTTCAAATAGATGATAAAATTAGTCATTTACAAAACAATATTCCCCTAAAACTTTTGTTTACAGCATATCACAATAAAAACATTACAGATGAAGAACTAAAAAAACAAAACATAATTCGAGTGAATAACTGGAAAGAAATTGAAGATATTTTATTAAATAAGCAATAAAAAATGACGGATTAATATCCGTCTTTTTTGGTATTAAATATAATTAATCAATTCAGGAAATTTATCAAAAATATTTGAATTATAAATCAAATTCATATAATCTTGTTTAACATAAAATTTTAGTGCATTATTTTTAAAATTTGTTTCTTCTTGATCAGTTATTTCAAATTTACTAATAAGTTCAGCATTATTTTCAGAATATATTTTATCATTCATAATTCCACCAATTTGTGAAACAAATATTGTTTCGTGAAAGTTGTTGTTAAAAATTGAATAACCCATATATAAATTATTATTATATTTAATTCCTAATAAATCCAATATTGTTGGAGTTATGTTATATGGACAAGTAAAATCACTTATTGTTTTTGCACCTAATTTTGTGCTATAAATTGTTGCAGGAACATTGTAAAGTGTTGGATTATAATATTCACTTTTATCCAAACCACGCATTTTATATGCTAAATCATGATAGTATGAATTATGGTCACTATATAAAACAATGGTTGTTTTATCTAAAATATTATTATTTGTTAAATATTCCAACAAAAACTGAATTCCCCTATCTAAATCCATAATAGTTGCCAAATAACAACGTAAATAACTTTCATATTTTTCGTCATCTGTTGGATATATAAATTCAGTGTTTTCTTCCAACCATATTTTAAATTCAGCTAATTTGCCATTATCTAAAATATCATAATATTCACCCAATTTATTACTTTCATAATAAGGACCATGGGAAGTTATAGTTGTAATAAAGCTAAAAAATTGTTCATTTATTGGAGCAATTTGTTCTATGCAAGATTTAATCATATCAGAATCTTTTGTATAGTTAGAACTATGCCCAATTAAACCATCTGCTTTGTCTTCAATATTCATATTTTCAAGAGTTATTATTTCATCAAAACCAAAAGTTGAATGTGTTGTTTCTCTTCCATAAAAATCTCCAATATTGTCATGAAAAAATCTTGCTTTATCATAGCCAACAGATTTTAACTTATTTGGCAAACTAAAAGCTAAGTTGTTTCCAAGCAATGAAGATGATGACCCATGCCAACTGTTAGTAAAGGAATTATCGGTGGGAACACTACCTAAAATAACATCCATTTCAGAATAGTTGGTTTTACTTTTACTAATATAATTTGTTAAAGTTGTTCCATTATTAAACATATCATATAAAGTTGGTGTTAATACCGGATTAATTCCAAACCATTCCAAACTTTCACACATAATAACAATAACATTATCATTTTTTAGTAGTCCAGTATTTTCATTTGTTTGATAAACAACATTTTGAGTTATATAATTTTTGATTTTTTCATAATCATCATAATCATCAACACCAAAAGTTAAATTTAATAAATTTTTAAAATAGAATGGATAGGTACCAAATTTTTTTAATGCTTCTGATTTTATAAACAATTTATCATATAAGGTTTTATCATTTTCAAAATACGTTTCGTATATTGTATCATTATTTTGTTTTAAACAAGCAATTTGAACAGAATATCCACCAATTCCAACTGCTTGTGAAATTATAAACGAAATTAAAACAATTAACGCTGTTTTTGATTTTATTGGAAAACTAATTTTTTTCTTTAAACACAAACTCATTAAGGTTATTGTTGCACAATTAACAATAAACAAAAATGTTAAAAATCCCCATTTAATAAATGATGCATCAAAAACTGAAAATGCTTCGGCACCAAGAACAATCATATCAAAACTAAACAAATCACCATAAATTGAATAAAGTGTTACGTTAACATAACTAAGCATTGATTGCAAAATCAACAAAATTATAATTAAAACCATTTGAGCAATTTTATTAGATATTAAAAACAGTAATGATGCAAAAATTAAAATAATGAAAAAATCCAACATAAAATATGTTGGCAAAATTCCAAAATTTAAAGCAATAAAAGTTCCAATCTCAACCACTATTGCCGAAAAAACAAACAAAAGTGGAAAGAAAAAGTTTTGAAAATTAATTTTATTATTATTCATTTTTATAATTTAACACCACTTCATTTAAACTAGATTTATATTGTTCAACAACTACTCCTGCACTTTCAAGCATTTTAACACTTGCTAAAACTGCATTAGAATTTGGATATTTATTTGTTAAATATATTATATGATTTATTCCAGATTGAATAATTGCTTTTGAACATTCATTACAAGGAAACATAGTAACATAAATTGTGCAATTTGACAAATCAGCTTTTGAATTTAATATTGCGTTTAATTCAGCATGAACAATGTAAGGATATTTTGTGTCTAATTCATTGCCTTCCCTGTTCCAAGGATAAACGTCATCACTGCACCCACTTGGGAAACCATTATATCCGACAGAAACAATACGTTTTTTATTATTTACAATGCAAGCTCCAACTTGTGTGTTAGGGTCTTTACTTCTTTTGGCAGAAAGTAACGCTAAGCCCATAAAATAATCGTCCCAAGATAAATAATTACTTCTTTTTTCCATTGTGATTCCCCCAATAATTTATAATACTCTTATGATTATACAAAATTTTATGTTATATGGCAAATATTTAATTTTTTTTAGGTTACATAATTTTATAAAATATTTATTAAATATATTTTTTAAAAAAAGTATAAAAATGTCGAAAATTTTTTAAAAAACTCTTGACTAGGCAATTATAATTTGATATCATTAACTCGCTTTTGTTTTAAAAGCATGGCGTAAATTAATTATTAATTTTACGCCATTCCCCCTTTTTTCCTAAAAAAAACACACTCTTATTAAAGAGTGTTTTTTTTATTAATTTTTGTTATTTAATTTTTGTTTTTTATTCTTTTTTAATTCTTTATTTTTAATATAATTTTTATATAACGCATTCATTTCTTTCTTTAAAACAGTACTTGCTTCTTCTAATAAATCTTTATCAATTTTTTTATCTTTAAATTGCTCCATATTGTAAAGTTCTATTGGTTTACCAATTAACAATGTGTTGAAAACAAATGCATTAGTTTTTTTAACAAAATATGCTGGAACTATTGGGGAATTTGTTTTCAAAGAAAACATTGCAACACCATGTTTTAATTCATTGCTTTCACTAGATTTAAGTCTAGCACCTTCAGGGAATATACAAACAGCCCTTTCATCTTTTAAGTGTTTTAATGTTGTTTTTACTGCTTTAATATCGCCAGTTGCACTTTTATTATTAACTGGATAAGCTCCTAAACTTTTAAGTATTGCCGATTTGAATTTATTATTAAAAAGTGGTGCTTTTGCCATAAATCTAAATCTTCTTTTAGTAATTTTATAAGCAATAATAATTGGATCATTTAAAGTTTGATGGTTACAACTTAAAATAAATCTTCCTTTTTTTGGAATATTTTTTTTACCAACTACTCTACACGGATAAACTATTAAAAGTGGAATATATAAAAGTATTAGTAAAAAATAAAAAAACATAATAAACAATTCTCCTTAAACTATCTCTCATTAATTTTACTATAAATAATTGAAACAACTTCATCAACACTAAATTCATCGGTGTTAATATAAACTGCATCTTTGGCTAATTGCAATCTTCCAAACTCTCTGTGACTATCTCTATAATCACGTTCATTAATGTCTTTTAAAACCTGATCGAAAGTGATTTTTTCGCCTTTTGCTTCTAAATCTTTTAATCTTCTTAAAGCTCTAACTTCTGATGATGCAGTTAGGTAAAATTTATATTTTGCATTTGGCAAAATTTCGGTTGTTATATCTCTTCCTTCCATAACAACACTATGATGCTTTGCAAAATCTTGTTGCAAATCTTTCACTTTTTCTCTAACACATAAAAGTGCCGAACTTCTTGAAGCATAATCTGAAACTATTGATGATCTTATTTTGCCATTAATACACTCACCATTTAAATATGTGTATTGTTCACCATTAATAAATTCAATTTTAATTTCAATCTTATCCAATATTTTTTTTACTTGATTTTCATCATATGCATCAACATTGTTTTCATAACAATATAAACCAATTGCCCTATAAATAGCACCAGTATCTAAATGATGAATATTTAAAAGTTTTGAAATTTTTTCTGAAACAACACCTTTCCCTGCTGCACTTGGACCATCAATTGCAATAGTAATCATATTATCTCCTTAGTTTGTTAATAATAAATCTAATTCTTTTTTAGTTAACTTTTTATATTTTCCTGTTGGTAAATTCCCTAGTGGTAATGAGCCAATTTTAATACGTTTTAAGTAAATAACCTCTAAGCCAACGCTTTCCATCATTTTTCTTACTTGTCTGTTCTTACCTTCATGAATTGTAATGTTAAACTTATAAGTACCTTTATCTAGTTTTATTTTATTAGATATTTTGCTTGGACTGGTTACAAAATCTCCAATGTCAACACCTTTTTCTAGCATTGCAAATTGTTCGATTGATGGTTGTTTATTAACAATAACCTCATAAACTTTATTAATTTTTTTACTTGGATGAATTAGTTTATTTGCAAAATCGCCATCGTTTGTTAGAATTAACATTCCTTCTGTTGCACAATCTAACCTGCCAACAGGAAAAATTCTTTCTGGACTTTTTTCAATTAAATCAAGCACAGTATGTCTGTTTTTTTCGTCTTTTACTGTTGTTATATAGCCACTAGGTTTATTTAATAAATAATATATTTTTATATTAGAAGGTTTAACAATAACACCATTAAATTTAACAATATCAGTTGGTGAAATTTGAGTTGACAATTCTTTAACAACAACATCATTAACACTAATTAAGCCAGATAAAACAAACTCTTCAACCTTACGCCTACTCGAAATATTACATTGTGCTAAATATTTATTAATTCTCATATTATACTAATTTTAATACAATTATTAATTTTTATCAAATAAAAACATAACACAAAATGTTATGTTTTTATTTTTATAAATACCAATTATTAATAATGTTATCAATTTTATGTTTCAAATCAATATTTTCTATGTTTGAAGTAGAATATAAATCATCTTCAAAAATAATTTCATTTTTATAATTAACTTTAACTTTACCTAATTTTGTTGTTTTAGATATTGGCGCTTCAATTTCTTTCACAATATCATATTGTACATCATATAAATCCTGTTCGCTTTTTAAAATAATTTCATTAAAACCTTTTATGGTCACAACATTCGTTTCGTTTTTGTCTCCATTAATAACTGGCACATTTCCAACAAAACTATATGGTTCAACAAATGTTTTTAATTCATATTCATTAAATGCTAAATTAGTTAACCTATCACACTCTTCAAACATAGGGCCACAATTTAAAACAACTGAAACAACTCTAAACCCATCTCTTTCACAAGCATTAACTAAACAACGTCCTGCATTATCAGTAAAACCTGTTTTAACGCCAACACAACCATTTTGAGAAAAAACTAATTTGTTTTTATTTCTTAAATATCTAACATTGTCCTCCCCTTCATTTAAAACTTTTGTTTTTGTTGAAACAATTTCGGCAAATGTATCATTGTTTAAAGCATAATTGGTTATTACTGCCAAATCATAAGCTGATGTATAATGCCCATCGGCATCTAAACCATGCGGATTTTTTAATTGAGTGTTTTTTAAGCCTAACTTATTAACAAATTCATTCATCATTCTAACAAAGTTTTCTTCACTACCACCAATTTCATAAGCAAGAGCCGTTGCAGCATCATTACCAGACGCCAAAATTAAACCATACAATAAGTTCCTAACACTTATTTCTTCATTTTTCCTTAAATAAATGCTTGTTCCTTCAATTCCAACCGACTCATCTGCAACTTTTACCATTTTATCTAAATCATCACAATTTTCTATTGTTAAAATTGCTGTTATGATTTTTGTTGTACTTGCCATAGGCATTTGAACATCTTTATTATATTCATATAAAACTTTATTATTATTACCAATAACACACATACCTTTGTAATTTGCATAAGCTTCAACATTATAATTTGGGTTTGGACAAATACAAATTATTAATGCAATAATTATAATAAACCTAAATATTTTTTTCATAATTAATCCTTTTTTAAATTTTCTAATATAATTTTTAATGTTTTATTAGTCATTTCAATTAACTTTTCACCAGATTTATCTGTTTCTGTGTTAACAAAGGTTGTTTCATTGTTTTTTGTAACTAAAAAACCTATTGGAGAAATTGTGAAACCAGCACCTGTTCCACCTGCAAATGGATATGAACACGTATTGTGTCTATTAATTTTTTTATCTAATTCTCCACCACCAGCAACAATTCCAACATAAACTTTTGAAACTGGAACAACAACACTACCATCTTCATTATAAATTGGTTTTCCAACCACCGTGTTAATATCAATTACTTGTTTTAAATTTATCATAGCATCATTAAGAATATTTGATAATTCACTTGCATTTTTGCATTCTTTTTTGTTTTCCATTTTTTTCATGCTCTCTCCTAATTTTGTTTTTTAATGCTTTTAAATATGCCCAAAAATAGTCATATATACTTAACAATATTGAAGCATTCAAGTTAATAATAAAATTGTTTTGCCTAAATCCTGTTTGAATGTTTTTAATTAATTTAACATCATTATTCATTACCAAAATTTTTGAAAATAACAATGAAACAAATATGTTAATAATTGAACTTAACAAACAAGATAAATTTGGATTCATAAAACAAATTAATGTGTTAATATTAAGATTTAATAATGTTATTTTCTTTTTTAAATATTTTCCAACATCATTAAAAAATTGTAGTTGCTTATCATTTATATCAATTTTAATTTTAACAACTTTATTATGTCTTTTACTTAAATTTAAATATTCACCAACAAAAGTTATTCCACTTGAAAAAATTGTTATTATTTTGAAAAGTTTAACTTTAATTTTCCCAAAATTTTTTAAAATGTCATATTCAATTTCAAGTGTTATATGTAGCGATATTGACAATATTATAATTAAAACTGTTAACACTATTAATACTGTTTTCATAGTTTATTATTTGTAAAAAACAAAAAAAAATGTATTACTTTTGGTAATACATTTTTTATTTTTAAGCTTCAATTTGTGTGTTATCATCATCTTCTAATGCTTGTAACAATTCATTAACAACATCATTTTTATTTTCATTTTCTTCATTTGTGTTATTTTCTTTTTCAGCTTGTTCTTTTTCTAGTTTGTCATTATCTTCTGGCATATGTGAATAATCAAATAATCCTGCATTTTGTGGGGTTTTTATAACTTGAATTCTTTCTAATAATTCATCATAATCTGGTAAATCTTCCAAAGAATTTAATGAAAATCTTTTTAAAAATTCATCAGTTGTTCCAAACAATAATGGTTTTCCAATGGCATCTTTTCTGCCAACAACTTCAATTAATTTATTTTCAATTAAATTATTAATTGCGTAATCAGAATTAACTCCTCTAACCTGTTCAATTTCTAATCTGGTTATTGGTTGTTTATATGCAATTATTGCAGCAGTTTCTAAAACAGCTTTTGTAAGTGCTTTTTCTTTAATTGGATTTAAAACTTCTGCAACTTGATCTGCATAATTAGAGTTTGAACATAATTGTGCTTTTTTGTTGTATGTAATAACTTGAATTCCACTTTCCGAATTTTCAAGGTCTGATTTTAGTTTTTCTATTGATTTTTCCACATCATCAACAGAAACTCCTAATTTTTCAGCAATATCAAAATATTCAACACCATCACCTGCAACAAATAATATACTTTCAATAATTTTATCTAAATTATTCATTTTCAACCTCTTTTTCGTTTGAATCTTCATCTTCTGCTTTTAATATTTCAATATCACAAAAAGCGTCTGATTGAACGCATTTAATTTCTTGTAATTTTAATAATTCTAATAAAGCCATAAAAGTTGTTATAATTTCATCTCTGGAAATACTTTCATTAAATAATTCGCTAAACATAATTTTATTTCTTATTATTAACGCATCTTTAATAGAAGCAATTTTTTGTGTAACAGTGAATTTTTCTTTTGCAATTTGCTTTGGTTCATTTTCTGTTTCAATTTTTGTTGCACGTGTTAAAACATTAGTAAAGGCATTTAACAAAATGTCTAAACTCATATCTTTTAAAACAATTCTAAACTTACTTGCTTCTTCTTCCGGTGCCTTATAAAATCTTGAAACATTTTCACTTTCTTTTAATTTTTCACTTGTTTCTTTAAACAATTTATATTCTTGCAAACGTTGCAATAATAATGCTTCCGGATCTTCTTCATCAACTTCTTCATTTTCAATTAATTTAGGAAGTAATGCTTTGCTTTTTATTTCAATTAAAGTTGCTGCAACTTCAATAAATTCACTTGCCTTTTCAAGGTCTAGTTCTGGTAAACTATCCATAATTGCTAAATATTGTTCTGTTATTTTAGATAATTCAACATTTTCAATTTCCATTTTACTTTGCTTAATTAAGTGCAAAAGTAAATCTAATGGACCTTCAAAATTTTCAAGTTTAAAATTTAAAACACTATCTTCTTCAACTTCAAAACTTTCGTCGGCGCTTAATTGTTCATTATTAAATTGTTCATCTGTAATTAAGTTTTTTTCTTTTAATTCTTCTTCCATTAAAACACTATTAATTCCCATAACATTTCCATTGGCATACCAATCCAATTAATTAATTTAAGCAGAAAAACATCTCCAAAAATTAAAATAACAATTAAAATTATTGTGCCATATTTTCTCATAAAATTAACAAATTTATTATCATATTTTGTTAATGCTGAAATACAATTAAAACCATCTAATGGATAAATTGGTAATAAATTAAATATAAACAATGCCAAATTAATTGTATAAAGAAACATACCAAAATAATAAATAAAATAACAAAATACATTTGTTAAAGGTAAAAATCTTAAACAAATATAAAACACTCCACAACCAATAAAACTTAAAATTATGTTAACTGTCACACCTGCAATGGAAGTTAAAAACATTCCTTTCCTATAATTTCTAAATTTTATTGGATTAATTTCAACAGGTTTTGCCCAGCCAAAACCAAACAAAGCACAACATAAAAAACCTATTGGATCTATGTGAGCTAACGGGTTTAGTGTTACTCTTCCCATTTCCTTAGGTGTAAAGTCACCTTGCTTGTAAGCAACATAAGCATGTGCAAACTCGTGTAAAGATAAAGAAAGAACTAAAACAACAAGCAATGCCAAACCTGCACCAATTAATTCAATACCTGTAAGTTCACCAAAAATACTAAGCATATTATTCCTTAATTTTAATATATTTGTGTTAAATTAATAACATAATAAGTATATAATAAAAGCACACAATAATCAATTAATTAGGCAATTTTTTCAAATTATAATAATGTTAAAAAATGTAAAAAAACATATTAGAAAATCTAATATGTTTTTTATTATAATATACTCCAATTTTCAACAACTTTATTAACAATATCATTAAAGTTTTGTTTTTGAATTTCTTCTTTTAAAACAATGTCAACTTCACCAATAATTTTACCATCTTTAACAATTGTTGCAACACCAATTTTTGCATTTAATTGTTGTGGCGCATTAATAGATTTTTTAATGTTTAATTTAATATCGTAATTAGCGTTATCACCTTTTTTCATAACTACGCTAAAATCGTTTTTAAAACCAATGTTTGCTAAACTTGTTTTACCTAAATTAACTTTAATTTTATCTGTTAAAAGTTTAGAACTATCAATAATTTGTTTGTTTTCAAAATTTGCAAAACCATAATTAAATAAATCCATACTTTCTTTAAATCTATCTTGTGGCTTATCACATTTTAAAGTTACTGCAATTAAACTTAAATTACCATTACTAGCACTTGAAGCCAAACAATATCCTGCTTCATCAGTAAAACCTGTTTTGCCAGTTTTACATTTGTCGTAGTATTTAATTAATCTATTTGTGTTAACTAATTCAGTTTCTCTGCCACTTGGATGAATTAAGGTGTCCATCCAAATATTTGAATCTTGAACATACAAATCATGTTTTGCAACTTCTTTTAAAATTATGCTTGTATCCATAGCTGTTGAATATTGATTAGGTGCAGGTAATCCAGTTGCATTTGCATATGTTGTATTATTCATACCCAATTCTTTTGCTCTTTGATTCATTAAACTTACAAAAGAATTTTCTGAACCGGAAATTGCTTCTGCTAACACAACTGCACTATCGTTTGCTGATGCAACAATAACACTTTTTAATAAATCAGAAACTTTATAGAAACTTCCTGCATCTAAAAATGCTTGACTTCCTTCCATATTACATGCATGTTCACTTGCCACAATTTCATCGTTCAATTTTAGTTCACCCGTATCAATTTTTTCTAGTGTAATTAAACTGGTCATTAATTTGCAAATGCTTGCAACTTGCATTTTCTCATTTTCATTTTTTGCAGCTAATTTTGTTCCTGAATTAGCATCAAGCAAAACATAACTAGAACTTGTAAAATTAGAAAAATTATTTTCAACATAAGAGGCATTAACATAAATCGATTGATTGTTAACAACAAACATTATTAAAACAAAAATTAAACATATAAAACTTAAAACAATTTTTTTCATAAATTTCTTCCTTTTGTAATATGTTTTGCAACTTAAAAAAAATTATGTAAAAATTGTTTTATTTTATTAAAATAAAAAAACAGCATACGCTGTTTTTTTATTGCATTTTATCATACATTCCTTTAAATGTTACTTTAAATGCTGTGTTATTAGTGTTATCAAATGTTAATTTAATATAGTTGTTGCCATCATTAATGTTGCCACTTTCATTAGCCCCACCAAATAAATCGGTTGAAGTGTAATTTTCTTTATCACCATTATATGCATTTAATTTAGCACCGGCAGTTATTGCATTTAAATTTAATTCAATTTCTTGATTAACATTTTTTAGTGTTACAGTGGTATTTCCTTGATATATTTTTGTTGAAGTTGCAACAACATAATTAATGGTTATTGTTTTACCAACAGATTCACCAACTCCTTCTAAATTTACAATTAATTTTGTTGTTGGAGTGTTGCTCTTTGGCATTAGTAAAACACTTGAATATTTTTTAGCATCGGTAAAGCCATTAGCATTAACAGTGCTTTCAACTGCCATTCGGTTTAATGCAGGATAAATACTTGTTTCAGTGCTTTCAAAAGTATTATTTAAAGCTTGTTCAACAATTGCTGGTATTACAATGTTATAGCCTTTATAGTAATGTTTAGAAATTTCACTTTCATCACTCCAATTCTTTGGAGATGTTTTATCTGTTTCAGTTAATGTATTATATATTTCTAAATCTCTATTAACTAAATTTTTTCCAATTACTACATTATAAATAATGTTTTCTAATTTCGTAGCAAAATTTGCGTTATATCCTAAATAATTTATTTTGTTTAAAATTTCTTCATATGATAAATTTGTTGTTTCATCATATAATGCTTTTGCAATCTCTAATTTTAAGGATTCTTTATAATTATTATACCAACTTGTAAAATCTTCTGCATTATTTGAATATGCCCATTTATATGGTAATGCTTCACTATCATTATCAAATTTTAATAATGCACGTCTATTATTATCATATAAATTATATTCTCCTAAAATAGCCTCGCTTAACATAATAAAAGATGTATTAAAAGCATTATCATTATCAGTATCTAATGCAAATTGATAAGTTAAAATATCATCATAGTTAACAGAAACTGATGTTTCATAACTTTCATTTGTTAAAGCTTTATTTTTTAAAACTTTTGCAAATGCTCCATCTTTACTATAATTTCCATTATATAATTCAATGTCTTGGTATTGTGATGATGTTCCATATGTTAATGAACCATATGTTAAATACAACCTATATAAAACATCTTCTGCTAAAACATCTATTTGTCTATCTAGTAAATCATTAAAAGTTACTTCTGCACCTGTTGATTCATCATAAACTTTGAATGAATTATCACCATTGGTTAAAACAACATATCCTTTAAAAAAGTCAGAAAAATCTGCAATTTCTCCACCTTCAACTTCACCATCTTCCCCAATGCTAACATCAGAATCGTCACCTGATGATGGTGGTTTTGTTCCTTCATCTGGACTAGGTGCCGAACTTCCAGATTCATAGCCTGGAACAGGGTTTGATGATCCACCACAAGCAGCAAACATTAGTGTTGAACACAACACTAATGCAAAACTTAAAATACATTTTAAAATTTTATTTTTTTTCATTTGAGACCTCAAAAGTAGTAATGTTTAATCTAATAACAAGCCATATATATTAATAATATTATACATTAATACTTTTGTTATGTAAATAAAAACAAATTAAATTAATAATGAATTAAATTAATAAAATTTTTTGCATCAATTAACAATTATTGTAACCCTAATAAGTGGCATTAATAAACATTTTAATAACATTATAACAATTCCTAATATTATTAAAAAAGTAAATATTTTTGAGTAATTTATCATGTAAGGTTTGCAGTTAAACGATGGCCCAAATTTTTTTTGATTAATATTCCTTTTTATTGCAACAGCCGCAATAATTGTTAAAATCATTAAAAGCATTAATTCACATGGTAATATAATTAAAATAACATTTAAAATTCCTGTGAACCCATATAAAATAATAATAACTGTGACGTCAAAAGCAACTAGGTAACTTCTTATAATTAACAATAAAAATGTTATTACACTTAAAAATGGTTTGAAATTTATAAAAATAATTACAGAACAATAAAATAAAAAAGAGAATAAGTATGGGAAAAATAATCCCATTGTTCCCCTATCCCCTTTTAAAAAATCCACTAAATTTGAATCTGCTAAATTATCTAATTCAATTTCTCCAGAATATTTAACCGCTGTAAAAATGCCAAAACTAGCACCAATAATTAAAAAAATAAAACAAATTAAAACTGTGAATTTATATTCATTAAAATATAGGGATAGTTTATTTTTTAACCTATATATGCGTCGGTTTACAGATGACTTCATATATAATTATATTCAATAAAAAATTAAATTATTAACTTGTATTCAAAACTTTTTTGGAGGTGTGAAAAGTTTTGGATATTTATATTAATACTTATTAGCCATTTGTTGATATGATATTATAACTTGATCTAATAAATAAGATAAGAAAGTTCTATTGCTAACACACTTATTTTTATTAGATGCATCTTTTAACGGTTCTTCTTTATTATTTGAAAGTTTATTTGCTTTTTCTATTGAATTTCTAATATTTCTTTCAATATTTACCGGGCTAGTACCATTTCTTCTAGCAACACAGGGATAAATTTCTGTGCTTAATGAACCTAAAACACCATTATGAGTTAAAGCTTCCTCAATACATTGCTTTATATAATAAAAGCCAATGTGTTTTGGCACGAATCCCATTTTTATTAAATATTGTGTTAAAAACATATTTATAAAATTTGTGTTAATTTTATTTGATTTATTCTTTTCAATATTAAAAAGTAATTTATCTTCATATTGTTGAAAAAATGATTCAAAATTATCATATGTTGTTAAAAATCTATTACTATCATTAATATCTAAACTTTTCTCATTAATATAATTAACAAAAACAATATTGTCTGGAACACAAAATTTATAACCATTAATAATATCTAAAAATTCCTCAGTAGTTTTAATTGTGTCGCCATCAACAATAAGCAAATTCACTTCTTGTTGTTGGATTGCATAAACCAACTCAGAAAAATTTGATATGTTTGAAATTTGAAATTTTGATTTCCAAAGTACATTTTTAACTAAATAAGCTTTCTCTATATTTCCTTTAGAATAATAAACCGCATTAAGATTAGTTTTTATCATTGCAAATCCCTTTATAAAAAATTGTATTTTTAGTTAAAATAACCAACCCTACGCGAATAAGTATAACAAACAACTTTTTAAAAATCTACAATTTGACCTATTTTTTTACAAAAATAATAAATCTTGTAAAAAATTACAAAATGTTTTTATTAAAAAAAACAAAATATTACCTTTATTTAGTTAATTTACACAAATATTTTATTTTTGTACAAAATAAAAATTTTATTTAATTTTATTGACATTATATTTAATTAATAATATTATATAATCTTAGATTTTTTTATTTTTTTTTAAAGTAAATGATTATTTACAATTTTTTTAATAAATTTTGCAATTATTCATTTAACATCCAATCCAAATATAGTCCAAAACCTTTTGTTGGATCATTAACAAAAACATGTGTAACTGCACCAATTAATTTGCCATCTTGAATTATTGGACTTCCACTCATTCCCTGCACAATGCCACCAGTTTTTTTAATTAATTCTTCATCAGTAACTTTAATAACCATTCCTCTGCTGTTACCAGTTGTTTGATAATTAGTTTTTATTAGTTCAATATCGTATTCTTTAATTTCAGTTCCATTAACACAAGTTAAGATGGTTGCTTTACCAGGTTTTGCACTTAATTTACCACCAACTTTAATTTTTGTTTTTCTTAAAATAAAATCATTATCTTCGGTTAAATCA
>CALWDV010000022.1 GCA_944376785.1 uncultured Clostridia bacterium | reverse complement strand
ACAATTAAAATAATTAACAAAACAATAATATTAGTTATTTTAATAAATTTATATATATAACTTTATTATATATATAAAAAATAATATATATAAAAAAATAAAAAAACCGCTTAAATTTAAGCGGAAATTTTTACTTATTTTCTGTTTTTGTTGTTTGTTTTTCTTTAATTTTTGAAGCTTTACCAGAAAGTTCACGTAAGTAATATAATTTAGCACGTCTAACTTTACCTTTCTTTAAAACTTCGATGTGGTCAATACGTGGGCTGTGTAGTGGGAAAGTTTTTTCAACACCAACGCCAAAAGAAACACGACGAACTGTGAATGTTTCTCTAACACTTGAATGTTTTTTAGAAATTACAACACCTTCAAATGCTTGAATACGTTCCTTGCCACCTTCAACAATTTTAATGAATACCTTAACAGTGTCACCAACACTAAATTCAGGTAGTTCAGGTTTTAAATTTTCTTTTTCTATTAAATCAATTAAATTCATGACTTACAACTCCTCCTAATTTTTTATTAGTTGTTCATGACACATTTTGTAATCAGCGGACCAACCGAAGTCACTGCATTATAATACCATATCACAATAATTAATACAAGTATTTTTTACAAAATATTCATAAAATTTTTATTTTTTTTGCCTAAATGAAGTCATATTTAAAACGCGTTTGTAATATGCTTAATTTCACTATTTAAAATTTCAATAACATCAAATCTTATTTCATTTTTTAATAATTTATTTTTAATTAAAAAATACTCTGCCACCATTTTAATTTTGTGTTGTTTGTTTTGTGTTACACTTTCACACGGAAAACCAAACTTTAAGTTGTTTCTTGTTTTAACTTCAACAAAAACAATAACATTTTTTATTTTGGCAATAATATCTATTTCACCAAACATAGTTTTAAAGTTTGTTTCTAATATTTTATATTTATTTTTTAACAAATATTTAACCGCTTGTTCTTCACCAAGCACACCAAGATTATTCATTGCTTATAAATTTTTTTATGAAACTGTTTCTATGTATTTCGCATTTACCAAACTTTTTTAAATTTTCAATATGCTCTTTTGTTCCATAACCTTTATGTTTTTTAAAATTGTAATTAGGATATTTTTGGTCTAATTCAACCATTAATCTATCACGAGTAACTTTTGCTAAAATTGAAGCTGCTGCAATGTTATAACATTTTGCATCGCCTTTAATTATACTTTCATTTTTTATGTTTAAATCAAGTGGCACAGCATCAATTAAAACCAGTTCTGGTTTAACACTTAAACCTTCTATTGCTTGTTTCATACCCAATTTGGTTGCATTTAAAATGTTTATTTCGTCAATTATCTTTTCATTAATTAAAACAATTTTATAACTTATTGCTTTTTCAATAATTAAATCAAACAACTTTTCACGTTTTTTTTCAGTTAATTTTTTACTATCGTTAATTTCTTCAATTATTTCATTTTTATCATATGGCATTATAACAGCAGCAACACAAACAGGCCCAGCAAGTGGACCACGCCCTGCTTCGTCAACACCTGCAATTAGTTTTATGTTTTGGTTATAATATTTGGTTTCATAATCTAACATATTAAGCTCTTTTAGTTTTTATTTTCATATTCTGGTTTTCTATTTTTTATTAATAATTGTTTAATATCACTAGTTTTTTCTAATGAAATTTTACCCATTCGGTTTTGCTTAAAATCGTTTAATATTGCAAATGCTCCACGGTCGTAATCAAGCTCACCTTTTTTAAGTAAAAAACCACGTGCCACACAAATTTTTTCTAACACATTAATTGGTTCATCTTCTGCACAAATTTCAATGTTATAACGTGATATTAAAATTTGTTTATCAATTTTTATTAAATCTCTAATTAAATCTAAACTTAAACTTGGGACATCTAAAACTTCATCTTTAATTGAACCAATATAAGCTAAATGGTGCGCAACCTGATTATTATCAAAAACAGGCCATAAAGTTCCCGGAGTGTCTAAAATTTCAATTCCACTAGCAATTTTAACCCATTGTTTGCCTTTGGTAACTCCTGCTTTGTTTCCAGTTATTGTTTTTGAAACACCACATAAATTGTTAATTAATGTGCTTTTTCCACTGTTTGGAACACCTAAAACCATTGCACGAATTATTGCTTTAAAACCTTTTTGTTTTTGTTTTTCAATTTTATCTTTTAAAGCCAAATTAATTGCATTCTCAACTTTTTTTGCTGTTCCACTTTCTGTTGAATTAAGCATTATGCAATTTGCACCAATTTTAGAAAAATATTGTTGCCAATCTTTTGTTATTTCCAAATTTGCCATATCACATTTGTTTAAAACATAAATTATTGGTTTGTTTCCAATTAATTTGTTTAATTTTGGATTAACACACGAAAAAGGAGCACGTGCATCAAGCACGTAAATTATTGCATCAACAATTTTAATTTCCTTTTCCATCATTCTTAGTGCCTTAGTCATATGACCCGGAAACCAGTTAATGTTTGATATGTTTTCGTCCATTTTAAAATCCTTTTAAAGTTATAAAGTTTTTATAAATTATAACTATTTTTTTAATAAATCAGGTCTGTATTTTTTTGTTTCACTAATTTTTTGTTCTTGTTTCCATTTTTCAATTTCTTTATGGTTTCCACTAATTAACGCATCAGGAACTTTTAATCCCATAAATTCTTGTGGTCGTGTGTATTGTGGATATTCCAAAAGACCATCTGAAAAACTTTCGTCTTCTGTGCTATCACTATTATGCAAAACTCCTTCAACGTAACGGCTTACTGCATCTATAAGAGCCATTGCTGGAATTTCACCACCCGTTAAAACAAAATCACCAACACTTATTTGCTCGTTAACACAAAGTTCAATAATTCGTTCGTCAATGCCTTCATAGTGCCCACAAATTATAACTAAATGTTTTATTGTTTGTGATAACTGTTTAACTTTGTTTTGAGTTAGTGGTGTTCCTTTTGGCGACATATAAACAACATAACTATCTTTAGTTAAAACACTTTGCAAAGCATCATAAATTGGTTGTGGAGTTAGCACCATACCTGCTCCACCACTAAAAGCATAGTCATCAACTTTTTTATGTTTGTTTTTTGAAAAATCTCTAAAATTAACAACTTCAATTTCAAGCAATTTTTTTTGCATTGCTTTTCCAATTAAACTTTCATTTAATGCTTCAAACATTTTTGGAAACAAAGTTAAAATTGTTATTTTCATAAAATAACCTCATCTAAAATTTTTGCATTAACATTGACAATTTTGTTTTCATCGTCAACATTTATAATTAAATTTGGAACACACGCAAAAGTTTTGCCATTAGTTAAAGTATAAACATCGGTTGCACCATAGTTTTTAACTTCCATAACAACACCAATTTCTTTTTCGTTTGCAATAACTTTATATCCAACATTATTATTAATTTTATTTGCAACATCACTAGTTACAAAAGTGTAAACTTTAAAATTTCTTAAATTTTCAATTTCGTTAATAGAATTAAATTCTTTTGTTTTAATAACAAAAAAACCACCCCTGTCAGTTGTTTTTTCAACATTTAAAATTTGATTATTAATTTCAACTTGTTTTAATTTTGAAAAAAGTTTTAAAGCATTTGTGTTATGTTTAACCCTAAATTCACCTTTAAGTCCTTGTGGTTTTGTTACAACTCCAATTTCAATTTTTTCCATTTATTCCTCGTTAATTATGCCTTTATTTTCCTAATTTTTTTACTTTGCATAGTACATCATTACCTAATTAGTTTAACATATTTTAATTATATTAACAAATAAAAAAAGTGCCATAAAAAGCACTTTTTAACTAAGATATTTTAACAATAAAACGTCTGCCAGATTTTGCACTAGCACTTTTAATTATTGTTCTAATGGAACTAGCAATTCTGCCACCTTTTCCAATAACTTTTCCCAAATCAGATTCATCAACTGAAACTTTAATAATTACAACTTTTTCACTTTCGTTTTCAGTTGTAACTTCAACTTTATCAGGATTATCAACTAAGGATTTAACAATATATGCTACTAATTGATCCATATTAACTCCTTACATTAGTTTATTTTTTCTTTTTTGTGTCTGACTTTGGAGCGGTTTTTTTAGTGCTTTCTGGTAAAACACCAGCTTTAACTAAAACAGTTTTTGCTGTTTCTGTTGGTTGAGCACCTTTTAATAACCAATCTTTTGCTTTTTCAACATCAATTTTAACTTCTGCTGGGTCTTTTAAAGTATCATAAGTTCCAAGTTTTTCAATAACTTTTCCGTCTCTTGATGTTCTTGAATCAGCAACTACAACACGATAAAATGGTGATTTTTTATCTCCTAAACGTGTTAATCTAATTTTAACTGCCATAATTTTTCTCCTTTTTTAGTATGATATATATACAATTTTTTTTAATAAAAAAATTTAAAAACCTAAATTAAAACGGCATTCTAAATCTGCCTTTACCATTTGCCATTTGTTTCATTAATTCTTTTGATTGATAAAATTGTTTTAATAGTGCATTAACTTCTTGAATTGAAGTTCCACTACCAGCAGCAATTCGCTTTTTTTGGCTTCCCTTAATAACATCTGGGTTTCTTCTTTCATATGGTGTCATACTTTGAATTATTGCCTTGTTTCGTGCAATTTGCTTTTCATCAATCATATTTGCATTAAATTTAAACTTACTTGCACCCGGAATCATATTTAAAATGTCGGCAATATTTCCCATTTTTTTCATTTGGTCGAATTGTTGCAAGTAATCTTCAAATGTGAAGGAATTTTCTCTTAATTTTTTTTCTAATTTTTTAGCTTCTTCTTCACTAACATTTGCTTGTGCTTTTTCAATTAATGTAAGCACGTCGCCCATATCAAGAATTCTTGAAGCCATACGGTCTGGATAAAATGGCTCAATATCGTCCATTTTTTCGCCAACACCACAAAACTTAATTGGTTTGCCTGTTACTGCCTTAATGCTTAATGCTGCACCACCACGAGTGTCACCATCAAGTTTAGTTAAAATAACACCAGTAATATCAAGGTCGTTGTTAAATGTTTCTGCAACAGTAACTGCATCTTGACCTGTCATGGAATCAACTGTTAACAAAATTTCTGTTGGATTAACTACTTTTTTAATATTTTTTAGTTCATTCATTAATTCTTCATTAATGTGCAACCTACCAGCAGTGTCAATAATAACAACATCATAACCTTTCTTTTCGGCATATTTTAAAGCATTTTGTGCTGTTTTTTCTGGTTTGTTTGTGCCTTCATCATAAACTTCAACATCAACACTTTTACCAACAACTTTTAATTGATTAATTGCTGCTGGACGATAAATGTCACAAGCAACCAGTAGTGGTTTTTTACCTTGTTTTTTTAACATTTTTGCAAGTTTGCCACACATTGTGGTTTTACCTGCTCCTTGCAAACCACACATTAAAATTATTGTTGGTGGTTTACTTGCAATTGTTAGTTTCGAATTTGTGCTACCCATTAAAGCAGTTAATTCTTCATTAACAATTTTTATTACTTGTTGACCCGGCGTTAAACTTTTTAAAACTCTTTCGCCACTGCATTTTTCACTTATTTTTGAAACTAAATCTTTAACAACTAAAAAATTAACGTCTGCTTCTAAAAGTGCAATTCTAATTTCACGCATTGCATTTTTAATTTCAAGTTCAGTTAAAACGCCACGCTTTGTTAGTTTGGAAAACACATGCGATAATTTTTCGCTTAAACTTCCAAATAAAGCCATATTATCTCCTTATAAATTATTAATTAATTCTAAAATTTCTTTTTTTAATTTATTGTTTGTAACATTATTTTTAACATTTTCAAGCAGTTTTTTTATGTTTATATTATTTTTTAAAATATGCAATTTTTCTTCATAATTATTTAACTGCATACAAGCTTTATTAACACTATCTAAAACGGCCTGCCTTGAAATATTAAAATTTTCAGCAATTTCACCCAAACTTAAATTATTAAAAACATAACTTTCAATAATTTTTTGTTGTTTTTGAGTTAGCAGTTCACCATAAATATTAAAAAGTGAACTATAATAAATTGTTTTTTCTAAATCCATAATACAACCAACAAGTGTAAAGCAAATTAACTTTACAGGTATATTCTATCTTTTTTAGTACCAAATGTCAAGTAAAAATTTTTAAATTTAAATTTTGTTTTAAGTTATATTATTTCCATTGTTTCAATAAAACAAAAAAGTGCTTAATTTAAGCACTTTTTTAAATAATTCCATTAACAAATTCTTCGGCGTTAAATTCAAGCAAGTCGTCAATGCCTTCACCAACACCAACATATTTAACTGGAATTCCAAATTGTTTTGCAATGGCAAACACAATTCCACCTTTTGCTGTTCCGTCTAGTTTTGTTAATACAATTCCATCTATTCCAACAAATTCGTTAAATGTTTCAACTTGTGATAAGGCATTTTGCCCTGTTGTTGCATCAATAACCAAATAATTTTTATGGTTGCCTTCCCATTTTTGATTAATTATTCTATCAATCTTTTTAAGTTCTTCCATTAAATTTGATTTATTTTGTAACCTACCAGCAGTGTCAACAAGCACAACATCATCATGTTTTGCTTGTGCACTACTAATTCCATCGAAAACTACTGCCGCAGGGTCTGCTCCTTCGCTGTATTTAACAATTCTAACACCACTTCTTTTTGCCCATTCAGTTAATTGGTCACTTGCAGCTGCTCTAAAAGTGTCACCTGCAACCATTAAAACATTTTTGTGTTCATTTTTAAATTTGTGAGCAATTTTACCAATGGCTGTTGTTTTTCCAACACCATTAACACCAACAAAAGTTATTAATGCTGGAAATGAAATTTCATCGTTATTTGCATCATTTAAAATTTGAACCATAACACTTCTAAGCAGTGCTTTAAAGTCGTCGGCAGTTTTTACTTTTTGTTTTTTGGAAAGTTTTTTAACTTCTTCAATTATTTCTTCTGTTGCATCTGCACCAATATCGGAACTTATTAAAACATACTCTAACTCTTCAAAAAATTCGTCATCAAGTTCGCCAACAAAAATTGAATTAATTTTGTTTGCAATGCTTTCTTTTGTTTTTTTAAGTCCTGCAAATAATTTTGAAAAAAATCCCATATTACCTTTCCTCTATATTTTTAATTGCATCTGTTAATTTAACAGAAACAACTTTACTAACACCTTTCTCTTCCATTGTAACACCAAACAATGCATCTGCATGTTCCATTGTTGGTTTTTTGTGAGTTATAACAATGAATTGAGTTTCTTCTGAATAACGTTTTAAGTATGCTGCAAATCTGGCAACATTGGCTTCGTCTAATGCTGCTTCAATTTCGTCTAACAAGCAAAATGGCATTGGACGCAAACGCAAAATTGCAAATAAAATTGCAATGGCAGTTAGTGATTTTTCTCCACCAGATAAAAGTGTTATGTTACTTAATTTTTTTCCTGGTGGTTCTGCCACAATGTCAACACCTGCTTCAAGCATATCGTCGGTTTGAACAAGTTGAAGTTTTGCACTTCCACCACCAAACAATTCTTTGAACACAATGCCAAAGTTTGAATTAATTTGATTGAATGCTTCATCAAAACGTGCAGTCATTTCATCGGATAAATCTTTAATTATTTGTTTTAAATCATCTTCTGCTTTAATTAAATCTTGTGCTTGAACATAAAGATTACCATGACGTTCTTCAAGTAGTTTACTATCTTCAATAGCATTAACGTTAACATTACCTAAACCATTAATTTCACGGCGAAGTTTGTTAATGTCAACCAAACCTTGTTTAACATCAAATTCTGGAACTTTATAATCTTGTGCTGTGTTATATGTTAATTCATATTCTGTCCAAACACGTTCTTGTAAAGTTTCAATATCAGTGTCAATTTTACTTAAATTAATTTCTTGTTGATGTTTTTTATCTTGAAGTTTTCCAACCTCAGTTCCAAGAGCCATACGTTCTTCTTCCAAACTTCTAAGTGTTGTTTGCAAGTTGGATTTTTCAGCAGTTAAATTATTAACTTCTTCTTTTGTATCATTTAGTTTTTTAATGTCAACATTAATATTTGAGCTTGTGTTAACATTATTGAAACTTGATTTTAAGTTGTTTAATTGTTCATTATTTTGCGCAATGGTTTTATTTAATTCTTCACGCATTGTTTTACTATTTGAAATAGTAAATTTAATTCTTTCAATTTCACTTTCAAGGCCAAGAATTTCACTGCTAATTGAAGCAATTTCAACTTTTAAATTTGTGATTTTATTTGCATATTCATCACGTTTAGAACGCATTTCACTGAATTGATTTGAAGTTTGTTCAAAAGTTGTTGTAGGATTTTCGTTAATATTTTCGGTGCTACTAATTTTGCTAAGTTGATTTGAAATTGCATCAATAATTTGACTTGTTTTTGCAATTTCGCCAGTTAACGAATTGCTTTCTGACTCTAAATTAACGCAAATTGAGTTATATTTTTCATAACGCTCTGTTTCGGCAGCAAAACTAATTTCAACTTCCCTAAGTTCGTTGCTTTTTTGTTTAATAATTTCATTAACGGCAGAAAGTTTGTTTGAAAGAACACTAATTGTTTTTAATGTGCTTTCTTTTTCGGTTTGCAATTTTAAAATTGCTTTTTGAGATAGTTCTATGTCGGTTTCACGAGAAAGCAAATTTGCAACTTGTGCTTTTTTACTTCCACCAGTTATGCTTCCTTGTGGATTAATAACATCACCATCCAAAGTAACAATTCTAAAACTATAATGGCTTTGTTTTGCAAGTGCAACTGCCGTGTTAATGTTATCAACAACAACTGTTGATCCAAGCAAATTAGAAATTACGTTAGCAATGTTTTTATTATATGAAATTAATTCACTAGCAACACCAAAAATTCCATTACCATTTAATAATTTTCTAAATGAATTATCAAAATAACGTTCTTTAATTGTGTTTATTGGTAAAAATGTTACTCTGCCATATTCACGTTGTTTTAAGTAATTAATTAATTCTTTTGCACCATCATCGCTGTGAGTTACAACATTTTGCACTGCACTGCCAAGAGCCATTTCGATAGCCGATTGAAAGTTTTGAGGAACTTTAATTAAAGATGCCAAAACTCCAACAATTTTGCTTTTTAAGTTTGCATTTTTTTCTGCATCAGTTAACAAACGTTTTACTGAACCATTATAACCTTCATATTCACGTTGCATATCTTCAAGCATTTTCTTACGATGTTCAAGTGATAAAATGTTTGAATTAATGTTGTTTAAATTAGATTCGTTTTGTTTAAATTCACTATCCAACCTGTTTTGTTCGGTTAAATGTTCGTTTATTTCATTTGATAGTTCTTGTTTTTTTGCATTTAATTTTTCAATAGTTTTTTTGCAATCGGAAACATTAACTCTGCTTTCAATTAATTTCCCTTTAACTGTTGATAAATTGTTTTCAAGTGATTTTAAGTTTTCGCTATATGTTGTTTTTTCAGCATTTAATGCACTAATTTGAGCTTTAACATCACCTAATTTGCTTAGTGTTTCAAAAAGTTGACGTTGGGTTTCTTGCGCATCATCTTCACTTTTTGTTAATTCAGAATTAATTTTTTCATAATTAACTGTTACATCTTTAATTGTGTTATTTAATTCTGTTAATTTATCTTTTTTATTATTTAATTCATTTGTTTTATTGTTAAGCTCTTGTGAAAAAGCAATTTCATTTTCATTTAATTTGTTTAACTCTTCATTTAAACGTTTAACTTCTAATTCTCTTGTTTGAATTTTTTCATTAATTAAATTAGTTTGTCCTGCTTGTTTTTCAAGTTCAACTGTAATGTTTAAAATAACATCTCTTAAATTTGAAATTTCGTTATCTATTGTGTTAACTTTTTCAAATGTGTTATTGTAATCCAAAATTACTTGATCTAATTTGCCTTGACGCAAATTCATTTCTTCAACAATGGCATTAATTTTTTCTTCAATTTCTGCCTTGTTTGAAGCAGCAAAGTCATATTGATAAATATAGGCATTAACTTCTAAAACTTTTAATTTTTCTTTTAATTCCAAATATTTTTTTGCAACTTCAGCTTGATGTTTCAAAGGTTTTAATTGACGGTCAATTTCAGAAACAATATCGGTTATTCTAACCAAATTGTCACGTGTACGTTCCAATTTTCTTTCGGCATCAACTTTTTTTGCCTTAAAACCAGCAATTCCAGCTGCTTCTTCAAAAATTGCACGACGGTCTATTGGTTTTGAATTAATAATTTCTTCAACTTTACCTTGTCCAATAATGCTATAACCACTTTTACCAATACCACTATCGTGCAAAAGTTCGGTGATATCTTTTAAACGACAAGTGGTGCGATTTAACATATATTCACTTTCACCACTACGATAAAGTTTTCTGGTTATGCAAATTTCATCATAATCAGTTTTAAAAATTTTGTTTGAGTTGTCAAAAAGCAAAGAAACTTCACAAAAAGACATACTTTTTCTTTTTTCAGTTCCCTTAAAAATAACATCTTGCATACTTGTTCCACGAAGCATTTTACTGCTTTGTTCACCAAGCACCCATCTAATTGCATCTGCAACATTACTTTTTCCACAACCATTTGGACCAACTATTGCAGTAATTCCATTATCAAAGGTGATTTTTATTGGGTCGGCAAATGATTTAAAACCAACCATTTCTATTTGTTTAAAATTCAAAGTGTTTCCTCCAAACTACTTTTTAGGTATTGTTTATTTAACCTTTTAAAACTAATTTAGTATAACATATTAATTAACTTTTTAAAACTAAATATTTAAGAATTTAAGCCATTTTTTTCTATTTGTTCTAAAAGCAATTTTGCACATAATTGTTCTGCTTCTTTTTTGTTTTTACCTTTGGCAGTTGCCATTATTTTACCATTTAAACAAACTGCCATTTCAAAGATTAATTCATGGCTTGGCCCTAATGAATTAATAAGTTTATATTCAATTTTATAATCATTATGCAAACTAGCAATTTTTTCTTGCAAAAATGTTTTATAGTCGGTGTTAAGCACACTATTAACATTTTGTAGCACAAATTTTGAAACAAATTTTTTAGTTTCTTCAAATCCGCCATCTAAATAAATTGCAGCTGTTATACTTTCAAAAACATCGGCTAAAACATTGTTTGCAATATGATTTGTTGCTTTAATGCTTTTTCCAACAATAATAAATTGTTTTAAATTATTTTCTAAAACTATTTTGCTTAATGCTTCGGCTGAAACTAAACTGCTTCTTAAAACACTCATTTTTCCAACTTTTTGTTCGGTGTTTAAATATAGATATTCAGCTACAATTATTGATAATAAACTATCACCTAAAAACTCCATTCGTTCATAATTAAAAGTTTTTGATGATGATGAATGTGTTAACGCTTTTAAAATTAATTCTTTGTTTTTAAAAGTGTAACCAATAATTTTTTCTAATTTGTTAATGTTATTCATTAATTTCTATGTCAACCTTACTAATTTCTTCTTCAATTATTTTACACAAATTTGCTTTGTTCATATTATAAGCAAGTAAAATGCTTTGGAATATGCTTTCAGCTTTACTGCTTCCATGGGCTTTAACCACCAATTTTTTGCAACCAAGCAAAACTCCACCAGCTTTTTTGTTGTAGTCCATTCTTTGTTTAATGCGTTTAAAAGTGCCTTTCATAAATAGTGCACCAATTAACGATGAAAAATGGCTTTTAATGTCATTTTTCAAAAGTTTTAATAAGTTTAACACTGCACCTTCTGTGCTTTTTAATAAAACATTTCCACCAAAACCATCTGTAACAACTAAATCAACATCGCCACTAAGTAGTTCTCTTGCTTCCATATTGCCAACAAAATTAATACCTTCCAAGTTTTTTAATAATGGATATGTTTCGTGAGCAAGTTCATTACCTTTCTTTTCTTCTGTTCCAATGTTTAAAAGTGCAATGCGTGGGTTTTCTATGCCATAAACATTTTTTAAATATGCATTTCCCATAACTGCAAAATGCAACAAATTAATTGGTTTACAATCAACGTTCGCACCACTATCAATAATGGCAACCTGACCATCTGGTCTATCAACAGTTGGCAATATTGGACACAATGCTGGACGAGAAACACCTTTAATTCTGCCAATTCGCAAGAAAGCCCCTGTTAAAAGAGCCCCTGTTGAACCTGCACTAACCATTGCACACACATCTTCGTTTAAACGCAAAGTTTCGAAAGTTTTATAAAGTGAACTTTCGGTTTTTTGTTTTATAGCAACTGTTGGAATGTCCATATTTGTTATTGTGTCTGGTGCATCAATAATTTCAAATTTATTTAAATCACACTTGTTTTTTGCAAGTATTTGTTCAATTTCGGTTTTTGGGCCACACAAAATCATTTTTAAGTCGTTTATTTCGTTAACTGCTTTAATTGCACCCAAAACAAGTTCGCTTGGTGAATAATCTCCACCATTAACATCTAAAACAATTTTTACCATATTAACTCCAATTTTAATTATTCCTAATTGTTATTTTACCACATTAATAAAATTAAAAAAATTGATTTAACAAAACATTTTAAATATAAACGAAATTTTATGAAAAAAAATATATTTATTAATAAAAAAAATGCCCACTTATGAGCATTTTCTTTAAACCTAATTACTTAGTTTCCTTTTTTTCCTTGCCAACTTTTTTAACTTCAACACCATCATAGTATCCACATTTAGAACAAACTCTATGAGGAGCAGTTAATTCGTGGCAATGAGGACATTCAACAATAGAAGGTGTTGAAACTTTCCAGTTAGCTTTTCTGGAATTACGTCTTGCCTTAGAAACCTTTCCCTTTGGTACTGCCATGTAATAGCACCTCCTAATAAATTTTTAAATCGCTTAAAAAGTATAGAACAAATAAGTTACTTTGTCAATTATAAAATTGATTATTTTTTTAATTATTTAATTAAATTCAAAGTTTCTCTTGCAATAACCAACTCTTCATTGGTTGGAATTACATAAACTTTAACTTTACTATTTTCAGTTGAAAGTTCACCAAAGTCACCAAAAACATTTGGATTTTTCTCTTTATCAAATTCAACACCTAAAAATTTTAATGAACTTAAAACTGTTTCCCTAACTTGTGGGTCACGTTCACCAATTCCACCAGTGAACACAATGGCATCTAAACCACCCATTGCAGCAGCATATGAACCAATATATTTAATAACACGATAGCACATTGCATCGTATGCAAGTTTGCAATCTGGATTGCTTTCTAAATTTGCTTCAACATCACGCATATCACTATATCCACACAAACCTTGCATTCCACTTTTTTTGTTTAAATAATTAACAGCTTCTTTAACAGTTATGCCCTTTTTGTCACACAAAAATCCAACAACAGATGCATCAATATCGCCACTTCTTGTTCCCATAATTAAACCTTCAAGTGGAGTAAATCCCATTGATGTGTCAAAACTTTTACCATCTTTAACAGCACACATACTGCTTCCACTTCCTAAATGGCAAGTAACAATTTTTGTGTTTTCTGCCCCACCTAAAAGTTTTGCACATTCTTGTGAAACATAACGATGGCTTGTTCCGTGTGCACCATATTTTCTAATTTTTAAATTTTCATAATCTTCTTTTGGAATTGCATAACGATAAACAAAATCTGGCATTGTTTTATGAAAACCAATGTCAAAAACTGCAACATTTTTAATTTTTGGTGCAATTTTTAAACAAGCTTCCATTCCAGAAATTGCACCTGGAACATGAAGTGGTGAAAAATCTTTTTTTGCTTTGAAATCTTCCAAAATTTCTGGTGTTACAACCACACTATCAAAATAATCTTCACCAACGTTAACAACTCTGTGACCAAAGCCAGAAATTTCGTTAACACTTTTAATAACACCATTTTCTTTATCGGTTAACGCTTCTAAAATGTGTTGCATTGCTTCAACGTGAGTTGGCATAACAAATTTTGTTGTGATTGCTTTACCATTTGCTTTGTATGTTAAAAATGAATCATCAATTCCAATTCTTTCTGCATTTCCTTTTGCAATAACACTTTCATCTTCCATGTTAAGAAGTTGAAATTTTAAACTTGAACTACCTGCATTTAATACTAAAATTTTCATATATTTTCCTCTTTTTTTTAAAATTACAATTAATATATTATAATAAAATTACAATTTTTTCAATAAAACTATTCACACTGCAACACAGTTATTGCAATTGCTCTAACAACTTCGTTTGTATCGGCACCACGGCTTAAATCGTTAACAGGTTTTCTAAAACCTTGTGTTAGTGGTCCAATACATTTAAAACCTGCTAATCTTTGAATTATTTTATAAGAAATATTTCCACTTTGCAAATCAGGAAAAATCAAAATGTTTGCCTTTCCATCAACTTTGCTTCCTGGTGCTTTTTTATTGCAAACACTTTTAACAACAGCTGAATCAAACTGCATTTCGCCATCAACAATAAAATCTGGATTTTCATTTTTAATTAGTTCGGTTGCAGTTCTAACTTTAATTGCACTATCACCTTCTGCACTGCCTTTTGTTGAATAACTTAACATTGCAACTGTTGGATTTTTCATACCCATAATTTTTCTTGCTGAATTAACAGTGTCGAAACATATTTGTTTAAGTTCTTCTGCACTTGGATTAATGTTTAAACCACAATCAGATAAGAAATAAACACCATTATCACCAAAATTTTTGTTTTCGGAAATCATAATCATAAAACTAGAAATTAAAGATTGTTTTGTTTTTCCTTTAATAATTTGAAGTGCTGGTCTTAAAGCATCGGCTGTTGTGAATTCTGCACCACCAACTTGTCCATCAACCAACCCTAAATCAACCATCATTGTTGCAAAATAAATTGGATTTTTTAATAAATCCCTTGCACCTTGTTCTGTTAAACCTTTTTCACGACGTTTTAAATATAACGCATTTGTTAAAACAGGAAGCAAATCACTATTTGTTATGTTAACAATTTTTAAATAATCATTTTCTTTAACATTATGTTTTTGAATTAAAACATTATCGCTAACAAGCATAACAATTTTTGCAATTTTGTTTTGTGCAATTATTTGGCCAGCCATTAAAACATGTTCGTTTAATCCTGCCTCAGGCAAAACAATTGTTTTTTTCATTTTCTTTGCTGAACTTAATAATTTTTTTTCAAAATTTGAATTTAAGCCATTAATTTCCATTTGTTACTCCATTTTTAAATATTTTATTAATTTGCTTTGATAAATAAATTTAATTATTTATAATGTTATTATACACACAATGTATTATATAAAAATTAAATAAACTAGTAAACTTAAAATAGGTGATGAATATGAAAATTTGTGCAATTATTAGTGAATATAACCCTTTCCATTATGGACACTTAAAACACATTGAAGATGCAAAAAAACAAAGTGGTGCTGATGCCGTTATGATTATATTAAGTGGCAACTTTACTCAAC
>CALWDV010000021.1 GCA_944376785.1 uncultured Clostridia bacterium | reverse complement strand
GTGTTGCAAAAGCTATTTTAAAACAAACCTACAAAAAGAAAAGTAAGCCAATGGTTATTGTTAGCAAAAAATTTAATATTTGTCATTTCTTATTAAGATTTTTCCCAATAAGTTTTCAGTTATTTATGATTAATAAAATTTTTGGTGGTGGAAAACTTGAAAAAAAGTAAAATAATATTAATTATTTTTTAATAAAAAACAAGACAATAATTGTCTTGTTTTTTTTAATTCATTAATTCACGCTTTTTGATTTTGAACGTTTTTTTATTAATTTAACAATAAAACCAGTTAATAAAATTAAAACTAAAATAATAATGAAAGCATATAAAACAATTAATGTGTTATTTTTGAAAATTGTTGAAAGTAATAACATAATAATTCCAGCAATCAAATTTCCACCAACGCAAGCAATTAAGGTTTCATAAAAATTTAATCCCAACACAACTGCAACACAAGTGCCAGTATAAACTCCGGTTAATGGCAGTGGTATAGCAACAAACAAAAACACGCCAATCATTTTTTTTAATGTGTTTGAGTTTTCCATTTTGTTGCTTTTTTCTTTAATTCTGTTTTCAAACTTTTCAGCAATTTTTTTAAACAACTTTGTTTTTTTAAACAAATTTAAAATTGGCGTGAAAATAAAATATATAATTGGAACCACTAAACTTGTTGCTAAAAATGAAGTTAAAAAACTGCTTAAAGGTGTTAGTGCATTTTCGCCCCAAATTTGTGTGCTCATACCAAATGGAATGGCACCTCTAAGTTCAAAAATTGGTAAAAGTGCCAACACGAAGGTTGCCATTACAGAATTATTGTTAAATAAATTTATTATTGCTTCTTTTATGGTTTCCGTCATTTTAACCACACTTTTTGACATTAACTAAAAATTTTACTTGATTTTATATTTAATATATTGTATGCTTTAATTCCACAATATATACGATAGCAACAAATTTATAATTTAAAAGAACAAATGTGCTTATAAAAATTTTCATTTTGTTCTTTAAAATTTTTTTTATTTGTGATAAAATTGTTTTTGTGAAAATTTATGGATTAAGTTTTAAAGGAGAAAAAAATGAACATTTGGAAAGATATACACCCAAAAAGAATAACCCCTAAAAAATTTGAAGCAGTTATTGAAATTGAACAGGGTAGTAAAATAAAATATGAATTAGATAAAGAAACAGGATTATTAAAAATGGACCGTGTGCTTTATACTAGCACCCATTATCCAATGAACTATGGTTTTATTCCTTTAACATATTGTGAAGACCACGACCCACTTGATGTGTTTGTGTTGTGTAGTCAACCAATAACACACATGTGTTTGGTGCAATGTTATCCTATTGGCGTTATTACAATGAAGGATAGAAATGAAAGTGACGAAAAAGTTATTGCTATTCCTTTTGGTGATCCACAATATAATTGTTACAAAGACATTAGCGAACTTCCAAAACATATTTTTGATGAGTTAATGCACTTTTTAAGTGTTTATAAACAACTTGAAGGTAAAAAGGTTGAAGTTGGCGATTTGGGTGATAGCACAAAAGCTGTTGAAGCAGTTAAAAGAGGAATTGAACTTTATAAACAAAAAAGAATGGAAGGTGAAATTTAATTTCATCTTTTTTGTTGGTTAAACAAAGTATTTTACAAAATAAATTAAAATTTTACATTCGTATTTGATTATAATGCTATTGTTTACATAAAATAATTGTAAAAAAATGTGTAATATGATAATATATATTATACGTATAATATTATTAATATTTAAAAAGTAATTTATAATAAAAGCAAAAAGGTTTTAAATGAAAAAAGTTATTAAGTTTTTTACATCATCAAAATTCTTACTAGCATCAATGTTTTTAATTAACGTTGGTCTTTTTGCTGTTGTAACAATTTTTGTTGGCTCATATGTTTACACTTTATTTTCAATTTTTGCTTTGTTAATTTTAATTGGATTTTTAAATAAAGAAAACGAAAGTCCATCATATAAAATAATGTGGACAGTTATTATTGTTGTTTTACCTTTGTTTGGTGCAGCATTATACTTGCAATTAAAAACAACACGTGGTTCAAAAAGACAACGCAAACGTTTTCAAAACATTAGTTATACTTCTTACAAATTTTTAGAACAAAATCCTGATATTATTGAAAACTTAACAAAATTTGATGCAGGAAGTTCAAACATTTCAAAATATTTGTTAAACACAGAAAAATGGCCTGTTTATTCCGACACAACAACAATGTTTTTAAAAGATGGCGAAACATATTTCCAAGAATTGTTTAAATCAATTAAGGAAGCAAAAAAGTTCATATTGCTTGAATACTTTATTATTAAACCGGGCAAAGTTTGGGAAGAAATGTTTAACCTTTTGCGTTTTAAAGCACGAGAAGGTGTTGAAATTAAATTAATTTATGATGACTTCGGTTGTGTTGACCGTTTCAACGATAAAAAGTTTTTCAAAAAACTAATTAACCATGGTATTGATGCTGTTTCGTTTAACAAAATTGTTCCAACCCTAAACACTTTTTCACAATATCGTGACCACAGAAAAATTGTGGTTGTTGATGGTGAAGTTGCATACACAGGTGGAATTAATGTTGGTGATGAATATGCTAATGTTAAGAAAAAATATGGTCAATGGAAAGATACTGCAATAAAAATTATGGGACCTGCAACTTGGAGTTTTACTGTTATGTTTTTCAACAACTGGCAAGCAGCAACCAAAAAAGCAGTTGATGTTTCAAAATATAAAGTAGATTTTGAAAAAAATTCAAAAATTAAAGATTTTGTTCAACCATATGGAACAGGCCCTATTTCAAAATCGCCAATAGCAAGAAACACATTTATGAAAATTATTAGTGGTGCAAGAAAATATATTTATTTAACCACTCCATATTTTATAATTGACCACGAAATGATGCAAACTTTAAAATTGGCTGCTTTAAGTGGTGTTGATGTTAGACTAATAATGCCAGGAATTCCAGATAAAAAATGGGTTTTCTATTTAAGCAGGTCATATTATTCTGAGTTAATTAAATCTGGGGTTAAAATTTATGAATACACACCTGGATTTGTTCATGCAAAAATGATTGTTACCGACGATTCAACAGCAATTATAGGTAGCACAAACTTTGATTTTAGAAGTTTATATTTGCATTTTGAAGCAGGTGTTGTTGTACATAATTCTAAAACAGTAACGGCTGTTAAACAAGACATTGAAAGTGTTATTGGAAGCAGTCATATGGTAACGCTTCGTGACGTTAAACAAAGAAAATGGTATGAAAAACTTTCAGCACAATTCTTAAAGTTTTTTGCTCCATTAATGTAAAAAAAGGAACAATTATGTTCCTTTTTTTTTTTACTAATTTTGGCGTCTTGCTCCACAGCTTGGACATTTTGTTTCATCGTCTTTTAAATGCGTGCCACAATATGGGCAAATGTTTTTTATTTTTTCTTGTTCAATGGTTTTATCAATTTTGTTTTTTACTTTATTAAAAAAATCATTTGAAGATTTTTTTGTTTTATTAAATTTAATAATTGAATAAATTATTGTGGCAATGATAACAACGGCAACAATAACAAATATTGTTATAAAAATTGCTTTAAAGTCATCAAACATATCGTCAAAATCTTCAAAAGGGTCTAATAACATACAAATGTTTAAAAGAAGGTTAGTTAGCATAATTCATCCTTTGATTTTAATTTAATTTTGATTTACAATTTGGGCAAGTTTCATCTTCTGGTGTTAAACGGCAACCACAATAAGGGCATGCAGTTAATTTTGCTCGATTTTGTTGTTTGTTTAAAATTTCTTCTTTCTTTTCTTTATTTTCTCTATATTCAACATTAATATCTTGTTTTGCAATTTGCAATAAAGTAATGCCAAACAAAGTTCCAACAATGAACACAGTTGCACAAATTAAGCAATCTTTAACAACAAAACCATTAACACAAGAATATATCATAAAGGCAAGTGCCACACCTGCAAGTGCAAATAACACAATGGCTGTTATAAATGTGAAAGTGCTTCTTTTTAAAAATTTTGGTGGGTTTAAAACAAGAGCAATTAAACCAAGCATAACCGTTGCAACAATTAAACCAATAAATAACACAAGGTTTGAATTAAAATTTCCATTGGCTTTAACTAGTTCGTAAATAAAAAATCCTAATGAAGTTAATGCAATTAAATAACATATAACACTAAAAATTTTTATTCCTTTACTGTTTTTTAACATTCTTCCTCCTAATGATTATATTAACTTTTTAGGTTAACATAATTTATAATGTTATTTTTTCTAATACTATAAATATAATATCATTAAATTAATGCAATGCAAAGTTAATAAAAAAAGATGTTGCAAAAAATTATAAATTCATATATACTAACAATGCTTATTTATGGCCCTATGGTCAAGCGGTTAAGACGCCACCCTCTCACGGTGGAATCTGGGGTTCGATTCCCCATAGGGCTACCACGTAAGGAAAGCACCACCTAGGTGTTTTCTTTTTTTACCAAAAAGAAAACTTATCAGTGGGCTTTCCTTACAGCCCCAAAACTTAGTGTTAGCACACTTCATAATGTTTTGGGGACCCCTTATATTGCACCACTTTGGTGTTTTCTTTACTTATTATTTATATTGCTTATTTTTTATAAAAATTCTTTTCATAAAATTCTAACACTTTTTGTGGCAAGTTAAATATTTTTTTAAAAATTTTAATTTAAATTTTTTACCTTGTTTAATTTAAGTAGTATAATAAATAATAAAAGGTTTGCGAGGCTATTTTGGAATTATTAGATGTTTATGATATTAATGGAAATAAAACAGGTAGAATTGTTGAAAGAAATAATTGTTCTTTAACTGAAAATGAAAAAGTTAAGGTTGTTGTTGTTTGGTTAAAGTGTGGAAATAAGTTTTTAATTCAAAAAGTTAGTAAACAAAAGGGTGGTTTGTTTGCAGTAACAGGTGGTGCTGTTTCTAGTGGTAACACAAGCAAAGTTCAGGCACAAATTGAAGTTATGGAAGAACTTGGCTATAATTTGGATTTATCACAACTAAAATTTTTGGGTAGTATTATTCATAACGACGCCATTTTTGATGTTTATATGTTTGAAAATAATAACTTAATTAAAACAAATTTTGTTTTGCAAGAAAGTGAAGTGGAAAGTGTTTATTGGCTTTCAAAAACAGAAATTGAAGAAAAAATTGATAAGGGTATTTTTAGAAAATCTTCAATTAAAGGGTTTGAAAAATTTATTAAAAATAATTATTAAACAGTAGCTTAATTGTGTATTGCAATATTTTATGATTTGTTATATAATAATTTTGTAAAAGGTTTTTAGTTATGGAAAAATTAAATAAAGAATATTTATTAAAAAGAAGTTTGTTAATAAAAAAATTAAGAAAAAATGCTGCATGGTTGCAAGTGTTTGCTTTAATTTTTTTGTGTGGTGGGTTAGGTCTTAATTTGTGGACAAAGATTAACAAATTTTCAAACTTATATTTAACAGTGTTAATAATTGTGTTTTTATTAATTGGTGTTGTGTTAGAAATTGTGGCACTAATTTACTTTAACAAAGCAAAAAAACATTTGTCTGGTCAAATTGTTCAGGCATCAACAAATCCAAAACATTGGAGATAAAAAAAGAACAACATTTTGTTGTTCTTTTTTTATTAAAATTTAATTTTGTTTAAAACATAAGGTAAAACTTCATCGGTTTTAACTCTAATTTGTTCCATTGTGTCACGGTCACGAAGTGTTACTGTGTTATCTTCTAAACTATCAAAATCAACTGTTAAGCAAATTGGTGTTCCAATTTCATCTTGACGACGATAACGTTTTCCAATTGAACCTGATTCGTCAAATGTGCACATAAAGTGTTTTGAAAGTTCGTTATAAATTTCTCTTGCTTTTTCGCTTTGTTGTTTTTGAAGTGGTAGCACTGCAACTTTGTATGCAGCAATGGCAGGGTGGAAGTGCATAACAACACGAGTTTCATTTTCTAATTGTTCTTCATCATATGCTTCACATAAAACAGCAAGCATTAATCTATCTGCACCAATTGAATATTCAACAACATAAGGAATATATTTTTCGTTTGTTATTGGGTCAAGATATAGCATATTTTTTCCGCTGTATTCTTGATGACGGCTTAAATCATAATTGGTTCTGTTATGAATTCCGTTAAGTTCTTGCCAACCCATTGGGTAGTAGTATTGAATGTCACAAGCAGATTTTGCGTAATGTGCAAGTTTGTCGTGGTCTTTAAAACGAAGATGGTCTTTGTTAAAACCAAGGTCTGTTAAAAAGTTAAATGCTTTTTGTTTATATAATTCATAAAAGTCGTGGTCTGTTCCTTCTTTGCAGAAAAGTTGGTGTTCCATTTGTTCAAATTCAATGGTTCTAAAAATAAAGTTTCCAGGGGTTACTTCATTTCTAAAAGCTTTTCCAATTTGAGCAATTCCAAAAGGAACTTTTGCACGCATTGTGCGTTGAACATTTAAAAAGTTAACAAATTCACCTTGTGCAGTTTCTGGACGAAGATAAATTTTGTTTTGATTTTCGTCGGTAACACCACGTGAAGTTTCAAACATTAAGTTAAATTGTCTAATTGGTGTCCAGTTATGTTTCCCACATTTTGGGCAGTTAATTTTATTGTCTGCAATAAACTTTTCCATTTCTTCATTGGTCATTGTGTCAGGGTTAATTTGCAAATTATGTTTTTTAGCATAATCTTCAATTAAATTATCGGCTCTTTCACGAGTTTTACATTCCTTGCAATCCATTTTAGGGTCTGAAAAACTTGCAGTGTGACCACTTGCGTCCCAAACACGGCTGTTCATTAAAATTGCAGCGTCAACACCAAAACTGTTTGTGTTTTCTTGAACAAAGCGTTTCCACCAAGCACGTTTAATGTTGTTTTTTATTTCAACACCAACAGGACCATAATCCCAAGTGTTACCCATTCCACCATAAATTTCACTGCCTTGAAAAATTAATCCACGATTTTTGCAAAGATTAACAATCTTATCCATTGTTGCTTTTGTTTTTACTTCTGCCATTTTTATTCCTCTTTTATCATAGTTATATAAAATACACTTTCAAAAATGTTACTTTAATAATAACTTATTTTTGTTGGTGTTATTTTTCAATAAAAAATTAAATAATTAATTTTATAAATTAACATTTTAAAATGCTTTAATATTTTAGCAAAATAGAAAATATATTTCAATTAACTTTTTTAAAATTTTGAATTTAATTACAAAATTATTAAAAATTTGTTTAAACACTATTAAATAAGATATTTTTTATGTTACAATATTAATGTTTAATAAGAATATATATTGTTTATATTAAATCAAAAAAATTATTATGGAAAAAGTATTTAATTTTTTAATTAAATATTAATTATACTAGGAGTAATATGGGAAAGAAAAAAGGAACTGTTACTAACAATCAAATTGAAATGAAGTTGGAAGAAAAACAGAATGAAAATGTGGTTGACATAAAACAAACAGATGAACAACAAAAAGAAAGTTCTAGCAAACCAAAAAAATCAACCACAACAAAAAAAACTACTACAAAAAAGGCAACTAAAACAACTTCAAACAAAGAAACAAAAAACAATGAAGTTGAAGAAAAAGTAACTGAAATATTAAAACCTTTGCAAGAAGAAAAGGTTGAAAGTAAAAAAGAAAAACAAAAACGAAAATCTGATGGTGAAGAAATTAGAAAACCAAGAATTTTAACACCAGAAGAAGTTAATCCAAAGTTAAAAAAAGAAAAAGAAAAGAAAGAACGTTTAAAACGTAAAAAGAAAAAAATTGATTTAGAACAAGTTGAACGTTTTAATGTTGATGCAAAAAAAGGTTTAAATCAAGAACAAATTGATAAGCGAATTGCCGAACATTTAACAAACAAAGTTGAAAACAAAAACGTTAAAACTTATAGAAGCATATTTTTCACAAACATTTTCACATTTTTTAACTTGCTTTGTTTTGCAGTTGCTGGTGCATTAATTGCAGTTGAAGCTTGGAGCAATTTGTTCTTTATGATAATTATTACTGCAAACATTGTTATTGGAATTGTGCAAGAAATTAGAGCAAAGAAAACCATTGAAAAAATTAGTTTGGTAAGTGCACCAACGGCAACTGTGTTGCGTGAAGGATATAAACGCGAAATTCCTGTTGATGATGTTGTGCTTGATGACATAATTTATTTTTCAACAGGAAAACAAATTTGTGCCGACTGTAAAGTTGTGGAAGGTGAAGTTGAAGCAAATGAAAGTTTGCTAACCGGTGAAAGTGTTGCTGTTAAAAAGAAAAAAGGTGACTTTTTATATTCCGGAAGTTTTATTGCTAGTGGAAAATGTACTGCAAAAGTTGAAAGAGTGGGCGAATTTAACTACACAGCAAAACTTTCTGCAAAAGCAAAAGAATATAAAAAACCAAAAAGTGAATTACTTAGAAGTTTAAATTTGGTTATTCGTTGTATTGGTATTGTTATAATTCCTTTGGCAATATTAATGTATTACAACAACTTCAACGAACTTGGTGTTATTAACGAAACAATCAAGAAAACAGCAGGTTCAATTATTGGAATGATTCCTTCTGGAATGTTTTTGTTAACAAGTGTGGCTTTGGCTGTTGGTGTTGTTAAACTTGCAAAGCGACACACTTTGGTTCAAGATTTATATAGCATTGAAATGTTGGCAAGAGCCGATGTGTTATGTTTAGATAAAACAGGAACAATAACAGATGGAAGCATGAAAGTTAATTCTGTTATTCAATTAAAAGATGTTAATCACACAATTAACGACATTATGGGAAGTATGCTTACTGCACTTGAAGATAACAACCAAACTTCACGTGCATTAGCCACTCATTTTGGTTATAGTAAAGAGTTCACAAAAAGTGAAGTGTTACCATTTAGCAGTGCCAGAAAACTTAGTGCAGTAACATTTAAAAATAATGAAACCTATGTTTTTGGTGCTCCTGAATTTGTTCAAAAAGAAAAAAATGCAGAAGTTGACAAATTAGTTAAACAATATGCAAGTAAAGGGTTTAGAGTTATTTTACTTGCAAAATGCGATGGAAAAATTGAAAATGATAAAGTTCCTGCAAAACGCACTCCAATTGCAATAATTGTTATTGAAGACCATATTAGAGAAGATGCTGCTGAAACAATTAAGTGGTTTAAAGAAAACCATGTTCAAATTAAAATTATTAGTGGTGACAACCCAATAACCGTTAGTGAAGTAAGCAAACGTGTTGGCGTTGAAAATGCCGAAAAATTTATTAGTTTGGAAGGGTTAAACGAACAACAAGTTATTGATGCAGCCGATAACTACACTGTGTTTGGCCGTGTTTCACCAGAACAAAAAATGATATTGGTTAAAGCACTTAAAAATAAAGGTCATAAAGTTGCCATGACAGGTGATGGAGTTAACGACATTTTAGCATTAAAAGAAGCCGATTGTTCTATTGCAATGGCAAGTGGAAGTGAAGCCACCAGAAATGTTAGCCATTTAGTGTTAATGAACAGCAACTTTGCAAGTATGCCAAGTGTGGTTGCAGAAGGAAGACGTGTTATTAACAACATTCAAAAAAGTAGTTCTTTGTTTTTAATGAAAACACTGTTCACAATGTTCTTATCAATTTTCTGTTTAATAATGCAAACACAATATCCATTTAACACAAACCAAGTTTTGCTTTTGGAAACTTGTGTTATTGGAATTCCTGCATTCTTTCTATCTTTGCAACCAAACAAAGAGCCAATTCAAGGAAGGTTTTTACCAAACCTTATCACAAACGCTTTGCCTGGTGCCATAGTGTTCACATTAAACGTTATTGCAATGTTTGTGTTTAACACAATTGTTGGAACAGATGGACAATATGAAACAATGGCAAGCTTGGTTGTAACACTTGCAGGATTTTTAGTTTTATTTAAACTTTGCAAACCTTTTGATGTTTATAGGTCATGTTTGTTTTTGGGAATGTTAATTTTTGCATCATTATTGTTAGCATTCATTCCTTGGAGTTTCTTCGACTATGTTAAACTTAACTTGCAAAACATTTTGTTTATGCTATGCTTGGTTCAATTTAGTTATCCATTATATGCAAACGTGGTTAACCTATGCAATAAAATTAGGTTTTCTTCTTGGAAATGAAAAAACAAAAAGCACAAACATTTTTGTGCTTTTTTTGTTTAACTAGCACTATTGAAAAATGTGTTTAGTGTGTGATATAATATTTATATGACAAGCAAATTAGAAGAATTTTTTAACTCAATAAAAGGTAAAGCGTTATTAAGTGAAACAGGTGATAATGTTAAAGATAAAACAGCAAAATCTTTTTATGTTGCGTTAAAGATGTCACAAAAAAATTATAATGCCGAAGGTGCCACAAAAACCTGCACGTTTTTTAGTTGTGAAAAACAAAATTATGCTTTGTTAAAAAACAAAGAAACTGTGGTTAACCAACCACAAAATATTGTTGATAACAGCATTCGTTTAAATCGTTTTTTAATTTCAAAAGGTGTTTCAACACCAAAACTTTACACAATGTTTTTTGCAGATAAAAAATTTTATGAAGTGTTTGATAGGGGAAGTGGCTTGCAAATTTATTTGTCGGTTAAAAAAACAGTTGTAAAAAATGCTTTAAATTTAGAAGAAAATATAACTTCAAAAAACATTAAGTTAACAGCAGAAGAAATTAAAAAAATTGGCAACTATGTTTTTAACTACAACTTAAACAACCAACAAATTTTGTTAAAATTGCCACAAGAAGCATATGATAAACTTTTAACCGATTTAAAATTGTTAGTTGATTTAGGTTTTAGATATATTGACACAAACACAGGAAATGTTTTAGTTAATAAAACTGGTTTTTGTTTAATTGATATTGATTATGAAAGTGCATTAAGATGTATGCGAAGCGATTTGGAAATGATAACAGGTAAAAAATGCACAGATGATGATGTTGTTAATAGAATTGAAAAATATGGTTTTTGTATAAACCCAAGGGTTTCAGCAATATTTAAAAAAAATGAAGAACAACTTTGTGAAGCGTTTTTATATCCTTTTATTTCAAGCAGAGATTTTTCAACATTTTTAAATAATACTCAAATTGAAACATTAAAACATAATGATGTTAAAATTCTTAAAAAGGTTGTTCAGGCAATTTCAAATTTGAATTTAAGTTTTTCATTGGAAAATGGGAATTGCAAATATTTATTGCAAACATTATTTCCTAATTTTGAAGATTATTATGAAGTAATAAAACCACAGTTAAACAGCACAATTAATAAAGGAAAAATTTAAAATATAAAATGGCAAACAAAGAATTAGTTGATTATTTTAATAGGTTAAATGGAAAAACTGTATCACCTAGCCAAATTAAAACTGGCAACAAGCAGTTAAATGCAGAAGTTATTTCTGCCATTAAAAAAAATGGTGTTGACTCGGAAGGTGCGTGCAAGGAATGTGTGTTTTTTGGTGATAAAAAAGTTTTTGCAATGTTAAAATCAAAATTGCCTGTAAAAAAACCAGAAGCGTTTAATGAATTAACAGATGCTAATGGTTTGGTAAACTTAAACCAGCAGTTAATTAATGAAGGAGCAAAAATTGCTAAAACTTTTTGCAAATTTTACTCTAACCAACGAATAATTGAAATTCAGGAACGTTTTTATGGAAGTGAAATTTCGATTGCAAATTTACAAACTTTTTCAAAAAAAGTTTTAGGTTTTGAATTTTATCCTAACACATCAATTAGTGCCGAGAATGAAAAAAAATTGGGCAAAGAAATTTATAAATATAATTTATCAAAACAAAAATTAATGTTAACTTTGCCACAAAAATGTTACGATGAACTGTTTAACACTTTTCTAATTCTTAACAGACATGGATTAAAGTTTTTTGATAATCATTCAGGAAATATATTGGTGGGTGAAGATGGTTTTACACTAATTGATTTAGATTATGAACAATGGCTAAGTGGGGGAATGAAAAAACCATATGATTTTAATTCTGTTGTTAAAGATTTTTTGTTTCCTTTTTCAAGTGCCGATTTATTTTGTGATTATTTGACAAATGGTCAAATAAAAGAATTTAACAAGAACAATGTTGAAATTTATAAAAAACTAATTGACGCAGTTAGTTCGTTTGGAATTAAAATAGAAATTGAAACAATTAAGCCAATTTTAACATATGCTGTTGGAACAAATTTGTTAAACGAAAAATTTAACTATATTTTTGATTCACAAAACAGAATAAAAAATAAATAAATAATATAAGAGTGTTTTGCACTCTTTTTTATTTTAATAATATTATAAAGAGTGTAAAACTAATATTTTATAGGCAAAACTAATGTTTTATAGAAAGAATTTTAATAATAAATAATGTTATTTGTTTTAAGTTATAATAAATATGTGATAAAATAAAAAAGTAAATAATTGTAGGAGATGGGTAAATGGATCCAATTTATTATTTGTATATTGGCTTGGGCGTGGCTTTACTTGGCTATGTTGCTTTAATGATAATAAAAGTTAGAAGAAACAAAAAACGCAAACAAGCAGAAGAAAAAATTGAACAAGAAAAAACTGAAAAGAATTTAGAAATTATTGATGATGTTCGCTACACAATGGAAACAAATCCTGAACAAGAAAGTGGAGCTGTTAATGCAACTTTCCAACAAAACGACTTAATTTTAAAACAAAACACTCCTTATAAAGTTTCTGTTGATGGTGAAATTAAACCAGGAAAATATATTATGCTTTCTAACAATGAAAATCAGGATGCTTTTAATATTAGAGTGGGAATTTATGTTAGAGAATATAAACACAATCAAGAAATTGTGCTTGCTGAAGGTGACACAGTTTGTGCCGTTTCTGGTGATGTTATTTTAAGATAATAAAGGAGTTTTAAATGGGATTATTTAGTTTCACAAAAAGCCAATTATTAAAATCTTTGGAATGGACTGACGATTCTAAAAATACATTGGTTTATAAATATCCAATGGACGGTCGTCAAATAATGATGGGAAGCAAACTAACTGTTAGGGAAAGTCAGGTGGCAGTGTTTGTTAACAAAGGGAAAATTGCCGATGTTTTTGAACCAGGATATCATAAGTTAACAACATCAAACTTACCATTTTTAACAAAACTTTTAAGTTTGCCATATGGTTTTAACTCTCCATTTTATGCAGATGTTTATTTTATTAACACTAAACAATTCACAAACATTAAATGGGGAACAAGCAATCCAATTACCATGCGTGATAAAGATTTTGGAACAATAAGAATTAGAAGTTATGGTACATATGCTTTTAAAGTAACCGACCCTGTTGTTTTCTTAAAAGAATTGTTTGGAACAAATTCCACTTTTAAAACAGAAGACATAACAAGTTATTTAAAAAGTATGTTAGTTGCAAGCATTTCAGACACTATTGCAGAATCTAAAATTTCTGCATTAGACCTTGCTTGTAACTTGTTAGAATTTAACAAGGTTGCACAAGGAATGGTTAATGCTGAATTTAACAAACTTGGTTTAACTTTAACTAATTTAGTTATTGAAAACATTTCTTTCCCAGAAGAAGTTGAAAAAGCGATTGACACACGTAGTTCAATGGGTGTTATGGGTGACACAATGGACACCTTCATTAAATATCAAGCAGCACACGCATTAAGAGAAAGTGCTAACAATCCAAACGGAAACAATATGGCAGGTATGGGTGTTGGCTTAGGTTCTGGTGTTGCAATGGGTGAGATTTTAAGCGAAGGTTTAAAATCAACCGGTTCAAAAAAAGAATGCCCAGAATGTGGAGCATCTTTAAATGCAAAAGCAAAGTTTTGCCCAGAATGTGGTCATAAATTTGTGGTTGCTGGGAAAAAGAAATGTGTTAATTGTGGTGCAGAAATAAGTGCAAAAGCAAAGTTTTGCCCAGAATGTGGAAAAAGTCAAAACACAAAAAGAGTTTGCAAAAAATGTGGTTTTGAAAATGGTGGTACTGGAAAATTTTGTTCAAATTGCGGAGAAAAACTATAATAATTAAAAAGCCCTTAAAAATAAAAGGGCTTTTTTAAAATAAGGATTAATTATGAGTAAAAAATTAAACAGCAAATGTTCTTCTTGTGGATTTTCTTATGTGTTTAATCCAGAAACACAAACTTTATATTGCAATCAATGTGGCTCAACTAAAAGCATTCAAAATAGTGAAACAAGCGTAAAAAAAGAATATAACCCAAAAAGCAAAGTTTTAAAAAATAGCAATGCCTCAATGGTTTATGAGTGTGAAAATTGCGGAGCAAAAAGTAACATTAACGAAGACAAAGTTTCAGGTGTGTGCCCATATTGTGGTTCAACTAATTTGCATTCACTTGCCGAAGCAGTTGAATTTGAACCCGATGCTGTTGTGCCTTTTAAAATTTCAAAACAAATGGCACTAGCAAAATATAAGCAATGGATTAAAACTAGAAAATTTGTGCCAAACAAGTTAAAAAGCAATGCAAAAATTAATAAAATGGAAGGTGTTTATTTTCCTTGTTGGGATTTTGACTTTAATGTTAATTCAACCATAAAAGGAGTTGGCATTAACACTCACACTAATGTAACATATTCCAGTGGCCCAAACGGAACAAAAATTGCACATCATAACACATACACAACTAGGCACCCTTTTTCAGGAACACAGTTTGATGTTTTTAAGGATTATTTAATTGCAGGAAACAATCAAATTTCACAAAGTGAAATTTTAGAACTTGGAAACTATGGAATTGAAACTTTAAAGGTTTATAGTCCAGAATATTTGCTTGGGTTTTTAAGTTCTGGTTTTGATATTGATGTGCATAAAGCATTTGATGTTGCAAAAGTTAATGCTAAGAACGAAGTTGAACAAACAGCAAAATTAAAATATAACTACGATAGTTATGAATATTTTAATGTTTCTAGTTTATTTAACTCAATTATGTGGCGTTATATTTATTTACCTGTTTGGGTTTGCAATTTTAAATATCAAAACAAAAAATATAGATTTTTAGTTAATGGATATAATGGATATGTTACAGGCAAAGTTCCAAGGTCTGGCTGGAAAATTTTTGGAGCAGTGCTTGGTGTGTTGGCTGTTGTTGGAGTGATTGGCTATTTTGTTTATAAATTTTTTATTTAAATTATAAAGTGCAACGTTTGGTTGCGCTTTTATTTTTATTCATAAAAATTAAAAAACTAACATAAAAACATTTTGCTTTGTTAGAAAATGTATTTATGACAAAATGTACAAACGAAACAAAAAAACATTTTTAGTGAAAATCGTTCAAATTTTAGTTCTTAAAAATTCAAGTATATACATAATTATGAATAAATATAAAAAATTTCAATTTTTCGTTTCACAATTAAAAATTTATGTGTTATCTTATTATTAAGAAGTACCACATTTTTTTGTTTTTTGTGTTATTAAGGGGTGGCTTATGCAAGATACTGTAACATTTTCAACTGCCAAAACAGCAGTAACCGAATTTATGGATAAAGAGTTTGAAAATTTTCCAAAAAAATTACATTTGCAATTTTTAAACTTTTTTTCTGAACTATCCACTTACGAAGAAGAAGGGACCAAATTGCGCCCAAATATTATTTTTACAAACAGTATTGATTTTATTGCAAAAACAATTCCAAATTGTTACAGAATAGCGCTTTTTACTGACACAATTCCAGAGGTTAAATTTAATTACAGAATTAAAAAACTTGCCCCTTTTTGCAAACATAACTGGATAATTTTTGTTAACATTAAAGAAAATGAAATTACATATGGAATTTGCAAAGTTTTAAATAGCATTAAAGAACAAAGTTTAAACAAATTAATTTTTTCAAGTGCAGTTTTAAAGGAACGTAGTGATAAATTGTTTGCAGTGCACGTTGAACCTGTTAGCAACTA
>CALWDV010000020.1 GCA_944376785.1 uncultured Clostridia bacterium | reverse complement strand
AATATATTTATTAATTTATTAAAAATATGAAATAATTAAAACAATTTTTAAATAAATTTTATTTACATTAATTTTAATTATTGTTATAATTTTAAAAAAAATAACAAGGAGGTTGTTATGGAAGGTCAACATACCACCCCACTTGAAAAAACAGAACTTAAATATTTTGTCGTTAGACTAGGGAAAATATTTTCAAATCTTTCAATAGTTTTTTTAATATTGTGCTTGTGCGGTATATTGTCTTTTGTGTCATTAGCAGTAATTTTGACGCTTGGTTTTGCTTTGATAATATTAACAATAGGCACAATTTTTGTTATGGTCCCTAATTATTGGGACATTTTAATGTCTGCCTCTCAATTTACTGCAAAACTAGCTAGTTTCTTTTTAGACAAATTTTTTATATTTGTTGCATTTGCAATTCTCTTTGCCATACTCTCATTAATTTTATTAAAATTAGACAAACAACAAAAACACACAGGTAGAATTGTTGTGTCCTTAATAATTATTGGAATTGCAATTATTAGCATAATTGTTATTGCAGCAGGGGTGATAAAATGAAGAATTTAAACTTAAAATTATCGGGAGTTAATTCAAAGTTTGTTCCTAGTATAATTATTGATGGCGAGTATGTTAAATGTAAAAAAAATGAGTTTGGCTCTTATGAAGCAAATTATAAAACAGAAAAAGAAGAAGTTGAATTAACAATATTAAGAGATTTAGAACTAAAAGGAAAGTTTTGGTGGTTTTATGCCATAATTTCATTTATAGTTAGCATATTTGGAATTTTTGAGCCACCATATGACAGAAAAAATATTGTAATTGATTGTAGATATAAAATTAAATTAACTGAAAACAACGATTTAAAAATTGTTTTTAACAACTTATCTAAACAGGGTAAAGCTGTGGAAATTGAAACAAAAAATGAAGTTGAAGAAATTAAAAATGAATTTTATATTGACAAACAAACAAAAAAAAGATGGTTAGTTCTTTTGATTGCAAAAATTATTGCTTGGATTGCAATATTAATAGTTGCAATTATATTAATAAGAAAATATATTAAATATTAAAATAAGTTTTTTGGGGGGAAATATGAAAGTTTATATAAAAAATAAAATCATTTCGTGGGGTGACGGCTCAACAGTTTATGACGAAAACAAAAATCCTATCTATAAAGTTAAAGGTAAAATTTTTTCAATAACAAGGAAAAAAACCTTATGTGACATGGAAGGTAATAAATTATTTAAAATAAGAAATAAGTGGATTAATTGGTTTGTTCATAAAGCATTTATTTATGACAATAATAATAATAAAATAGCAACAGTTAAAGATAAATGGTTTAATATTAACAATGAATATTTTGTTATGGGTTATAAAGATGAAATTAAAATTGACGGAAAATTTTTCTCATTATCATCTAAAATTTTAAGAAATGGCGAAGTTATGGGAACAATTAGAAGACAAATGTTTTCAATAAAAGATGCTTTTGAACTTGAAGCAAATGAGGAAGATATTCCTTTCTTAATTGCTTTGGTTATTGCTATTGATAATATTACCGATAAAAGAAGAACTTAACTAAGGGGGATTTAACAAATGGTTAAAAAAAGTTTCAAATTTTTATTGGCTTTGGTGTTGTTTTTACCGTTAACATTAATTCTTTCAGCTTGTGGTGGACCAAAAGCACCAACAAAGTTAGACAGAACAAATGAAGTTAAAATTAATAGAATTTATCAAAATTCAGTAGGAGAAGTTTTAATTGAACTTGCTAATGTTGAGCATGAAGGTTATGAATTAATTAGTAATTCTTTAACAAGCACTTCAATGGAATTTTCTGTGAATAATGGTAAATGGTTTCTAACTGACATAATTCAAGATTGTTATGATGATTATGGAAAATATGTTTATTCTATTGCATATCCCAAAGATGTCCAATTCGGCGATACAACAATTAATAAGTATGCTATATCATTAGAGCAGGAAATATCTGCAGGAAGTAATATAACAATTTCAATCAGAATTCCTGAATCTGATAAATATAAAGCAAGTGGGGCTGTTACATCTAATGCATATAAATTAAAAACAGAATTCTCAAATATTAATTTTTATCCGTCTATCATAGAAAATCCAGATGGTTTTTCAACACCATATTATCCAGATTATAACTATGAATATGGTTTGTATCTTGAAAATAATAAGTTCAATGTAGGTGGATTTGAATTGGTTGAGGCTGTTGATAGTTCAGATTCAGATGAAAGCCAATTAAAATTTGTTAAATTTGAAAATTTAACCGAACAACAACGAACAGAAATAATTGCATTGGGACTTGAATATAAATACGCTGATTATGATAGTAAATATATAACAACTGGTGAAGAAACATTTAATGGTGTAACTTCAACATTTGAAATGATTGGTAACGGAATAGAACTTGATGAAAACAATGTTCTTGTTTCACAAAATTGGATTCCAGTTAGTTCTAATTGTTCTATTGAACTAACAAAGATGCCTTCTAAAATTTGGTCTTACACAGGGGCTGGTAAACATGAAGTTAGTAGTTTGGTTCTTTTAATTAGATCAAAAACAACAGAAACAAGATTGTTATCAGAAGTTGAGCAATTTGAATATGTTATCTCATCTGAAAGAAATATTTTAAATGTTAAAGGTGAGTATAGTTCTGTTTATCCAGAAGAAGATATGGTTTCCAATCCAACTGCATCATATTTAACATTTTTGAACAACTGGATGGAAGGTGGTATGCAGGAAACTGCAAAAAATTATAGTGGAGAAATACTAATAAAATATAAAGATCCAGTTAATGAAGTTCAAGTTGAAGGAACAGTTGAAAATCAATATACAGATGATACAGATGAAGAATTAAGTGTGTTCACTACTAACACTTCTTTAACTGATTATCAAACATTTCCATATATTATATCTGGAACAATAAATACTAACGATAATAGTGGTTACACAATCACACAAAATGATCAAGAAAAGCCTTTCATTGTTAGTCCCGAAATTACTCCTTTAATAATAACTGCTTTAAGAATTGATTTTGCAATTAATTCAATTTATGGAGACAATGTTCAATATTCTGTGGCACAAGATGAAAACTTTTTAAAATTAAAAGTTACACATGCAACAACAGATGCAAATTTTGAAGTTTATTTTGTGTTTGATGTGAATGGTCAATTTATTGGAAATGAAGCAACAGTTACTGCTTTAGATGGTTCAATGTTCTATTCAGTTCAATTTAAACTAAGTTAATTTAATAATAATCAAAATTAATATTAATATAATTTACAAAAAAAGGAAACAATTAGTTTCCTTTTTTTTGTTTTATTGATATTTATAACTTTTATTTGAAATTATAAGTAACTAATTTAAAACTTGTTAATCTAATAAAAAAAACAACCCCTATTTCTAGGGGTTTTAGCGTGGTGGACCATCAGAGACTCGAACTCTGGACCCACTGATTAAGAGTCAGTTGCTCTACCAACTGAGCTAATGGTCCAAAAAAGTTAAATTTAAAAGCAATTAAATATTATAACAAATTTGTTATTTTGTCAACGTGCTTATAAAAAAATATTTTTATTTTTAATTTGTTTAAAGTTAGATTGTTTTATGTTTTACTAAAAAGTTTATTTATGATAAAATTAATTAAAAATTAATGAGGTTATTTCAATGAGAAAATTTGCAGTTGTTAAAGATGAATTCTTAAAGTATGGTGTTAAGGCAGAAGATATTAAAATTCCTGTTAGAGCAACAAGAACATCGGTTGCCTATGACGTTTATTCACCAATTGATGAAGTTATTAAACCAGGTGAAACAAAATTAATTTTTTCAAATTTAAAAGCTTATTTTAATGATGATGAAGTTTTGTATTTGGCAACAACCAGTGGTATGGGTAAAAAGGGTTTAATTTTAGCACAAGGAATTGGTGTTATTGAAAGTGATTATGCAGATAACATTTCAAATGATGGAAATTTAGGTTTTATGCTTTACAATCATGGACAAAACGATTATGTTATTAACAAAGGTGATAAAATTGGACAATGTTGGTTTGCAAAATTCTTAACTGTTGATGATGAAGTTGCGCCAACAGGAGTTAGAACTGGTGGTTTTGGAAGCACAAAAAAATAGGAGTGAAACAATGAGTAATTTTTTATTTGAAAGTGACGAAGAGTTTAAATTTTTTATGGGTGACACATTGTCATATCATAATATGCAAAATATGGTTTCAAAATTGGTTTCATTTGTTAAACCGGAATATATGTTGGAATTTGGTTCGGGTAGTGGAGCAACAAGCATTCGACTTGCAAAAGAAAATCCACACACAAGCATTGTTGCTGTTGACTTACGTGAAAAAATGGTTGGAATTGGCGCAGATAAATCAAGTAAAAATAGAATTAAAAATGTTACTTTTGTTCATGGCGACTTAACCAAACTAGATAATTTTAACTTGAAAAATGCAAACTTAATTCTAATGATGTATTCTTTTAGATATATTCAAGACCCAGTTGAAAACAAATTAAACTTTTTGGAAAATCTTTATAAACATATGCAAAAAGGTGCCTATTTAATTATTGGTGACACCTTTATTGATAATGATGCAAGCAAGCAAACAATTAGAAAACAATTAGAAGATAGATACTATAATAATAGTAAAGATATTTATTGGGCAAATTTAAAAGGGTTGTCAAAAGAAGAAGTGCAAGAAGCTTTAACAATTCAATCAAAACACAGAGAAACAACAAAAGAACAAATTGAATTGGGTGTTAACAGAGATGGCATTTATTATGTTTCAAGAGAATGGTTGTTTGATGTTGCACCAAAAATTGGTTTTGAAATTGTTTTAGGTGAAAGATTAAATAGTTTGTCAGACACAATTTTTGTGTTAAAAAAATAAATTATTATTCATAACTTTTAATACTATGCAAATTAACAAAAAAGTGCTTTAAATCAAGCACTTTTTTATTTTTTTATAAACTTATTTTCAATAAATAAATATGCAATATTATTAATATAAATAACTTTTAGTTTTTGTATTAGAAAAAAGTTTAGAACAAAAAAAAGAATTAAACCATATAAATTAATATGGAAAATTTTAATAATTACATATTAGACCTTAACAGGTTAAAAAACAATTACAATCAAATTAAAAGTTATGTGGGAAACAATGTTAAAGTTTGTGCAATGGTTAAAGCCGATGCATATGGTCATGGTTTAAAAGATGTTTGTAAAGCAATAAAACATGCCGACTTTTTTGGTGTTGCAAGTGTTTTTGAAGCAAAAGAAATTAGGTGTTTTAATAAACACACATCAATTTTAATTGTTGGTGTTTTAAATTTAGATTATGTGTTATGGTGTAGTAAAAACAATGTTAGTGTGGGTGTTTCTTCATTAAATGAATTAAACGAAATTGTTAAAATTTTAAATGGAGAAAAACTTTTAATTCATATTAAAATAAATACCGGTTTAAATCGTATTGGATTAACGAGTGTGAAAGAATTTAAAAAGATGTTAAAAGTTATTAATGCAAACAAAAATATTGTTTTAGAAGGAATTTTTACACACTTTGCAACAAAATTAAATGATGTTGAATTTATTATAAAACAACATGAAAGGTTTTCTGATTTTATTAAACTAGTTGACACAAAAAAAGTTATTGTGCATTGTTGTAATAGTTTCGCAACATTAATGTTTCCTAAATTTCATTATGGAATGGTTAGATGTGGATTTAATTTGTATGGTTGGCAGTTAGATTATAAAATGCTGTTAAAACCCGTTTTAACCATAACAAGCAAAATTGTGTTTATTCATAATGTTTCTAAAGGTGAAACTGTTGGTTATGACAGAACATATAAAACAGAAAAAAACTTAAAAATTGGTGTTCTTCCAATTGGTTATGCAGATGGCTTTGATAGGCGACTAAGCAATAATTTTAGTGTTTTAGTTAATGGAAGATGGGCAAAAGTTGTTGGAAACATTTGTATGGATATTTGTATGATAGATTTAACAGGAATTAACGCAAGTGTGGGTGATGAGGTTGTTTTAATGGGAAGAAGTGGGGGATGTGAATTAACACCATATTCCTATGCTAATGCATTAGGCACAAGTCCATATGAGATTTTGTTAAAATTTCAACATAAACGAATGAATAAGATTTTATTGGAATAAAAATTGTTAAAACATTAATAAAAAAACAGCAACATTAGTTGCTGTTTTTTATTTGTTTAATTTGTTGTTTATGGTAATATATTTTATATGAGAATTATTGCAGGTAAATATAAAGGTAAAATTTTAAATAGTTTTGAAGCAGATAACATTAGGCCAACATCTGATATGGTTAAGGAAGCAATTTGTAACAAAATTCAATTTGACATTCCAAATGCCTCTGTTTTAGATTTGTTTGGAGGAACAGGAAATTTTGGGTTTGAAATGTTAAGTAGAGGGGCAAGTGAAGTTGTTATTTGTGATAATAACGACAAAAGCATTAACATAATTAAAAAAAATAATGCTTCGTTAAAAGAAAATGCCACAATCATTCAAGGTGATTATAATAAGTGTTTAAAAATTTTATCAAACAAAAATTATAAATTTGATTTAATTTTTCTAGACCCTCCATATAAAACTACTTATGGCGAACAAGCAATGGCATTAATTTTAAAACTAGAACTACTTAACGAAAATGGTATGATAATTTTTGAACACGCCAAAGGTAAAGAGTTTGATTACGAAGGATTTTCACTTATTGATAGAAAGTCATATGGAATAAAACAAGTAAGTTATTTTATGGTGAAAAATGATTAAGGTGCTAAATTTAAAGGAAAGCATTTTCCCAGATGTTGCAGTTTGCGAACTAGAAAAGGAAATTGAAATTTCTAAGTTAAGTGAAATAAATGTTATAATTGCAATTCATGGCTATGGCTCTCATGGTAAAGGTGGCGAAATAAAAAAAGAAGTTAATAAAAGTTTGCGTATGTTAAAAAATAAACATCAAATTATTGATTACATTAAAGGGGAACAGTGGAGCGAAGTTAATGAAAAATATTTTGAATTAACAAAATTGGAACCAGAGTTAATTCTTCATCCTCATTTAAATAACTTAAATAGTGGAGTAACCTTAATTTGGGTAAAAAAATAAAAAGGAATAATAGTATTCCTTTTTTTATATAAATTCTCTTAGAGAATTTAAAAACTCTTCTAAACTTTCTTTAAATTCTTTTGCAAGTTTTAAAATTTTTTCGTGAGCGTCTTCATATTCACAAATAATATCGTCCATTTGTTTAATTCCCATTTTTGTTCCGTTAATCATTGTTTCAACAATTTGATGGTCGGGGTCGTTAGCCATAGTTGTCATTTTTGAAACAATAAAACTATTGGCTTTCATAAAGATGTTAATATCATCTGGTGTGAATTCATAATCAACTGCAATTTTTTTAATTTTTTTTGAAAAATTTTCATAATATGAATTTTGTTTTTTGATTAAATTTTTTAAATTTTCATTTTGAATTTCATTTTTAATGTTGTCAATTCCAACTATTGCTGCACGACAAGATTTATGTAACTCATTAATTAACTTTGTTGTTTGATTCATAAATTTCCTCACTTTAATGTTTTTATTAGTTGTGTGTTTTTAATTTAAATTTATTCACAATTTATTTTTAGTTAGTAATAATTTTAAAATTTATATTATTTAATTTTAATTTGTTAATTGACAAAGTTTTGTAATTATGATAAAGTATGTTTGTTCCACATGGATTGGGCATTTTTTTAAGTGTTTAAATTTAATTTTAAACCGCCTATAACAGTGAGTATGGAGAGAGGAGGTATTACGGAATGTACGCAGTAGTTGAAACAGGTGGAAAACAATACAAAGTTTCTGCTGATGAACTAATCAATGTTGAAAAACTTGATGCAAACGTTGGTGACAAAGTTTCATTAAAAGTTTTAATGTTGGTTGATGGCGACAAAGTTAAAGCTGGTGACCAAGTTAAAAATTCTGTTGTTGAAGCAGAAGTTGTTGAACATGGTAAAGACAAGAAAATTGTTGTTTTCAAATATAAAGCTAAAAAGAATTATCGTCGCACACAAGGTCATAGACAACCTTACACAACTTTAAAAATTGTTTCTATAAAGTAGTTAAAAATGACAACAATAAAATTTTATAAAAACAACAATAATTATTTTAAAATAGAAGCCACTGGACACACAGGATATGGGGAAAGTGGAAAAGATATTTTGTGTGCATCAATTTCTAGTATATTGCAATCTGGTGCTTTGGGACTAAAAAAGGTTTTAAAGTTAAATCCAAAAATTGTTAATACTGTTGATGGATACATTTTAATAGAGTTGCCAATTAACCAAAATTTATGCAAAGCACAAGTGTTGTTTGAAACAATGCTTGAAAGTTTAAAGGACTTAAAAACTGGTTACTCTAATTACATTAAATTGGAGGTAATAGATTATGTTTATTAATATACAACTATTTGCCCACAAAAAAGGATTAGGAAGTTCAAAAAACGGTCGTGAAAGCCAATCAAAAAGATTAGGTGTTAAAAAGAGCGATGGTCAACAAGTTGTTGCTGGAAACATTATTGTTAGACAAAGAGGAACAAAAGTTCATCCAGGGGAAAATGTTGGTTGTGGAAAAGATTACACTCTTTATGCTTTAACTGATGGAGTTGTTAAATTCTCTCATGTTAATCGTGATAAGAAAAGAGTTGCAGTTGTTCCAACTGAAAAAAAATAGTTTAATTAAAAATCGCTTTTTATTAAGCGATTTTTTTATTGTTAAGTTTTACTTTAAATTTTTTTAAATTTGTGATATTATTAATTGTTATTAAAAATTATTAAATTTTTGAATGTTTTTTAAGAATATTATTTATAAATTAAAAGGAATTTTTTTGTGGAATTTCAAGTTAATAAAAATGAAATTTTCATTCCAATTTCGCCTGATTTTAATATTGAACAAACGCTTGAATGTGGTCAAGTTTTTAGATTTAAAAAAACAAGTTTAGGGTATGAAGTGTACACTTTAAACCACAAAGCAACCATAATTTGTCAAAAAGATGGCACAAAAATAATTTGTGATGATGTTAATTATTTCATAAATTACTTTGATTTATTAACAGATTATGCTAAAATAAAGTGTGAACTAAGCAAGAATAGTTTTGTAAAAGAAGCAATTAAGTTTGGTGAAGGTATTAGAATTTTAAAGCAAGATGCTTTGGAAACAATAATTTCTTTCATAATTTCACAAAATAATAACATACCACGAATTAAAAATATTATTGAAAAAATTTGTGAAAATTATGGCGAATTAAAAAATGGTTTTTATTCTTTTCCAACATTAGAAAAATTAAAAACCATTCCAAAACAATTTTTCACAAACATTAAATGTGGTTATCGAGATGAATACTTATTTAGTTCAATTCAAAAAATTGCTGATGGCTTTAATTTGGATAAAGTTTATAATATGCCATCAAATGAAGCAAACAAATATTTAACTGAATTAAAGGGTGTTGGAAACAAAGTTGCTGATTGTATTTTGCTTTATGGTTTTCATAAAACTGATGTTTTTCCAACTGACACATGGATTAAAAAAGTTTATTGTGACTTTAATGAAAATGGAAAAATCAAAACGGCTTTGCAAATTAGAAATGAATTTATAAACATATATGGTAATTTGTCAGGCTACGCTCAGCAATATTTGTTTTATTCAAAAAGAGAAAATAATAAAAAATAAGGGGACACATATGGGAAAAGAAAAAAGAATTGCATTATTAATTGATGTTGATAACGTTAAAGTTAGCAAAGATGCTATTAATGAATTAATGCAAAAACTAGAAAACTATGGCGAAGTTGTTTACTGCAAATTTTATGGTTACAACGATAGAAAACATTTATATTTAAGTGATTTCATTACTAATTATGGTTATGAAACAGCACCATTTATGCGTTTGAAAAAACGTTATAGCCAATTAGACAACAGAATTGTTGTTGATGCTGTAAGAATGAATTACACCAAACCAGACATTGACACATTCTGCATTGTTGCAGGTGATGGTGATTTAATTCCACTATTAGTTGAATTAAAATCATGTGGAAAAACTGTTATTGATGTTAACACTGAATATCAAGAACTAAACACACATATGTTTGATGAACACATTTATTTAAGCACAATTAATCGTGAAGCAGAAACCTACACACCAAAATCAAAGAAAACAGAAACAGTTAGAAAAGCACAAAAAACTGTTGCTCCAAAACAAGTTGCAAAAGCTGCTATAAAACCACAACCAACATATGTTGAAGAAGAAGATGATGAAGAAGAATATGTTGCACCAAAAAGACAAAATGTTCAAACTTCAAATCAATTTGTTAAACCTGCACCAGCTGTTAAATCTGCACCAGTTGTTCAACCAGAACCTGTTGAAGAAGAGGAAGATTATGATTCTTTCTTTGAAGATGATGAAGAACCTGCACCAGCAGTTTCTCAACCAAAACAAACAACTAGTGATGATTTAGACAACTATATTGAAGACGAATATTATGATGAACCAAGTGGTGATTATGATTTGTCAGAAGTTTTAAAAGATATCACAGCAAGATATAATAAATTAGATTTCACAAATAGTGATAATATGAGTGAAAAATTAAAATTGATTCGTGACATTGAAAATCTTATTGAAAGTGAAAATTCAAAAGGTGAAGGTGTTTATAGCGATAACGAAGATATTCGTCAAATTTTCACAGATTTGCAAGATGTTGTTGACGATATGAAAAATGCATTATAAAAAACAAATTAAGAAACAGTTAACACTGTTTCTTTTTTTTGGTAAAATTTACCAATATAAATTTTCAAAAAAATTAAAATAATTTGTTGTTTATGTTTGTTATTTGTGCTACTATATTTCAGGAACAAATTTCCCTAATTTTGTTTCCAAAATATTTAACCTTAGCAAAAAGAGAGATTTAAATCTCTCTTTTTGCTTTTTATTTTTTTAAATATTGCATTTTTTTAGATATCATTTTAAATGTAATAAATGTGCATTTTAATAAAATAAATTAAAAATTTTAGCTTTAAATTGTATTTTGAAATAATAAAATTAAATTAAATTTTGTAACTACTATATATAATACCTATATATATTATAATATATAAAATTTATACAATATATATAAAAATTAAATTAGGTATTTATTTTTTTATAATGTTATGATATACTTTACTTGTAATGTGGTGGTTACGTATTAACTTGGTGTTGGAGGAATATTATGTGGAGTGATATTGTTTCTTTATTTGATGGATATGGTGCAATACCAATGATTGTTTTACTTGCTGGTGTGTTACTTTGCATTGTTGAAGTTTTTGTTCCTGGATTTGGAGTTTTTGGAATATTGGGTGGAATTTTCACCGTTGGTGGAATTGTTGCTAGAATGATAATGGGTGCAACAGTTGACCAATTTTTAATAATGATTTTATCAGCAGCAAGTTTGGTTGTTTTATCAATTATTATAATGCTAATTTCAGCAAAATTTGGTTTGATAAAAAATAGTCCATTAATTGAAGATAAAACCAGCATTTCAACATCTTATGGAAAAGATAATAAACAACTATTAAAAATGTTAGGTAAAATCACATTTTCTTCAACAGAATTTAAACCAACAGGAAAATTTAGTTTTAATGGTGAAACATTTGAAGCGTCAACCTATGGAGAATTTTTAGAAAAAGGTGAAAAAATTCAAATAGTTGAAATTCAAGCAGATAAAATTTTTGTTAAAAAAGCAGATAGTGTTAATGGAAATAATGGAAAAACAAAATAACTTAATGCAAGCAAAAGGAGTAAACTTATGTTAAGTATGTTAAATGCAAACACAGCATTATATGTTTGGCTTGGTATTTTGGGATTTTTTGTTATTATTATTGCAATTTTTGTTGGTATTGTGCCAATTAGTGTGTGGATTCGTGCCATGGTTTCAGGTGCACATATTTCTGCAATAAGATTGGTTGGAATGAAACTTCGCCATATTGAAGTTGGAATGGTTGTTGATAGTTATATTAACGCAAAAAAAGCTGGTGTTGAATTAACTATTGATGATTTGGAAACACATTATATGGCAGGTGGTAATGTTGAACGTGTTGTTGATGCATTAATAACAGCACATGGTGCAAAAATTGCCTTATCTGTTGAAACTGCAAAAGCAATAGATTTAGCAAACAGAGATATTTTGGCAGCTGTTAAACAAAGTGTTAATCCAGTTGTTATAACAACACCAGAAATTTCTGCCGTTGCAAAAGATGGAATTGAACTTAGGGTTAAAGCACGAGTTACAGTTCAAAGTAACATAAACAAATTAATTGGTGGAGCTGGTGAAGACACAATTATTGCACGTGTTGGTGAAGGTATTGTAACAACAGTTGGTTCTGCTGAATCACATGAAGACGTTTTAGAAAACCCAGATTTAATTAGTAAAACCGTTTTAAACAAAGGGTTAGATAGTGGAACAGCATTCACAATTTTAAGTATAGATATTGCAGACATTGATGTTGGAAGAAATATTGGTGCAAAACTTCAAGCAGAAAGAGCAGAAGCTGATATGCAAATTGCACAAGCAAAAGCAGAAGAAAGAAGAGCAATGGCTATTGCTGCCGAACAAGAAATGAGAGCAAAAACACAAGAAATGAGAGCAAATTTGTTAAATGCTGAAAGTGAAGTTCCAAAAGCAATTTCAGTTGCATTTTCGAATGGACACATTGGTGTGTTAGATTATTATAAAATGCAAAACATTTTGGCAGACACAAATATGAGAAATTCTTTAAGTGGTGGTGAAAGAACAACAAAAAAGAATAAAACCAACAAGGATTAATGTTAATGGGAAAAACTGAAATCATCATTTTAATTGTGCTTATTTTATTTATAGCAACCTTTGGAATAATTTATTTAGATAATTCTAAAAAGATTAAAGCAAATAAAGATAAAAAACCAGAAGATAAACCAAAAGATGAAAGTGACAAAGCTGAAAACAAGCAACCAGAAATATCTAAAAAAGAAGTTAAAACAATAATGGAAGATGTTTCTAACAAATCGGAAAATTACATAAAAAATTTGCTTATGCAAGATGATGAAAATGCAAATGTTAATAAAAGTTCCGATGTAACATTTAAGGAAGTTTCAAATAGTGAAATAATGCAGGACCTTACAAATGATATGGAAAACGAAGATAAAGCAATAGTTCTTGGAAAGAAAAAACAACAAGTTCATGTTTTAGAAGATGATGAAAATGATAATAATTTTCATGAAAACAGTTCTTCCATTCTTTCACAATTAGATATTCCACACAACGAAAATTTAAGCAACGAAAAAATTCAAATAGAAAATTTTGAAGAAGATAGTGAAGTTGGTGAAGAATTTAAAAACGTTAGTAATAAAATGAAAATAATGATGATGTCTAATGCCTTAGGAAAAATTGATGATAAAGACGAAAACCGAGATTAACTCGGTTTTTTTTGTTATTTAATTATAAAATTTTAATTTGTTTAATATATATATAATAAAAAAATTGGGTGAAAGTATGTTATTAAATGAAATTAAAAAACATGTTGATGAAGATATGTTAACTTTGTTTAATGAGTTTAAATTAAATTTAATTGGAACAAAAGTTGTTTGTGTCCAAAATTTTATTAAAATTTTAAATTTTTCAAATGAAAAAATAGTGTTTAAAATTAAAAATAATGAAGTAATAATTGAAGGAAAAGATTTCAACATTGCAGAAATGGGAACAAAAGATGTTGTAATAACTGGTAATATTAATAAAATTTACACATCTAAGGAATAAAAAAATGAAAAAATATAGTTATGTTTTAAAAATTGAAGGTCTTAATTTTGATAGATTTTTTAATGAATTAAAAAAAAATAATATAAGATTATTTAACATAAAAAAACCAAACTATAAAACTTGTGAGTTTGGTGTATCTTTTTTTAATTATTATAAAATAAAAAAATTAAATTTATTAAAAAACTATAAAACAACAATTTTAAAAACATATAACATTGGTTTTCTTGTTGGCAACTTTTTAAAAAACATTGGGTTATACTTGGGTGGAATGTTTGCCTTTTTAACAATTTTAATTATTAGCAAAACAACATTAACAATTAATGTTTTGGGAACAACAAACATAAATAAAGAAGATGTTGTTAATTTATTAAAGGAAATTGATGTTAAAACTTGGAAAATAAACACAATTCCAAATGAAACTATTGAACAATATATAAAACAAAATTTAAATGATGTTAGTTTGGTTTCAGTGGCTAAAAAAGGAACCAATTTAATTATTAATATAAAAGAAAAAATTACAAATTCAGAGATTGTTTCACCAATTTGTGCAGAATATAATATGATAATAACTTCCATAAACGTTAGCCAAGGAATTGCAAAAGTTAAGGTGGGAGATATTGTGAAAAAGGGAGATGTTTTGGTTGAACCAAAAACCATTTTAACAAACGGAGAAGTAACAGAATTAAAACCTATTGCCGAAATTCAAGGAGATGCTTTTATTACTGGTGACATTGAGTTTAAAACAGAAGAAGAAATTTTTAAAAAAACAGGGAAAAAGGTTGTTTGGAGTAATTATGAATTTAATGGCGTAAAATTATTTTCAAATTCTCCACAAGTAAAGTTTGAAAATTATGAAAAAAGTGTGTATAATGAATATATATTTAAAAATTTTTTTCTTCCAATAAAACTTAACAGAACTGTTTTTTATGAAACAGAAAAGGAAGTTATAACCCGAAATTTTGAAGAAAACAAAGAAAATTTAATTAAACAAAGTAAAGAACTTGCATATTCAAAATTGCCACAAAATGCTCAGGTTTTAAGTGAAGAAACAATAATTTCTAATTCTAACAAAACATATTTTGTTAATACTTATTTAAAAATAAAAGTTGAAATCAAAGGATAAACTATGATAATTAATTTAAAAAATGAAAAAAAAGCAAAAAAATACTTGGTTAATATTGTTAATGCACTAAATAGTGCAGAAAAAGTTTTAAAAATTTCATGTTCAAACATTGAGCTTAATTTAACATTTGTTTCTAAAATGTCAATAAAAAAATTAAACAAAAACACTCGTGGTGTTAATAAGGTTACAGATGTTTTATCGTATCCAACATTGTTAACAGAAAATTCTGGAATAATAGATAAAAAAATTTCTAAAAAGAATTTTCCATATGATATTAATCCGGAAACAGGGAATATTATGCTTGGCGACATTGTTATTTGTGTTCCACGTTGCATTCAACAATCAAAAAAATTTGGAACAACTAAAACCAGAGAAATTTGTTATTTAAGTGTTCATGGTTTGCTTCATTTGTTAGGTTATGACCATATGACAAATGAAGATAAAAAATTAATGCGTGAAAAAGAAGAAGAAATTTTAAAAGTTGTTGGGTTAAGTTAAGTTTATAAAATGAATAAATATGCAAAATATTAGTTAAAAATACATAAATTTTTACATAAAAAACAACAATCAAAGGAGGAATTTTATGAGTTTTAAAAGTGGTTTTGTTGCAATTATGGGTAAGCCAAATGCAGGAAAAAGCACATTGTTAAATGCAATTTTAGGAACAAAAGTTTCCATTGTTTCACCAAAACCTCAAACAACCCGAAATAATATTATTGGCATTTATAACGATGATGAATGTCAAATTGTTTTTACTGACACTCCGGGCATAAATGTTGCCAACAATAGGTTGGATGAATTTATGCAAAAAAGTGTTAAAAGTGTTAAAAACAGTGTTGACGTTGTTTTGCTTTGTGTTGATGGTGCTAAGGGAATTAAACAAAAAGATATTAATTTTATTAACGATTTTAATGGTGTGGAAAACTTAATGCTTATTGTTACCAAAACCGATTTAACAAATTATGAAAAACTATATCCACAACTTGCCGAATTAAATAAGTTAAGTTTTGTTAAAAGCATAATTCCTGTTTCATCATTTAAAAAACGTAATATTGATGTTGTTGTTAATGAAATTAAAAAATATTTAACCGACACAATAAAATATTTTGATGATGATCAGTACACAGATAAGTCGGAAAGATTTATGATTTCTGAAATAATAAGAGAAAAAGGGCTTTGGTTACTTCAAGAAGAAATACCTCATGGAATTGCTGTTGAAGTGGTTAAATTTACCGAATTAAAGGATAAATTTGAAATTGATGCTGATATTATTTGTGAAAAAGATTCTCACAA
>CALWDV010000019.1 GCA_944376785.1 uncultured Clostridia bacterium | reverse complement strand
TTTTCAATGAATGTTACACTATTATAAAGTAATTCATAAACATTAAAAGATTGTGAAAAATTAATAAACAAATCTTTAAATTGCACCAAAACACCTTCAGCTTCTAGCACATTTAAAATTGGTAAACTACAAGCATATGCCAAACCAATTATGCAAAGTGTGGAAAAAACAATGTATGTTAAAATTTTCCATACCAAATGAAAATTTGAAAGTATTAACTTAAAAGTGTCTTTGTACATCATAATAATAAATCCCAATTAATTATTTATAATTTAATTATTTATAATAATATTTTTTAATATTGTCATATCTTTCTAGTCTAGAATAATCAAAATAAATTGTGTATCCTAAAACTGGATAATACATAAATAAAATTAAAACACTTATAACACTGCTTATTGCTTCAAAATTAAATATGTGCCCTAAGCAAACAAAAGGAATAACAAACAAAAATGGTAAAGCAACTAAAAACAATGTTTTAAAAATGTTTTTATTAATTAAATCACTTGCATCACTTAAACTTGTTGCAACTGAATAGCCACAAATGTTAGTGTCTGGCATTGCAATTAAAATGTATGAAAACAAATAACCAGAAAATAACAAAACAACTAAACTAACAATAACACTAATAACATATAAAAGCATTGTTGGTTCTAAACCTAACCTGCCAAACACAATGTGTAAAATAAAAATAATTAAACCAAGTAAAAATTTAACAACAACATAGCCAATTAAAAATATTATTGCGTAAACTATCATACTTAAAATTGAATTGTTAACAAAACCCATTGTGGAACTTAAATTTAATTTTCCACTTCTAAAATGATTTTCTATGTTTCCAATGAAAGCAGAAAAAACCAAAATAATAATTATAAAAGATAATACCCAATTTAAAACATCAACCCAACTAGCACCAAACAATGGTTTTAAAATATCTAAAAAACTTTCAATTTTCAAATTTTTATAGTCAACTAAAAAGTTAGTTATGTAAAAAGGTTGCAATAATCCACCCACAAAACAAGCAGGTAAAATTGCAAAGCCCATAACAAATATTAAATTTTTACCAATATATTTAATAGTTTCAATAAAATTTTTCATATATATCCAATTACATTATTTATTATATATAAAATTAAAACATAATACAAATTATTTGCTAAATTTTTAATTTTAATTATTTTTTGTTTTTATTTTAAATTTTCAATTTTATTTTTTGTGTTTTATGAAAAACAAAAAAAAGAGTGTGAAATTCACACTCTTTTTTACTAAACAGTTTCATCATTGCTATTATTTTCATTATTAATATTTTTTTCGTTTAAAGCAATATTTTGATAAGTGTTGTTATTTTTATCATTTTCATTAACAATTTCATTAGTATTTTCAGTTGTTTTTGTTGGTATTAAAACTCCAACAACAACCAACACTCCACAAACAGATGAAACTATTGTGTTAACTAAATTAGAATTTATTTTAAAACCAAATGCTTCACCCAAATTTTGTAAAACCAATAAAACAGCACCAGTTAAACTAATCCAAAATCCCGTTGTTTGGTATTTCTTCATTTTTTTCCTCCGTGTTTTTTCTCTTTTTTGATGTTAAAATTGCAACACTATTTTCAATTTGTTTAATGTTTTTTCCAACTTCAATAATATTTTCAGTTAAATTTGAAACATTTTCATCAATTTCATTAACTTTGTTTAAAGTTTTGTTTAATTCAGTAATTGTGTTTTGATATTTTTCTTCACGAATTTTTGAATCTTTTAATTGATAAATTAAAAGTGCTAAAAACAAAACAGCCCACAAGCCATTATTTAATGCTAAATTAAAAATTTCTTCCCACATTTTATGAAAATTCCAAAACTAACTTTTCATAATTTGTGCCCAAACGTTTTTTAAATCCTTCATCATTTAAAACAACTTGAATTTCATTTGCACTTAAATTGTTTAATAAAGTTTTTGCAGTGTTATAAACTTCATCTGCTCTAACTTTTTCAACAACATTTGGGCCATATTTTCCATAAAGTTCAACTAAATCGGTTGCCTTATCCCAATCGGTGTTTGCAAGTTCGTTTTTAAGTTCATCAACATCTTTGTTAAACTCTGCTTCTTTTAATGCAATCTCGTTATTATATTCAATAACTTCTTTTTGTTTTTCATTAAGTTCTTGTGTTAATGAATTAATTTTTTCTTGCAATTTAACAGCATATGTAATATCAAAATTATTTAATGCTGTTTGTTTTTCGCCAGAAAGCGCATTAAGTTCAAAATTAATTGCATTAATATCTGAATTCAATTTTTCATCTAATGCTTTATAGTCGTTAATTTTGTCTTTTTCGAAAGCATCTAGTTGATTTATAACAATACTGCTTCTACTAAGTCCTCTTTTTAACGCTTGATTTTCTGAATTTTCTATTGCTTGATTGTAATAAGTGTTTAGTTGTTCCTTTGCTTGATTTGTTGTGTTTAAAACATCTGTTTTGTTTGCGTTTAATTCATCTTCTTTTAACTTAAACTCGTTTTCAATGTTACTAATGTTTGAATTTTTATATTCCTTTAAAGAGTTTTCGCTGGTTGTTTTAATTTCTTCATCAGTGGGCATTTCAAACTCCATTTTTTCAAGTTCAATTTTTTCTGGAATACTCCCAGAGTTTGAGTTTGAAAATTTATTTGAAACACTATCTAGTTTTGAATAAATTTCTTCCAATTTTTTCTTATTTTTTTCTTCGTCGTTAATACTTTTCACTTTGTTTGTAATATCTTCTGGTATTTTATAACTATTCATTTGCAAACCTCCCAAAATTAGTTGCCTATAATTAAATTGCTTAATTCTATTTAAAATTTTTTTATTTAATATCATAACTAAACCAATTAATTTAAAATTAAATTATTATTAAAATTAAAAATTTTTTCTGTGCTGTTTATTAAATGTATTTTTGAAACATTATTAAAAGTTTCACAAAAATTAAAACAAAACGTTTTTGGATTTGAAGTAAAAGTAAATTTTTTATGCTTAATTTCATTCTTATTTTTTAATGCAATTTCAAAATCGTTTGAAGTTGTTTGCATTAAATTTAAATATGTTGCTATTCCCAAATTTTGCAATCCTAAAATTTCAAAAATGTTTAAAGTGTCATTAAAATTGCATAGTACTATGTAAGTGTTAAAATTACTATCAATTAAGCCAAAATTTAAACTATTGTTATACCTGTTATTTATTTTAATTAATTTAATAATATTTCCATTTATTTTTGGTGATAAATAATAATTTTCATCTAAAATTGTGCCATCTTTACAAATTAAACTAATGTTAATTTGATTGTTGATCACATTTAAACAAACAAAATTTGCTGTGTTAATTTGACTATTAATTATTATTGAATTTTTCTGCAATTTTTTTTGCAAAACAATTAAATTATTTTCAGTTTTTAAATTTGTGATATTATCAAAATTATAAAACACAAATTTTTCATTATCTATTTTTTCTATATCAACAAACTGCCCTTCAAATTCAGTTCCAACATTTTGGTTATAGTTATTTAAAACTGTTTCACAATTATTACCAGAAAAAATTGCGAAGTTATTTTCACTTTGTTTAATTACATTAATTTCATCATTAAAAACTTTTACTTCAACTTCTGGCATATTTAATAAAGCATAGTTTCCCAAAACAGTTAAATTACACTCTAAATTTTCTGCATTTTCAAAAACAAAATTTATTTCTGCATTATTACTAATAAACAACTTAAAACCTGTTTTTAAACAATTATTTTCGTAAAATTCTAACTTTGAATTAACATAAACTTTCAAATTTGAATTACTATTTAAATCAAGTTTAAAAAACAAATTCTCATTGTTAGTTTGAATGTTAATTTTAAAAGAATTTCGATTAATTAAATTAAAAACATTACCATTAAAACCATAATTTTCAACCATTTTTTCCCGGTTCAAATCAACAAGTTTGTTATAAGCTATTTTACCAAAATTTGTCATACTAACCCCACAACAACAGTTGGGCTTGAAATGTAACAATTATCACTTTCGGTTTCAAAATCAATGGCAATTAAATTTCCTTTTATAATTGTGTTTAAACAAACAAGGCCGTTTTTTGGTTTTACATAATATGGTTTTGTTAATTTTTCAGTTCTTATTGTTATTGTTAATGGCACATTAGATTTTAAATAAACGTTTTTAACCACTTTTTGTTTTTCTGGATATCCAAAATCAGAAAATGGAGATTTCCAGCATTTTGGTAATTTGTTTTCATATAAAAGACCAAAATTTCCAATTTCGCCATAAATAAATTTTCCATTTTCAACATAACAAGCAATAACTTTTGATAATTTATCATCAGTAATAGCACTTAAATGTCTAATATCAACACCACGCAAAATGTTTAATGTGTTTGTTTCTAAATCTAGTTCTAATAAAACATTATTATAATAATTTCCATTTTCACACAAAATTTTTTTATCATCATTAAAATTTAAATTACAAGCCAAGTAATATTTACCATTACAATATGCACTGCAAACAAATTGATTTTGTGCGTCTAAAAGCATGGTATCAATGTTTAAATTAAGTTTTGTGGTTGAATATCCATCAAAAGCATAAATTCCATTTTGAGTTAACATTAAAATTCTATCGCCACAAACACAAACACTTTTACCATAAATTTTGCCACTTGAAACAAAAAGTTGTGTCACACTAAAATCTTCCTGACTAGCGTATGCAGTAATTCTTGAAATACCATATTCCCTAAAAACATAAACATAATCGTTAAAACTAAGCACTTTGTTAACAATTCCACGTTCATCATTAAATTTAATAAAACCTGCCTCACTTAACGACACATTCCAGTTTGTTGGATTTAAATCATCTGAAAACCAAATTTGATTTCTATCATCTTCAACTGTTGCAAAAATTCTTTCATAATGTAAACACATATTTTTTATTTTTGGAGCATTTTCAACTTTTGTTGCAAATAATTCTTTTGAATTCCAAGTCCACATTCCACTTGGCGAACAAATTAAAACTGAATCAACACCATTTAGGTTATAATTTAAAACTTCAGGAACTTCACTTAAATTAATTCCCCTAATTTGCATAATATAATTTATTGTTGAGCAAATATCAATAAAATAAAAATTTCCTTCAACCGATTGAACAATTAAAAAATTTTCATAATAAACATCGGGTTGCCCAATAATTGGATTCACGCCCTCTTTCCTATATAGCCAACAAGCTTTAAATTCATAGCCATCAAATTCAACTTTTCTCATTGTTTTATCACCCGGAGTGTACGAAGCAGGAAAATAAAGTGTATTAATTCCAAGCCCAGTTGTTAATGCTCCATTGTTAAATTTGAAATTATATGTGTTAACTGAATATGTAATTGGCAAAATAAATTCATCATAATCAGCATTAATACCATTAAAAAAATTTGCATAATTTAATTTTTTATATGAAACCGTTTTGCCTTTTAATTCATTTTTTTTAACCATTAAATCCACAACCTTTCTTTAACTTTAACTTCTCTTCTTGGTCGGTTAATGTTTGTTAGTGATGTTGTAAAACGATTTTCCCAAACAGCAGCATCATCATATCTGCCATTAATAAAACAATATTCTGCACTAACACCATACGCCAAAACTCTTGAATTTAATTTAAAATTGTTAAAATCAATATTAGAACTTAAACTCATATTCATTTTTGGTTGATAAGCATATTCAATTTCAACTTCTCCACCCACTGTTTCTAATCTATCGGTTTTTAAATCAAAACTAACATTAATTCCATTTTGTTTAACATTTAAAATATCAACAATAACATTGCTTGAAACTCTTGAATAATAAATAACTCCTGTGTCAGAAGATATTTTTGTTTTATTTTTTAAAGTTAAATATTCACTTGCAACCTGATTAACAGCCAAATTACAACAAGTGATCATTGTGTTTATTTCAACAATTTGTTCATCGGTTGCTTCTGCACTTCCACCAAGTAATGTGGTTTGCAATAAATCTGTTAACCCCAAATATGTGGAAGCAATTCTAATCACTTCTTCAACAATCATACTCCCTCCTTTAACACCATTCAAACTTAAAAGCTTCGCCGTTAAAATCTGTGCATTGTTTATTGGCATAGTTATAAATTTCTTTTAACTGATAAGTAATTTTATCTTTAATTTTGTTTGAATTAGAATTTTCAATTTTTTTATTGTTTTTTTCAATTTCCAAAAATTGTTCATCAATTTTTTCCGATTTTAAAACATAGGTTAAAGTTCTTACATCTAATTGTTTAAATGGCAATACTAAACATAAAGTGTTTTTTAATGTTTTGTTGTGAACTTCAAACTTATTTGTTTGTTTATTGAACACAATAAAATAATTTTTATTAATTTGTTTAATTCTGTTAGCTATGTTAAAAACATCATGTTTTATTAAAATTTTCATAAAAATCCTTTTAAAAAAATTTTTAAGGTGTGAGAATTTCACACCTTAAAAAATTATTATTAAGCAACTGTTATGCCACTTAGTTTTGCTTGTCCGTTAGGTTTATCACAAATTAAATCTGCATATTTTACCAAAGTTGCAGTGTAAGTTGGTTTTCCAGCAGTTTGACGAATAATTCTGCCTTCATCACCTTCTAACCATTGCCAATCGCATAATTGATGCAATGTGAATTCTTTTGAATTTAACAAATACATTGTTCCACTTTCAATAAATCTGTCTGAAATTAGTGGAATGCCATTGTATGATAGTGCTTTATAACCACCATTTAATTCCATAACATCAATATTACGTTTATAGGTGCTTAAATGTTCTTGAAATGCACGTTTAACTCCACTTGAACAGGTAATAAAATCAACAACTGAACCAGTAACTTCTTCTAAATTATCAATGGCAGTTTGAATTTTTGTTTCGGTTAATTCACCTAATGAATCTTTAACATAGGCTTTCATCCAAGGGTTATCTACCCTGTTTACGCCATAAAGTGTGCTAGAATTGTCAAAAATTTTACCTAAACCAGTAATTTCAAGTTGGTATGAACCTTGAATAACAAAGAAATCTTCGTTGCAATCTAATGTTCCACCATAAGCTTTGTCAAAATAAACAATGTTATTTTCTCTATCAACTTTTGTTACTTTTATTTTGTTAAAACCATTTTTATAATCTTCATCATTAACATTAAAAATGCCAACAATCATTCCTTCCATAAAATTTCTAACATTATCATTTTCGGTTGCTGTTATGTAATTTGTATTTGTTGAATGAACATATTTTTTAATTAATAATCCAGAGCCATCACCATATAACATACGGCTTAAATTAAAGTTACTTGCTTTAATTAAACCTTCCATTTCAGCATTAAGCAAATTAACAAACGCACCGGCATTGTTTTCACTTGCTCTAATTGCTTTGTCTGAAATTTCAATTGTGCCATATAGGTTTTTTAAAGTGCTAATAAATTGAACATAATTATTTCCGTTTGCATAAGGCAAATTTCCATCTTCTGTTCCTGCTCCAATTCCACCATTAATTCCAAATGGTGCTAATTTTCTTATTTCCTTTCCCCAAACATCTGCTGTGCTTTGTTTAATTTTTGCAAGTAGTGGGTTTGAGTTAATGTTTAATTGGTCGGAAACAACTCCCAAATAAACAGTTTTTAATGCATTTTCTGCTGTTGTTAATGTAACCATAACCTCTCCTGTTAATTAAATAATTTTCTTGCTAATTCATTTGCCTCGGTTAATGTTGTTGGTTTTTTTTGAGGCGTTACACCAACGCTACCAGTTTTTGATGTGTTAATTAACTGAGGCGATTTATTTTTTTTAATGCTGTTTAAATAGTTTGAAATTATTTCTTTTTTAATTTCTTCATTATTTAAAACATATTCATTAATAAAATTTCTATCGGCAATAAGTTCTTTTTCCGATTTATATTTTGATGCTTTAACTTTATTAAATGCTAGTTCAAGGGAGTTTGGCATACTTGCTAAAACTTTATCCTCCATTAACACTTTCATAATGTCTGACGCATAATTTTGAGCAGAAGAATTTTCTTTTAAAAAGTTTTTAACAATTTCGTTCCACTCAGGTTTTTCGTAATAAGGTTCTAAATTGTTTTGCTTTGATTTTAAGCTATTGTTTTCTTCAACAATTTTAGAATTTTCCTTTTCAAGCACACTAAGTTTTTGACACTTACGTGTGAATTCGGACTGCAAGTTTACATACGCCTCTTCTAAACTTTTTACGTCCTTAAATTTGTTTAAAGAGCCCAAAGTGATATCCGTCGCATCAAAACCAAAACTTTCCGCTGAAACAGTGCCCGATACTTCACTTTCTGGTTGTTCTTTATTCATTTCCTACCTCCTCAACATTTGTTTTTGTTATTTCAATAAATTGTTTATGCATTCTTATGTGATTTAAAATTTCGTTTTCTAAATTTTTGTTGTGTTTTAATGCTTTTTCATATTCTTCTCCAAGCATAAAACAAGTGTGTTCGTTAATGTGCAACTCGTGGTCATCAATTTCTTTTGGCATTTCCATTTTAGAAGTTTCTAAAAGTTGCATATGTTCTTTATTTGCTCTTTTAATTTGCAAAGTTTTCATATCTTGTGTGTTTTCCCAAATTCCAAAACCAAGTTGTTCTAAAAGTTTATAACGCATTGAATTATTTAATTTTCCATTTTCATCATGCAAAAGACCTGAATTAAAAATTTCAAAAACCATATTTCTTTTTTGAGCCAAACTTTCGTTTAATTCATTTTCAGTTTCAAAAACAACATCATCAGAGTTAATGTCTGACCTGTTCCAATAAAACATTTCTATTGTTCCATTGTTGTTTATTAATTTAGAACTTGTTTTGCCATTAACAAATTGTTTATATAACCTTAAAATGTGTTTACTAATTTCTTTAACTGCTTCTCTAATTTGTTCTGCACTAGAAATTAACCTTGCCTCGTCTTGTTCAATCATAAGTTCTAATGCAACACCACTAACGTTGCTTGATAAACTGCTACCACGTAACAAATCATTAACTCCACTAACAGTTAAAAATTCATTAAGTAACCTGTCTTCTTCATAGTTAAAATCGGTTGGCACATTACCAGAACTTAACAACCTTGGAATTTGTGCTCCTTGCCTGTAAACCAAAATTTTACCCGGAGCCATTCCTTCTTCTTCTAAATTATCGGTATCTATTGAACCATCTTCAACAGCCATAACACCCATGCTAAGCCTGTTTAAAAATTCATGCTTTCTGTTTTTTATTGCATTATAGCTTCTTTGAATTGGCACACATCTTTCAACAACACTTCCACCCCAAAAGCAATTTGGATTAACAATTGAACATTGGCTAACAAAAGGAAATCCGCGTTTGTTTTCGCTTTTGTTAACATATGGAAGTTCGCCAACATAAACAACCTTGTCACCTGCAACAATAATTAATCTGCCAAATGGGTATTTTGTTGTTGGTGATTCATATTTTTCAATTACTAATGCTGAATTATGTTTAATAGTTTTTCCTGCTTTACTAACCTTGCCAAAATACCCAAGCCCACCAGTTAGGTTTGCATTTTCAAGTGTGAAAACATCAACATCTTTTCCTTCAACTTCAACACCCCAAACATCTTTTATTGTGTCAACGTGGAATGCTCTAACATGCATAATGCTTTTGCAATCATCAATGCTTGCATATGTTGAACTATCGGGAAAAATTTCAAAAGGACTAACCACATCAATTTGAACATCACCTTCCATAATTTCATTGCCATTTTCATCAATTCCCAAAGTGTCACCTTTAAAGTTGTTCCAACTAACCTTATAGAACACAGTTCCACAAATTTCACTCCAAACTGTTGCTTCACTTATAATTTTGCTTAAATTAAGTTTATAACTTGATGCTTTTAAAATGTTTTTGCTAACTTTTGCACAATTAATGTCGTTATCACTATCTGAAAAAGGAATAACAGTCATGCTTGGTCTAACTTTTGTTAATTTACTTAATCTTAATTCAACAATGGGTGCAATGTGATTGTAAACTTCTCGTTCCTGCCAAAAAAATTGTTTTTCAAAATCAACAACTTCATTGTTTGAATTTATTGCACAATATTGATTTCCAACAAAAAAGTTAATATTTAATTGCCAATTTGCTTCAAATCTTTTTCTTTCTTCTTGCCTTGTTTTAAAATCTTCAATAATTTCCTGTGCAAGTTCGGAATAATCTAAAACATCATTTTCATTTATTTTCACCACTAAATCCCCCTTTTTGATAAACATTTTTAATGCTTTTTGGTGTGAACATTTTGCTTGAAAGTTTGTTAATTTCTCGCAAACAATGTTCGCAAATGTTTAAATTATATTTTGAATTGTCAGATGTTGAAATTGAATAATCTGCCAAATTCTTACAACCTGAAATTTCACATTTAAGCTTACTAGAAATTTTTTTAATTTCCATCATCTATCTCCTTAATTAATTTTAATAACCTATTTTTTTCTTCTTCTAATTCTTCATTAGTTAAATTTTTTAAATCTGTTTGTTTTTCGTTTAACAATATGTTAATTGCCGTTAAGTCAGGTGGATAATATTTAGTTGACACCTTTTTTTTAACAAGTTTAATTTCATCTTCATTCATTCCATATTCATAAACGCTTTCTTTCACTTTATAACCAGTTGCCTTTTTAATTAAAGTTTCTTTTAATTTATCGTTAAGTTCCATATTTTGCCATCTTTAATTTTTTTATTAATCGTTCTTTATCTTTTTGAATAATTGTTTTTTCAACTTTTCTTAAAGGAACATCTGGCCTGTTTAATATGTAATATCTAAGTTCATCTAAGGCGTGGTCATCTTTTTTAATTGGAACGTCAGCATCTGACCAAAAATAACCTTTTAACTCTCTTATTAAATTAACACAAGTTTTGAATATGAAAAGTTTTGGTTCTCCATTAGCATTTTTAAAATAACTTTTAACTCTTTGAATTCCAGAAAATAAATCTTTATTAACTTTTGTGTTAACAGTTATTCCAAAATCATAAAATAGTTCTGCAACACTTTTAACACCATTTAAAGTTTTTTGATTTGCAGCACTATCAATTAGTGCTAAATATTGCCCATTTGTGTGTTTTTTCCAATTCAAACTTTCACATTTTTCAATTATTTTTTTTGAATGATATTGAATATCACGTTTTGCTTCATAATGCTCTGCCACCACATAAACATTACCATCATAATCACAAGCATACCAATGACAACTAAGTGGATTGTTAAGACCTGGGTCAATGCTTAAAATATCTTGCCAATCGGTTGGAACATTAAACGGTTCAATAACGTGCAAGTTTTCATCAAATTCGTTATAAACCAATCCACCAAACGATGTAAACTTGCCATACTTTCTAGCATTTAATTCGTCGGCATTTAATGTTTTTGAAAGTGCATCAATTTCTTTTTTATTTAAAAAAGGGTTATCTTCCCACGACATAAATTCGCACCAAACTTCATCATCGTTATGTTCATTCAAATAAATTTCGTTATAAACCCAAGTTAATCCTTTAAGTGGGGTCATTGTTCCGAAAATTTCGCCACAACGGTCTAACACTCTCATTTTACATTCAAGGTATATATCAAAAGGTGGTTCTTCATCAAACCAAACAAAGTCAAGCGAAGTTCCCTGAAATTTTTCTCTGCCCTGATCACAACTTTTAAAACCAATTTTGCTTGTGCCACCAAGTGCATTTTTAACAATAATTGTGTCAATAACACCCAAATATGGTGCTTCTTTTTTACCCTGCGACATAATAATATCAACAATTAAATCGGGGTTTAAATAATATAAAATTTTGCTTTGAGCAACATCACGTTGCACCTGACTAGATAAACTAACCACCCAACACGAAACATTCTTTTTATTTTTTTTAAACGGATGAATACCACACGCAAACCAAACAGTTTCAACAGCACCACACTCGGTTTTGCCACTTCTGTTACCACCAAAAACCCATCTGTTTTTTTTGGTGCACTTATGAAATTCAATTTGTTTTAAATGCTTTTTTTCGCCTGTGTTGTAATACTTTAATTTGTCATTATTTTTACGTCTTAAAATTTCTTTTGTTATATCATCTAATTTTTTTATTAATTCTGCTTTTAATTCTTTATTTTTCATATTTTCCTTTTTTATGCCAAAAATAGCAAAAACAAAATTTTTTTATTTTTTCAAAAAAGGTTTATACTAATAATGTGAAAAAAATTAGTATAAACAACTTAATAAAACTTGTTATGACTTGCTTTGTCATAACTTTTTTAGTTGTTGAAATTTTTAATAATAAACATAGCGTTTTTGCAAGTTCCAAACCAGAATTTGCACAAATAAAAAACTCAAACACTTATCTATATAAAAGTGTCGAGTTTAGTTCAACATCAAATAAATGGTGCTTAATTGAAAAAAGTTATTTTGTTAAAATTTTAAATAATTACAATAGTGAATTTTATAAAGTTGAATATAATGGAATAACAGGTTTTGTGAAAAAGGAAGAAATAACACTTGTGAATGAAACACCCCTTGTGCCATATCCACAAAACATAACATTTTCCACCAACTCAACAAATTGTTATTTAAGAAGTTCACCAACAAACAAAGAAGTAATTGATAACACCCTTGCAATCATTCCGTCTAACACAAAAAATTTAAAATATATTGGTAAAATTATTGGTGAAGAAGCAGTTGATTTTAAAGGCTCAATTTGGTATTTAACAAATTACAATGGTCAAATTGGATATGTTTATTCAGCTTACACAAATTCAATAACTCCAATTGTGGAAAACAAAGAAAGTGTTAGCATTTACACCGGAAACACATTTTCTAAAATTAATCCACTTAGCAATGTTAGTTGCATTGCAATAATTTTTGTAACTTTAATTCCTTGTGTTGCAATTTTATTGCTATTATACATTCCTAAAAAAAGTTTGAATGTTAAAACTAAACCAAATTCCACAAAACCAAATGTTAAAGATTTAGCAAACTTTTTTGATGAAAATTTGTAACTAAAAAAATGAATAATTATTTGAACAAACTTCATTAAAATCGTTCAAAACCAGTTTTAACAATTTAAAATTATTTGATGGTTTACAACTATTATTATAGTAGTTTGCAGTGCTGTTTATAATTTGAAAATAAGTGTTTCTAACCCAATTTTCATTTTTTAAATAATTAAACAATTTTTTAGAATCAAACCCTTGTTCACATAACTTATTAGTAAAATGTGCAATAGCAATTTCTTTACGTCTAAAAAATGTTCTTTGTGTTATGTTTAGCACTTCTTGAATTTTTTTATAGTTTAACCCGTCAACATAATATAACATTAAAATTTTTAAATGTTTTTCACTTAAACCATTTAATGCTTTTTCTGTTAACACTTTTAAATTAATTATTTTTATTTTCCTTTCGGTTAACTCAATAATTTTGTTTGCATCTAAAATGGTTGAATTATAAACCGTGTGATTAAATGCCGAATTAATACCAATTCTTTTAATTAAATTATCAATAGAATTAGCCATTGTTTCTAAATGCCTATAAAGCGATAATAATGTTTTACCCCACAATTCATTTTCTAAATTCCTTTTCATTAATTTTCCCCCTTTGGCATAACTGCCCTTATTTTAAGTTAGCACTTTTTTAAAAGTCAAAAAAATGTGTCATATTTTTGTAAAAAAATGCTAATTTTGTAAAATTTTATAAAATAATGTCGATTTAATTCATTTTATCAAACATTTGTTCTATATTATCACCCATAATGTGACAACAGTTTGTCATATTAATTAAAAAAAATAAAAAATTGCAAAATTTTATGTTATTTGCAATATCTTTTTTAATGGTATTTTTATTTTATTTTTGATATACTAAATAATAGTAATATTATAAATAATTAACAGGTAAAACTAATGAAAAAATTTTTAATTGGTGCATTATTAATAGCAACAACAACTTTATTTGGTGGAAACACCAAAGTTTTTGCAAATGAAAATGAACAAAATGTAACAACAGAAGTTGTAACCTTTTTTGAAAATCAAAACCAAATTAATGTTGGAGCAATTAAGAATTTTGCAATAACAAACTCAAATGTAATATTTAATAACAACAACGTTTTTTCATATAATTTTGAAACACATTTGATTTCAAAACTAAATTACGAAAATGTTACAGACATTAAACAAACTCAAAATTATGTTGTTTTAAAAACAAACAACCAATTAAAAATTTTAAAAAATAATAATGAAATAGAGCTTACCGACGCAAATTTTGTTTGCGATAATTATAATGTATATGAAAAAAATGATTGTTTATTTATTTCATACACATATAACAACAAATTAAATTTTGTTAAAATTAACAGCAAATTAGAAATTGAAAATCAAATTAGTAAAGATTTTTCTCAAAATGTTGTGGCACTTTGCTTAAACGAAGATTACACCTTTATTATAACTCAAAACGATTCAAATTTTGGTTTAATTAAAATTAGCAACTTAACAAATGCAACCACTCCACTAACCTTTAATTATTTGAATTGCTCTCAAATTGAAATTTTAGAAATTAACAATGAAACATTTTTTTTGTTAATTTCACATCTTAACCAAACTTTCACAATTTTAAAAGAAAACAACAATGAAATGAATGTTATAACACAAAAATCAACTTATGGAACACAAAATCCAAGTTTTGTTTTAGGTGAAGTTTCAAATTTTGCAGATGTTAAAGTTTTTAATCAAAACATTTATATTGCCGATTCAATAAACAAAAATATTCAATGTTTTAACTTAAACAACGAACAACTTGTTCCAACAAATGTTGTTGTTGCATCAAAAAGTTTTGAAAATGGTTATTTTAATGATATTAATGATTTTAGTTTAGTTAATTCAAACACTTTGCTAATTTCCGACACATTTAATAATCGTCTTCAATTAATTAACAACAACGAAATAACAACAATTTCTAAATATAACGAACAAAACATTCAATCTCCAAAATTTTATTCAACAAATGATAACATAAATTTTTGGTTTTACTCAAATGGTAAAATTGTTAAACAAACAGAAAATAATTTTGTTGAAATTACAGTTGGAAACAACATTGCCGATTTAAAAATTGATAGTTTAAATAATGTTTATTTTTTAAATTATGAAAATAAGACCTTAAACATAATAAAAAATAACTTAACAAACTCAACTGTTTTAATTAGTGATTTAAATATAAATGAAAATTCTAAATTAGAAATTTTAAACAATAAAACATATTTAATATCAAACAACAACCAAATTTCGTTATATGACAATGAAAAATTGCTAACTTCAAAAACATTAGAAAATAATGTTGATGATTTGGAAATTGATTATTACAACAATATTTATGTTCTATCAAACAATACTTTAACAAAAATTGAAAATAATAATAACACACTAGAAAATGAAACCACTTTAAATTATAATTTTGAAAATATTACTTGTTTTAAAGTTAATAAATATAACGGCGAAATTTTATGTTTTGATAATAACAATCAAAATTTTATTAAAATAAAATCAAACAATTTTGTTAATGATTTAATTAATTTTGAACATTTATTTAATTCAAACAATTTTGAACCAACAAGCACAATTATTAACTCTGGTGTTATTTTAAAAGATTGTTACATTTCAAATTTTCCTTATAACACAGAAATTAAACAACAATTAAACAAAAACACAAAGGTTTTTGTGCTAGGCGAAATTGAAAATAGTTACTATATTATGATAAATAATAATAACACAATTGATTATGGCTATATTGCAAAAGATAGTTTACAAATTAATGAACCACAAATTAATGAGCCACAAAAAGTTGTTGTAATTAATAAAATCATTAAACTTTATAAACTACCAACAATATTACACGATGAAGATGTTAGTTTTGCATATAGCACAGCAAAATTAAACGAACAACTTAACGTTGTTAACTTTGAACTAACAAGCATTGATAATTCCGATTATTATGCAGTTAAAACAAACGACAATAAAATTTTATATGTTAATGCAAGTGATGTTACATTATATGGCAGTGTTGATATATTACCACTTCCCGACTTAAATGCAGAAATAATTACAACAAACAACGAGGTTATAAAACTACTTTCTGCACCAGATGAAAATTCATCAATAATTATGGAACTAAACAACAAACAAAAAATTTATGTTGAAAATTTTGATGCGAACAAACAATACACTTACATAACAATTATAACTGATGATAAACAACAAATTTCTGGCTATGTTTTAACCAAACATATTAAACTAAATAGCAATATTAATCCTGGGCTTACTAGTGCATTAATTGTTTTAAGTGTTGCATTCGTTATATTAATAATTTCAATAATAATTTATAAAAAACAAAAAAAAGATAATGAATAAAAAAAGGTGTTAAAACACCTTTTTTTTATTTTTGCATAGCACTAAAAACCACCTTAAATTAGCCAATAATTATTAGTTTGCATAGTAATTATTTGAACATGTTAAAACATCGGTTTCAACCAAGTTTTGATTTGCTTCTGCTTTAACAATTTTGCTTAATGAAATTTCATATGCCACTTTTTCTTGAATTTCATCTCCAATTTTCTTTTGATAAACTCGGCTTTGAATTCTGCCCACCAAGTTTAATTTATCACC
>CALWDV010000018.1 GCA_944376785.1 uncultured Clostridia bacterium | reverse complement strand
TTAAATTAAATCATTCATTATTTGACTGATTTTTTAAAAAATAATAAACTATAACTATAAAATATAATTATAATTTAAATAATTTTTTGTTATTTACATTTTTTGGTGAAATATGGTAAGTATTTTAGAAGTTAAAACATTAAAAGAACAAAAAGAATTTGTTAATTTTCCAATTAATTTATATAAAGATTGCAAATATTATGTTCCAAATTTAAAAATTTCGGAACAACTAATTTTTAATAACAATTCACAAGATGAAAAGTGTGTGTTTTATTTAGCTAAGCAAAATAATTTGGTGGTTGGCAGAATTGGTGCAATTATTCACAATTTATATAACGAAAAAACTGACCAAAAACGTGTTAGATTTACTAGGTTTGATTGCATTAATAATTATGAAGTTGCCCAAGCATTGTTTGAAGCTGTTGAAAATTGGGCAAAAGAAAACAATATGAATGTTGTTCATGGGCCAATGGGATTTAACGATTTAGAAAAAATTGGTATTCAGGTCAGTGATTTTTCAAAATCTGGCAACATTATTACTCAATATAATTTTCCATATTACAAAAATTTAATTGAAAAATGTGGTTATGTGCCAGAAGCAAGTTTTATTGAATGTAAAATTTTTGAGCCGAAGGATTTTAAAATTCAACTGTCAAATGATGATTATGAAAATGTTAAAACTAAAAATGCAAATTCATTATTAAAAAAATATAAATCACAAGTTTTTGATTTAATTAATGAATGTTATGTGCCTGTTTATGGTGCAGTTCCAATAACTCCAAAATTAAAAGAAAAATTAATTAATAGATTTAAATTTTTAATTAATTTAGATTTTATTAGCGTTGTTGTTGATAAAAACAATTCAGTTGTTGGTTTTGGGTTAGCCATTCCTGGCATTGCAAATGAACTTAACAAAAGCAAGGGTAGTTTGTTATCAATGCAAAGTTTTAAAATGATAAAGGCATTTAAAAAACCTAACTATGCTGAAATATTGTTTATTTGCGTAAGTCCAAAAAATAGGAATAAAGGCATTGAAGATTTAATTGCAAGCAAACTTATATTAGGTTTTAAAAAATATAAGATTTCATATACCAACACAAATCCTATTATTTATGATGATTTTGGAAAACAAATGGTTGAAAAATTTGAACATATTAAACATAAAAAACGTGTTGCATATTTTAAAGTACTTGAAAATTAACAATAAAAAAACCATCTTTCGATGGTTTTTTTATTATTCATTATCGCTATTTTTTGAATCTTTATTATCTAAATCTGGTTCAACAATTTCAACATTGTTAACGTCATCATTATTTAAACTATTTGTGTTATCATTATTTATTTCTGTTGATTCAGTTTTAGAATTATTTTTTTCTGCGGAATGTTTTTTAGCTTTTTGTTCTTCTTTTTCTTTACGTTTTTGTGCTAAATATTCAAGTTTTTGTTTTTTAGCTTCTTCCTTAGCACGTCTATATTCATTCCACATAATTTCTTCTTGTTTTGCAATTTCTTCAATTTCACGTTCGATTCTAGCAATTTCTTCTTGGATATATTTTTGTCTTTCAGTTAAAACTTTAACTTTTTGAGTGTGTTTAGCTTTAATAACTTCTAATGCGTTATCTTTCTTACCATATTTTTTAGCTTCATCTGCTGCACGTTTATCAAGTTTGGTAATGTAAGCTTTAAATTCTTTTTCAAATTTTGCTTTTTGTTGTTCGGTTAAGTTTTCTTCTGAATTTAATTTATCGTTATATTCGCGAGTTGCTTTTTCACGTTCGATTATAATTGCTTGTTTAATTTCTTCGTATGCTTTTAATTTTTCTTGTTGAAGTTTTTCATATTTTGCTTTTTCTAGGTCAAATTCATCAACTAATTTTTTAATTTCATTTTCAATTTCACCATATTCAGCATTTAACTCTTTAATAATTTCATTTCTTAGTTCAATACGTTCACGTTTGTTTAAATCAACTTCAACTGTTTTGCGACGATCATATTTGGTTTTAATTTTTGGAGTTTTTGTGATTTTAAACTTTCTAACAGATGTTCCAATAATTGCAATTATAATTGCTAAACTTAAAAGAATTGATGGAACAATATACCAATTAAATTCGTTTCCAGTGAATTCTTCTGGTTCGGTTTCAGCACTATCTTCTGGTGCTTTTTCTGAAAGTACAAGTGTTCGTTTGCTTTGATCTAATATTCCTTCATTGTAAGCTGCTTCTTCCATTGTTGTTACAACAACATCATCAAAGAACACATATCCACTTGCCAAATTATCTTCGCCACCAAGGCCTAATGTTACATAGGTTTGACTATCTTCGGTTGGTTTAATGTAGAAAGTGTAGGTTGCATAACCATCAATATCATCTTTTTCGGTGTTGATTGCTGTGAATGATTTATCAAATCCATCAAGAGAAATGGTTGCACCAAAGTCAATTAAATTACCATCTTCATCATATTTATTTTCTTCTTGTGAGATGTTCATTGTTCTAACTCTAACAGTTATTTTATAATAACTATCAACACTTAAATCAATTGGTTGTGATGCTTTTAGGGTAAAGTGTGTGTCAACATTGCTGTAAATTGCTAAAACACTGTTTCCAGTTGTTGCACCAGGGTTATTAATTCCTGCAAAAACTATTGAAACATCTTTACTTGTGTCTAATGCACCATAGGTAACAGAATCAATTTCGGTGTGATTTGTTGCTTCCCAGTTGTAAATTGTTGTTAGGGCAGAAGATGAATTGTCGTGCAAATCAAAACTATCGTTTGATTCAACATTTAAATTAACTTTAAATTCGTTTGTTCCTTTGTTTGCATTATATTCTTCTTCTGTTGATGTGAAGGCGTAAACATCATCAAAGAAAGCAAAACCTTGAATGTTATTTAACCCAAGAGTTAATGTGAAATCGGTAAAGTTTGTTCCAGTGTGAACATATAGGTTAATTCTTTGCCACTCACCGTTTGTGTTAATGTCTGTAATGTTTAAAGTTGTGAAAGTGCTGTTTTCAAGTTTAATTTGTGCACCTGTGTTTTCTTGTGCGTTAACTGGTTTTACAAATTGTGTGTTAACCAACACAGAAATTTTATAGTATGATGATGCTGTTAATGAGAATGTGTCTGATTTATAATTTTGTGATGTTACATTTTTGTTGCCAATCATTAAAACATTATTGCTTGAATTATCTAGTGTTGCATCGTTAATTTGTTGCACTGGTGTTAAACCAGGATTTTTTATTGTTAAACCTAAATTGTTGTTAGAAGCATATGTTGTTAGCTTTTCAAATTCGAAAGTTTTAGTGTTAATTGTTCCACATAAATCATTTTCAACTGTGTTGTTTTCATCTTCACTTGTTAGTGTCCAGTTGCTTGTGGTTAAAGGGTAGGTTAGTGTGTTTTCTGTTTTTTGAGCAACATTAAAATTACCATTTGTTACAACAAATTGTGTGTTATTAGCATTAAATGTGTAGGTTGCATTTGTGCCACTTGCAGAACCATTTGTGTAGGTTGCATAACTAATTTGTTGAACAGAAATATCATCAATGAAAACATAGCCACTTGTTTCACTATCTTTTGTTCCAAGCCAAATTTGAAGTGTTGCTTTTGTGTCTTTTAAAGGGTGGCCTTCAACAAAAATTTTATATTGTGACCAACCATTTGTTGCACTATTAGTGGTTATGGAAGTTGCTGTTGTTAAACTTGCAGTGTTTGCAGTGAATTCTTCGTCTTCATCTTCATTTTCATTAACTTCTTCAACCATTAATGTTGCACCATTTCCAACAGCACAATCTGATTTTGCCCAAACAGAAATCATATAAAGTTCATTTTGTTTAACAACAAATTCATTTGACTTAATTGCTTGTTTGCCATTTTCTTTGTTGTACATAAACAATATGTCACTATCTTCGGTTTTAAAGTTTGTTCCAGGATTTGCAATTCCTTTTTCTGTGTCGATTTCAGCGTTATAGTTTGAAGTTGAAATCACTTTTAACATTTGATTTTCGTTGTGTGAGCTTTCAAGTGTTGTCCAGCCAGTTATTGCATTAGATTCGCCTTCTGCTGGTTTTTCGTTAAAGTTTGAGTTGTTAATTAAATCAACATATGTTGGGTTAAATAGTGAAATAACTTTTGAACGATTTTTATCTGCGTTTTCAACATTTTTATTGAATGTTGTTTCACTATATTTTGTTAAAGTTACTTTGTTAAAGAAAACTGCACCTTTATGTGTATCGTTTTGTTCTTTACTTCCAAGCCATAACTCTAAGGTTGCATTTTCAGAAGTAAATTCATTTGTTTCAACATATAAAGTGTAGGTTGCCCAAGAATTAAATGTTGAAATGTTTGTTATTTCAGCATTAACATCTTCGTCTGATAAGCCACTTAAATAAATTGATGCTTGTGCTTGATCGTTTGTTCTTAAAGTAACAGAAATAGAGTAGTAGCTGTTTGCATCAAGGGTGAAACTACTGCTTGTGTATCCAGCTCTTCCAAAACCTGCAAAACTGTTAATCATTAAATGCTTGTAAAGTGGATCAGATGAACCAAGAGTTGGGTCACCAGCAGGGAAGTTAGGATTGTCGGTTAATTCATAATCATCCATCTTATCTGGAAAAACAGTGTCGTAAACATCAATTACGCCATATTTAATGCTTTCATTGTTAAGTGGATTATTAAATGTCCAGTTGTTAGGGGTGTAAGGATTAGTTGAAGTGCTATAAGAAGAAAAGTCGTTATTTGAAATTGTGGTTTGAACTTCTTGATAGTTTGCGTAAACCGGACTTGAAAATTTGTTATTTTCAAAATTCGATACTAAAAATGAGGTGCTAAACACACTAAGTGCAAGCATCCCAACAACTAAAAATCTTTTAAATCCATATTTTTTGTTTCTAGTTTTCATAATTCACCATGCTTTTTTTATTTTGATTTATATATATTAATACACAATTAGTATTATATAAAATATTACGTTTATAGGCAACTAATTTTAAATATATAACATACACATAATCATTTTTAATTGATTTAATTTCCAATTTTTAAAAATTTTTTTTGGTTGTATATTTGGTAAAATTTGGAAACTAGTTTTAGTATATTCTTTTTTTTAAATTTTACTCATAGTTAAAAAATTTTTACTCAAAATATTATTATGATAAAAAAAGAAATTAAAAAAAATAGTTTAATAAAAAAAGTTGGAAATAATGTTGAATTAAAAACATTTGTTTTAAAAAATATTGATTTAAAACCTTTCATTAAAGGAAAAGAACTTAAAGTTTTTAAAAAATCAAAATTATTAAAACAAGTTGTTGTTGCAAAACAAGAAAATAAAAAGCTAACAATAAAACAAGTTTTCAAAAAAACCAAATTAAACCCAAATAATATTTCATTTGTTTATAAAAAAAATAACTTATTTGAAAATAACTTAAAATCAAAAAATGTTTACTATTTGTCTAAAAAAACAAATGGAAAATTAAAATCACTTTGGCTATTAATTATTGGAGCAATAATTGGTTTTATAAATGGATTTTGGGGTGGTGGAGGTGGAATGATTTGTGTGCCAACACTAACAAGCATTTTAAAACTTCCCGATAAAAAAGCACACGCAACAGCAATATTAATTATGTTGCCATTAAGTGTGGCAAGTTTTGTTGTTTATTTAATTCATGGAACCATTAAGTGGGAAACGGCTGGATTTGTAACAGGTGGATTTGTGATTGGTGGCATTTTAGGTGCTTTAATTTTAAAAAAGATTAATAACGTTGTGTTAAGAATTATTTTTAGTGTTGTTATTATTGCTGGTGCAATAAAATTATTAATTTAATTTGTGGTGAAGTTATGGAATGGTTATGGTTTATTATTGCAGGAATTTTAAGTGGCGTTGTTGCAGGAATGGGAATGGGTGGTGGAACATTATTAATTCCAATTTTAACAATATTTTTTAATATTGCTCAGCAACAGGCACAGGGTATTAACTTACTTGCATTTTTGCCATGTGCAGTTGTTAGTTTAATAATTCATATAAAAAATAAATTAGTAGATTTTAAAATTGGTTTGCCAATAATTTTAACTGGTGTGTTATCAAGCATTGGTGCAAGTTTTTTAGCTGTTAACTTAAACAATAAAGTTTTGCAAATTTTATTTGGTGTGTTTTTGTTACTTATTGGTTTACAGCAGGGAATTAGCACATCTGTAATGCTAATTAGAAATAAAACAAAAAAGAAAATTAAAGTTTCAAAAAGATTAGTTTATAAATTTAAAAACAACTAAAATTTGCTTTATTTGGTAATTTTCTTATAATTGCATACTACTATGCAAAAGTTAATAATTGAAAAAAAATTAATTGTTATTTAAGTTGTAACTAAGTTTAATTAATTGCTAAATTTGTTTTAAAATGATATAATTTGGTATATTAAATTTAAGGAGTTTTATATGGCAGCAGTAGTAGATAAAAAAGTTTGCGTTGGATGTGGTGCTTGTGTTGCAGTTTGTCCAGTTGAAGCAATAACTTTAAAAGATGGAGTTGCACAAGTTGACCCAGCAAAATGCATTTCATGTGGAGCATGTGCAGGAACATGTCCGGTTGGAGCAATCAAATTAAAATAATAATTTAAATTTATTTTGCTAATAAAATTAATTTGTAATTATTACAAGTTAATTTTTTTATGTAAAATTACAAAACTATCTATACAAAAAAAATTATTTATGATATATTATATTTGTTAAATATATTTAGTTTTAAATTTTTTGGTGGCAAATGAAAAATTAAATAATATAATTCAAGGAGTGTTCATATTGGATAAGTTAGCAATAATAGAATTAAACACAACAGAAGTAAAATTAATTTTTGCAGATGTTATTAAAAACAAATCATTTTTAATTTATGATCATGTTGATGTTCCAATTAACTTAATGAAAGATTTTAATGATGAAAGTATTATTAAATCAACAATAATTAAAGAAGTTGTTTGCATTTTGTCTGTTTTCAAGAAAATGATTGATGAACAAGGAATTTCAGAAGTTATTTGTGTTGCAACAAACAAAATTAATGAAGCTAAAAATCAAAATGGTTTTTTAAATGAAATTTTTAGTGTTACAAATTTAAAGTTTGAAATTTTAACACCAGAACAAGAAATTAATTATATTTACACAGCAATAATTAATTCATTTAACAAGCCAAAAGCATTAATTGTTAATGTTAATAACTACGAAACAGAAATTTTGCTTTACAACAGAAGAAACATTTTAAACACTTTTGTTTTGCCATATGGTTCAGTTAATTTAAGTGAAAAGTTTAATGGTTTAACAACAAAAGAGTTAATGACAAAAGCAAAAGAATTTGTTTATGAACAACTTAAAAATGAAAATTGGATTTTTGAATTAGATGAAGAATTTGAAGTTATTGGTGCTGGAAATGTGTTTTTAAGTTTAGGCGAAGTTAGCCGTCGTGCTAGAAAGTATCCTTTGCAAGTTGAACATAACTACACATTAAGCAAAACTGATGTTCAAAAAGTTTTTGATGTTGTTTCAAATATGGAAATAACAAAAAATTCAAAAATTAAAGGTGTATCTGCTGAAAGCACAAAAAATCTTCCATGTGGACTTGCAATTATTTCAGCCATAACATCTAACTTTAACAAAGATGAACTATCAATTAGCAAAACAGGGTTGGTTGAAGGAATTTTGCTTAACAATGTTTTACCATTAACTTTGGAAAAACCAATTAGTGATAATTTAGGTTATAGTTTACAAGTTCTTAATGAATTTTATGATAAAAAACCAAACAATGCAGAACACGTTTACAATTTAAGTATGATTTTGTTTAAACAATTAAAAGTTTTACATAAATTAAACAGAAGTTTTGTTAGAGTTTTGCGTGTTGCAAGTTATATGTATGCAAGTGGGCTTCGTGTTACTAACGATAACCCTGAAAAAATTAGTTTTAACATTATTTTAAATTCACAAATTTATGGTGTTTCTCATCAAGAATTGGTTTTAGCTGCTTTCACTTCAAGTATGCGTGATGTTGACAACTTTAACTTGTCTGAATGGGTAAAATATAAAGATTTAGTTTCTGAATCTGACCTAGAAGCAGTTAAAAAATTGGCAGTAATATTGCAAATTGCTTCAAGTTTAGATTGCACCAAGTTTGGTAATGTGGTTGACATTAGTTGTGATATTTTAGGCGATAGTGTTATTATGAAAACAATAACAAAAGGTGAAGTTCCTCTTGAAATTAAACAAGCAAAACTTTCAACCATCGATTTTAAACGTGCATATAATAAAAACTTAGAAATTTTATAATATAAATAAAAAGCAAAGTTTATCTTTGCTTTTTTTATTAATTATTTTGTGTAATATTTTTCTTATATTTGGTTTATAAAAATTAATTAATTTGCTACAATAACTAAAAGTGAGGTGTTTTATGGCAACATATAATTTAGCTATTGAATTAGGAACAAGCAACACTGTTATTTATGTTGCAGGTTTGGGTGTGGCATTAAAAGAGCCATCTTGCATTGCCATTGAAACAGTTAATAAAAAAAAGGTTGTTAAATGTGTTGGCACAGAAGCAAAAAATTTGGTAGGTAAAACAAACAATTCGGTTGAAGTGCATTTTCCAATTTGCGAAGGAGTGATTTATAATTTTCAATATGCAAAACTAATGCTTAAAGAATTTTTGAAAAAAATTTCTCCGTCTGGAATTTTAAAACCTAAAAAACGAGTTGTTTTTATTCATCCTTGTGGGCTAACCAGAGATGAAAAAAATAGAATTAGAGATTTAGCTTATGCATTAAACATAACAACAACTGCATTAATTCCTTCAACTGTTTGTGCATTAATTGGTATGGAAGTTGAAGAAAACGACCCTAATTCACATTTTGTGTTAAATATTGGTGGTGGTGTTACAGATATTTCTATAATTAACAATAATCACATTATTCGTGGTGCAACAATAAATGTTGGTGGAAATCAAATTGATGCAAACATTAGTGATTTTGTTAAAAATGAATTTCAAGTAATTTTGGGTGATAACACATTAGAAAAAATAAAAAATAGTGTTGGTTCACTTTTAAACAACGACATAAGCAGTATTAATGTTGTTGGTTTGGAAATTGACACACGACATAGAAAAGAAATTAGAATTTTTTCAAAAGATATTTTACCAATAATTTGTGGGGCATTTAATAAAATTGCAGATGCTTGTGAAGCACTTTTAAATATGTGCAGTAGTGAAGTTTTATCAGATATTAACAAATTTGGAGTGTATGTTTGTGGTGGTGTTGCTAACATTACTGGTGTTGATAAATATCTTTCAAAAATTTTAAATTTGCCTGTTTATGTTGATGTTGACCCAGATAGTTCTGTTATTATGGGAGCAGGTAATTTGCTTAATAATCAAGTGTTATTAAATAACATTTGCAAAGAATTAAAAGGATAAAAAAGTTTTTAAGTGTTAAAAAAAAAGAGTTTTACTAAAACTCTTTTTTTATTATTGTCTATGTTTTTAATTGGTAATTATGAAATTTGTAGAATAAAACATTATTATGGCAATTATATTTTGTTTTCTTTAATTTTTGATGTTTTAAATTTTACATAGTTTTTAAATAATTTTAAACTTAAAATGTTTAAATTTAATAAAAATTAAAGGTGATTTTAATGGCAAGGAAAATTGTTATAACATCTGGAAAGGGTGGAGTTGGAAAAACAACTGTAACCACAAATTTGGGTGTTGCTTTAAGCAATATGAATTTAAAAGTTTTAATTTTAGATGTTGATTTTGGTCTAAATAATTTAGATGTTGTTATGGGAGTTGAAAACAGAGTTGTTTTTGATGTTATTGATGTTTTAAAAGGAAAGTGTCGAGCAAAACAAGCATTAATTCAAGATTTTTTTAATCCGTTGTTATATGTTTTGCCAAGTGTTCATTCAGTTAACAACATTAACATAACCAGTGAACAAATTAATTTTATAATTTCACAAATTGAAAGTTTGTTTGATTATATTATTATTGATTGCCCAGCAGGAATTGAAATTGGTTTTCACAGAGCAGTTAAATGTGCTGATGAAGCAATTGTTGTAACCACTCCACACATTTCAGCCATTAGAGATGCCGATAAGGTTTTAACACTGCTTAACAGTTACAACTTAAACTCAGTTAAAATTTTAGTTAACAGGGTTAGGGGAGATTTAGTTGTTGGTGGTGAAATGTTTAATGAAAACACAATTAAAGAATATTTGAATGCTGATTTAATTGGTGTTGTGCCTGATGATGACGGAATTAGTTTAGCATTAAATGTTGGTGGTGCTGTTAGTAAAAATTCTGTTGCATATGAAGCTTTTAATTTAATTGCAAGAAATTTACATAATGGTGAACGTAACATTTTTGATTGCACAAAAAAATATAAAGGTTTAATTGGTGGTATTAGAAAAAAAATTAGGAAATTGGTTTAAATGGAATTAGTTAAAAGTGAACAAAGATTAAAACAAATTTTGGTTGCCGATAAGGAAGAAAATCCTTTAAGAATTATTAATGTTTTAAAAAGTGATTTGTTAAATATATTAAAAAATTATATGGAAATTAATGCAAATGATTTAGATGTTTCAATAACAGTTGATGAATATGGTTTTTTTGTTTTTAACTCATATGCAAAAGTAAGAAGATTAAAAAATTTGGGTGCTATTGTTGAACAATAAATTGTAATATTATTAAATTTTTTGTCATATCATTTTTTAACAAAAGGAAAATGTGTATGAAAAAATTAAATGTTACTGCAATTTCAAAAAAAAAAATTAAACATATTTATGTTAAGAATGTAACTAAACAAAACTATTTGTTTAGTTTTGTTGCTTTTATTTTAATTTTTGCAAGTTGTTTGATGTTAAAATCAGTTAATGGAATTAATGATTACGCTTATAAGTGTTTTCAAATTTATTCACCAATTAACACTTTGTTTAATGAGTCGGGTGGAATTATTTTCACAAATTCCAGTTTGGAACAGTTAAACAAGAAAAATTTGAAATTCATAACTCCAATTAAATCAAGTGTTGTTAATGTTAATAATGGAGAACTATGTTTTAATGTTGATGTTAGCATTATGGTTTTAAGCCCAGAAGATGGCATTGTTAAAGAAATTGGAGTGCTGCCTAATGGTGAAAAATATATTGAAATAATGCACAATAAAAACACAGTTTCCAGAATTGAAAACATTTATATTACAGGTGTTGTACCCAATCAAGTTGTTTCAAAAGGAAAAGATATTGCAACAACAAGAATTGGTGATATTGTTAGATTTTCAATTTATGTTGATGGAATTAAACAATCAAATATTAAGTTAGAAAAAAATGATGTTGTATGGGAAAATTTACAATAAAATTAAGTCCATTATTTATTATTGTTGCATTTGTTTTAATATATTTTGGTTGGCTTGAACAATTTGTTATTTATTTTGTTGTTTTAGTGTTACATGAATATGCACACTATTTTGTGGCAAAAAAACTAGGGTATGTGTTAAATAAAGTTGTGTTTATGCCATATGGTGCAGGTTTAGGTGGGAATAATCAAATAATTAATCCTAAACACGAAATATTAATTGCACTTGCTGGTCCGTTGTTAAATTTAATTTTGTGTGTGGTTTGTGTTTCGTTATGGTGGCTTTTTCCATTAACATATTCTTATACTGAACTTTTTGTTTTTTCTAATTTAGCACTGGCAATTTTTAATTTAATTCCAGTTTTTCCACTTGATGGTGGACGTGTTTTAGTTTGTGTTTTTTTAAATAAATTAAAACGTGTTTTAGCATATAAAATAATGAAAATAACTGGTTTTATTTTTAGTTTTATTTTTGGTGTGTTGTTTGTAATTTCTGTTTTTTATGGAATAAATTTAACTTTCTTTTTTATTTGTGTTTTTTTGTTTACATCTTGTTTTGGAAACGATGCAAACATTTATTATGAAAGAACTTATGTTGAAAATTTTTCAAAAAAAGTTTCAAAACCAATGCTTGTTAAAAGTTACGTTATTAATAAAAACACTCCCATTTATAAAATGATAAAACATATTAATTCATCAAATTTCACTTTGTTTTATTTAATTGATGATAATAACAAAATTGTTAAAGTTGTAACCGAATCCGAAATTTTAAATAAAATTAATGGAATAAAAAAACAAAATTAAAGAAACGCAAGTTTCTTTTTTTTTAATTTTTATGTTGTTTGTTTGCTTTTTTAATTTATGGTTATGTGTTAAAATTATGTTAGTATTATTAAAGAGGTGTTACTAGTGCCATATTTTATTACAAAAGATACAATAAACAAGTCAATTATTAGTGTGTTTTCAAACGCAAAACTTGGTTATGAAGAAATTAATTTTATTGGTGAGGATTTAATTAAATTCGATTTTGTTGTGCCAAACAACAAAGAAATTTGTTTAAAAATTAAAAACTTGAATTTTATTGAAAGTGATTTGTTCGAAATTGCAGATATGCTTTTTCAATTAAAAGATTACAAGTTTTATTTAAGCTATTTTTTAAATGTGTTATTAAACAGCGAACATTATAATGACATTGCAAAATTTATTTCCAGAACTTTTGTTAATCATATTGGTGATTGTTATTATGTTAGCAAAGATGAATCTTATGAATTTAATGAAAGATATTTTGATCGTTTTATTGAAGCTGTTAAATATTGTGAAATTGATAATTTTAAAATAATACCATTTTTGTTTTATATTTATCATAGCAATTCTCATGAACCTTGCAACAAATTTTTAAGACCAGCAAAGGAATTTTTAAAGGGTTTAATTTCTAACAATGAAGCAAGTTATTTAAATTTTATTAACACACCTGAATATTACAAAGTTGGTTACTCTGTTTATTTAGATTTGTTTTCAAACAAGGGTGCACAAAGAATAATTGAAAATTTGGTTAATGAAAATTATTTTAGTAAAGATGAACTTTATGAAGTTTTTTTAGGAAATAAAGAAGTTGGTTTAACCGAATTAAAAAATTATATTTTAAAACAAACTGGTGAAAAACAAAAAATTGCTTTAAATTTTTACTTAACATTTTCACAAGATGTTAAAAACACTTTGCCAGAAATTTATAATTCCATTAAAGATGAAGAATTAAAAAATGTTTTAAAAGATGAAATTGAACTAAGTAAAAATATTAAATTTGAAACAATTAAAGATTTTATTGATTTTGTTGATTTGAATTTGGATATTGAAACAGAAGTTGGTTTAAGTATTAAATATTTAGTTTATTTTAAAAATGGAATTAAATTAAGTGATAAAGTTTTAACCTATATTTTTAACATTTTTAAAAACATATCTTCTCCAATGGTTATTAAAAAATATTCTTATTTAAAAGAATTTTTCCCTGAAAGTGAACTAACAACATTAGGGCATAATTTATTTAATAGTTTAGAAAATAAAATAACTTGGGATAATAAATGGATTGTTGCTTTAATTTGCACATTGTGTTCTAATTATATTGTTGCCGATTTGGTTGATTTGGCACCAACTTGTTTAGGGAACACAGAACTTAGCAACTTTGTTTTGGGCTGTTTAGTTGAAACCAATATTCCAAAAGTTGTTAATTTAATTAAACAACTTTATATGGAAAGTAATAATAAAAAAGTTTACTATAATTTTTTAGAAATCCTTGCAAAAAACAATTCAATTTCTGCACTTGATTATTTAGACGAAATGGTTGATAACTATGGTTTAAGTGAAAATGCAACCAAACAAATTGTTTGCAATGGAGAAAATCTTTTGTTCGAAATTGATGATAATTTAAGTGTTAAAGTTAAAAACTTAACAACACTAAACTATGTTAATTTAAGCAACCCAAGTTTTGTTGACACAGCAAATGCTTTAAAATATTTTAACGATTTAACAAACGAAATTAGAAATCAAATTAATAAATTTAAAGAAGCATATGAAACCAGAAGGTTTTGGACAGTTGCAACTTTTAAAGCAAACATTTTGTCAAATCCAATTTTAAATAAAATTGCAGGCACACTTGTTTGGGGAACATATGATAAAGATAATTTAATTAAAGTTTTTAATTCGATAAACGATGTTTTTCATGAAAACAATAATGAAACTAAAATTGCACTTGTTCATCCTGTTGAGTTAACAAACAATATGTTGTCAAAATTTAAATTTGAACCTTTTAAACAATTAAATAAACAAGTTTTTGTTGCAAATAATTACAATTTTTCTAACACATTCACAAATGAATTTAATGGTATTGCAGTTAATGAAATTAATTTTAATGCAAAACTTAGGGCACTTGGCTATAAAATGAGTGTTGGTGATGATGTTTATTATTTTAAAACCATACCATATGAGAACTTGTTAGTTAAAATTGAACTAACAAAACTTTCAACAAAAAATGTTAGTGTTGTTGGAAACATTAAATTTTATAACTTAAATTTGGTTCAGGTTATTAATAATAAATTTATTTTATCAAACACAACACCAGAAGAAGTTGGCAGTGTTAATAAAAGAGTTTATTCAGATGTTTTGAATGATGTTTTTGAAGCTTGTTATTATTAGTTTATTAAATTTTAGTTTTAATTTTAAAGTAAAAAGATTATAGACAAATTCTATAATCTTTTTTTTATAATTTATTCTTCAAAATAATTTTTTGAATTACTTTCAACAAATGAATTGTTGCCACAGGTTGGACATGGTGGAAGTGTGCTTAGTTTTTCAAGTTCAATGTGAGTTCCACAATTACAACAAACATATTCACCTTGCTTTTGTGTGCTATTGCAATAGCATTTGCAATTTTCACTCATAAAAACACCTCCTATTTTTTAGTATTATGTGAAAAATTTTAAAAATTATGTAAAAAGCTATGCATTATTTGTTAAAAAAATTATGTTTTGTTATACTTTTTAAAAATGTTAATTTATACCAATGAAAAATACTTTTAATTTAAGACCCATATTTTTTGGTGCTGTTAGTTTAATATTGGGAATTGTTTTAACAACAAATTATTTTTTAAGTAAAACCACATTCAATTTGGTTCTGCTTTGTTTGTTTTTAATTTTAATTTTATTTTTGGTTGTTGCTTTAATTGTTGTCAAGTTTAAAAATAAAATGCTATTTTCAAAATATTTTGTTTCAATAATTTTTATTGTTGTTTTTGCAGCTTTTGGTGTTGGTGCAGGAGTTTTAAAAACATATGAAAACGATAACAATTTTTCAGGCGAACTTAATGTTGTTGGAACGGTTGAAGATGTTAAAAAGTATGACAATAACTTTGTTATTAATGTTTCTAATTTAAAATTTAATGATGTTAGTGTTAATGGTAAACTTGAATTAACTTTGTTTTTATATGATAGTAATTTAAATTTAGTTTCTGGTGCAAAAATTAATTGTGTTGTTGATGTTTTAAAAGTTGATAAAAATTTTGATAACATTAATTACATTGTTAATAACATTAACTACATTTCAACTGGTAATTTAGAAGATGTTAGCATTGAAAATTCAAATTATATTTTAAAAGATAAAATAAAAAATTCTGTTAAAACACAACTTGAAAGATTTTTGAATTCCGACAATGCTTCCATTGCATATTCGGTTTTGTTTGGTGAAAAAGAAAATATGAGTGCTAACACTTATGAAATTTTTAGTTACTCAGGCCTTGCACATATTTTAGCAGTTTCAGGTTTGCACATTGGTTTTTTAGTTGCCATGCTTGTTGCGTTGTTTAAAATTTTAAAATTAAACAAGCATCTTTCCAACTTGCTAATTTTTATAATTCTATTGTTTTATGCTTATTTATGTAATTTCACTCCAAGCGTTGTTAGGGCAATGATAATGAGTATGGTTTTACTTTTGTCTAAATCATATGGCAAACAATATGATGCATTAAATTCACTTTCAATTTCTGCAATTATTGTTTTATTAATTAATCCATTAAACATTTATGCAGTGGGTTTTCAACTTAGTTATTTGTGTGTTTTAAGTATTATTTGTTTAAACAAACCAATTAGTAATGCTTTGTTAAAAATAAAACTTCCAAAAGTGTTTGTTAATTCTTTGGCAATAACACTTTCAGTTAACTTGGGTATTTTAACTGTTACAGCAAGTCAGTTTAACGAAATAAATTTTATTTCAGTGTTTTCAAACATTATTGTGTTACCAATTTTTTCTGTTTGTTTCAGTTTACTATTTAGCATTTGCTTTTTAGGATTAATTTTCCCTTTTATTAATTATTTGTTGGTGGTTCCAAATGTGATTTTGCATTTTGTTAAATTGTTTGCAAATTTCTTTAGTGAAATTAATTTTTTACATTTTGATTTATTCAACTTAAATTATTTAATTGTTGGACTATCAATTTTCTTAATTTATTTTATTGGATTTGCATTAACAAAGGGTAGTGTTAAAGCAATAACTTCTGGTTGTGTTATTTTAATTATTATTGTTAGCACATTAATTTTAAACATACCTAAAAACTTTAATGATTATTTTGTAACATCTTCTTACACATCTTCGGGAAATTATTTGTTTGTTGCAACCAACAACAATAAGCGAATTATTGTTTTAAATGGTGTTGATAATGTTGAAAACGTTTGTTTAGAATTAAATAAAAACAAAGTGGGGCAAATTAACTATTTAGTGGTTAACAACTATTCATTAAAAGATGAAAATTTGGTTAAAGAGTTGTGTGAAAAATATGATATTGAAAAACTGTTTGTTAAAAGTTATTTTAAAGACGATATTTTAACAAATTTAAGTAAATATGTTTTTGTTAACTTTGTTGAAAATGATGTTTTTAATGTTTCTAACATTGAAATTAAGTTTTATGAATTATATGAAAATAATTTTGCCATTGGA
>CALWDV010000017.1 GCA_944376785.1 uncultured Clostridia bacterium | reverse complement strand
TTTTGGCAATTAAAAACAATTAATTTAAAATATAAACACTAATAAAATGTTATTTATTTGAAATTAAATTATATAATAAATTAAAAATAAATGACTTTATAAAAGTTATTTTATTTTTCAAGTTAAATGAAATTACAATAAATAATCAATTTATCATCATAAAGCATAAAATAAGTATCAATAGTCATAAAGTTGTTATTTATTCTAATTAAAAAAAGAGTGCATAACTGCACTCTTTTATCTTTTGTAAAAATGTTTATTAAGGTTGAGGAGGTTGAGGTGTTTGATCGCTTGTTGTGTAAGGTGTTATACCAATTGAACTTGCTGTTCCACGTTGCCAAGCTTTTGTTTTTGTGTAATCGGCAACAACATCACCATAATCATCTTCTTGTGTTCCAAAACCTTTAATGTTGGTTCCTGTAACGGTATCATCTTCAAGGTATCCATAAGAATATAATCCACCTTCGGTTAAACCTGCATCAGTAAGATTTTGTGTTCCAAATTTAACTGTTGCTGTACCTGTATTTTGATTCCAGTCAACACTTGTTCCACCACCAGGAATGATGTTTGTTACAACACCAGTTGCTGCAAGTGATGTTGAAGCGTCTGCAACCAAACCTTGTGGGAATGCATTGTTAAACACCATAATTGCATTAACCAAGTTGTTAGGAACACGGTCAGCAGCAGAAGTAGCTTCTTGAAGTGGGTCAATTAAGTAATCTTGAACAGCTTCAACTGTGAAGTTGAATGTTACTTTTGCTTGTGCATAGTCGTTGTTAATAAATGTTGGTAAAACAAATCTTTTTGTTAAGAAGTCAATTGAAACATTGCCTTGGCTTAAATCAATAGAAGCCATTGTTTTTTGTGTTAAAACTGCTTTTTCGTTTGCAACAACATCCATTGTATCATCAGCAGCACTTCCACCTAAGTAGTTACGACTTTGGTCTTTTCCTTGATCGTTTGTTGTTGTTTTATATGGGTTACCTTCTGCACCAACTAATGTGTATGTTGGACGTTTAACTGTTATGTTACCAACTGGAGCATCAGCATATGCTGTAATATCACGAGCAACTTGTGTTGCTGTAACTTCTTCATCTGTTCCAGTTTGATTTTGAAGAACATAACCATTTGTTGAACTTCCTAAATAATACCAAGCTTGGTCAGCATTACGATATGCCCAACCATCGGCAACACGACGAGTGTATTTAACTGCGAATGCAGAATCGTTTTCAATTTCGCCAGTTTCAGGGTTAATACCATAACCACGTTGACCAGCAAGAACACGGTTAATTGCATCAGTTAAGTCAACACCACGTTGACGAACTTCAAGTTCTGCAATGTTTTGTGCAGTAACTACTGTTGCAATACCATTAATTGTCCAGTTACCAGAAGTATAATCTTCACCATCAGCACTATCATCTGTACCTGCTTTATTTAACGCATCAACAAGTGCTTGTCTAACTTTAACACGTACCAAGTTAATTGTTTTTGTGCTTGATACTGCACCAGTATAATCATAATATGTATATGTTATCTTTCCTGAATATACATGGTCATTTGGGAATGTAGCTGCATCTAAAACTCTACCAGGAGCTGTTACAACGCCATCAGCTGGTTCTGTGTAAGAAGTAGCATTAGGATATTTTGTTCTGTCTGTGTAAGCAGCATCTTCATATTTGTCTGGATATTCAACAGTTGTAATAAATCTTGCACGTAAAAGTGCGTTTGTTGAACTTTGTTGAAGTTGAACTTTAATGTTTGGTGTAACGCTCATGCCTGGCAACATACCTTCACCATCTGGAACAGGAAGTGCCATTGTTAAGCTTCCGTCACCTTGTTTATAATCTTCACCAATGGTTACAACAACTGCTTCACCCATTGTTAAACTTGCAGTTGCACTATCACGACTTGCAAACCAAGCAAGTGTTGCACCAGCAGTAACGCTCATGATAAGCAAAACACTTAACACAATGGCTGCAATCATGCTCCCATTTAATTTTTTAATTCTGTCCATTTTTACATCTCCTATTTAAAAAATGTTTTTTCTAATTGAATTATATTAAATTTTCAAAAATGTGTAAACTAATTTTCGTGTTTTTTTTACATATTCTAATAATATTTTAAATAAATTAATAACATTTTATTTGTGGAAATTATTGACATTTTTTTATTTTTGGTTGTTTTAACCAAATTTTTAAACATTAAAACTTAAAATTAAAGATGTGAAAATTCACATCTTAACGGCAATATATATTAAAATCTTTTAGTGTTGAAATAATGTTTTGCATGGAAATTATTAAAATGTTTAACTGGTTGTTTATGTTAGGAATGTTAACAATTCTTTTTAATTTTAACATTCCTTTAAAACTTTTATCGGCTAAAATTAAAGATTGTTTTAATTGGTGGCAAAACTGAAAATTTCCTTTTTCTTCCATAATGCTTTGTTTTGAACTGTTTGTGTTGTTGGTTAATTGATTAATAATGTTTTTTATAATTTGGTTTGAAACAAAAACTTGCGTGTTTAGGTTTGAAATTGTGTTTTTAACATTATTGTTTGGAGCATTATTTTTTAATATTAACAAACTTTGATTTAACTTTTTCAAATTATGTGAAATAAATTTTGCAGTTAAAACACTTTGTTTTCTGGCACCATAAGTATTATCAAAATTTGGCTTAAAACCCCTTATTTCGCTTTCGTTTTGATTCATAACCGAAAGTGGTTTGTTAAAAAAAGGTTCTAATCTGTCGGCAATGTTTTTTAGTGGTGTGCTAATGTTTGGCAACTTAACATCTTGCATTAAAACATCTTCTCCACTAATTAGGTCGGTGAATGCTAAAAAACTATCATCTGGCAAAATGTCTAGTGCATTAAACTCGCTTAAATCAAAATTAAAATCGTAATCATAATCTAACACTTGTGACTTATTATAAAAACTATTCATTAAAATTCTCCCCAAAAACTAATAATATTATTTATGAGTTTTTTGTTGTTTTTGTGAAAGAAAAAAAATAAAGCAATTTTGCTTTATTTTTTAGTTATAGTTTTCTAGTGTTGCCAATCCAACAGCTCCAACGCCAATATGACTGCCAATAACTGGCCCAAGTTTTTTACCTTCAACAATGTTAATTTTTAAAGCTTCGTTAACTTTATTTATTAAAGTTTTTAAAAGTTCAGATTCGTGAATGTAACAAACATAAATTTTTTTACATTTTTGTGGAATAGATTTAACCATTTCTGTTAATGCTTTTCCCATACCCAAACATTTTTTTGTGCAGGTTAAAACACCATTTTTAAAACTTAAAATTGGTTTTATGTTTAACACGTTGGCAATGGTTGCGCTAAGCAAACTAATTCTGCCACCACGTTTTAAATATTCCATTGTGCTTGGAACAAACTGAATACAAGTTTTTGTTGCAATTAATTGCGCTTGTTCAAAAATTTCTTTGCCAGATTTACCTTGATTAATTAATTCAACAACTTCTTCAACAAGCAACAATTCGCTTTGTGCACATTGTCCACTATCAACAATGAAAACTTTTTCTGGGTGAGCATATAAATCTTTTGCAACACAAGCAGAATTATATGTTCCACTTAAACTTTTTGAAATGGTTATAACAACAATGTCATCGTTTTCACTTGCCGTGTTATATGCTTTTAAAAAATCTTCTGGGCTTGGCAAACTTGTTTTTGGAAAATCTTTGCTTGTTTTCAAATTTTCAAAAAACTCGCCCCATTCGTTTTCAAAACCTTCTGCCTTAGTTACACCATCTAGTGTGAATTTTAAACTTACAACACCAATATTGTTTTTTTCAACAAATTCACGTGATGCATAAGCTGGGGAATCAATAATTAATTTTACCATTTTTGCTCCTTATTAAACAGGACGTTCTTCGTTTGATATAAAGCCATAAGCAACAGAGTTTGGCCCAACGTGTGAGCCAATAATTGGTCCCATTATTCTAATTTTTGTTTCAACATTATATTTTTCTTTTAAACTTTTTGCTAAAAGTTCTGCTATTGGTAAATTATCGGTGTGAACAATCCAAACTGTTGGATAATCTTTGTTTAATGTGTACTTGCCAAATTCATCAACAATGGTTTTAACAGCAGTTTTTAAGCCACTTGCTTGTTTATATTTTTCTAATTTGCCTTCTTTTGTGAAAACCAAAATTGGTTTGATGTTAAGCATTGTTCCCACAATAGCTTTTGCACTGCCAACTCTGCCACCACGACGCAAATACATTAAACTATCGGCAATAATAAAATGTTGAATTTTATATTTAACATTTTCAACATAGTCAAAGGTTTCTTGCAATGTTTTACCTTTGTCACGCATATCTACAGCAATTCTAACTAACGCACCTTGCCCTATTGTTGTTGTGTGGCTTTCAACACACAAGCAATTAAAATCTGGATATGTTTCTTGAACTGTTTTAACAGCTTGTCTTGCAACATCAACTGTTGGGCTTAGTGCATAACTAATTGTGAAATGAATTGCATTTTTAACACCTGCTTCTGCCATTTTTGTGAAATGCTCAATGTGAGATGCTAGGTTTAACATACTGGTTTTAGAAACAACACCTTGACGCAAATTGTTATAGTAATCAACATATTGTTGATAGTTTTCAAAATTATCGTAATGTTCTTCTAAAACGCCATTTTTTTCCATTGTAAAACTAAGTGGAACAAAAAACAAATTCATACTTTTAATTTCATCTGCATACAAATCGCAAGTTGAATCGGTTGAAACTTCAAAATTTTTCATATTTTCATCCTTTATTTTTTATTAATACAAACATTTTAACACACTAAAATGTTTTTTAACAATCAATTTACTTAATTAAAAACAAAATAAAAAATAATTATAAAATTTCAACAATGTTCAACATAATGTTCAACATAATTATATGCAATAAATCAAACAAAAAAACACCAACTTTTATTGGTGTTTTACTTATTGTTCTAAATCATCTTCTAAATAATGAACTAAAATTTGTCTGGTTTTTTCTTCACCTTTTGCTAAATAGCAACCATTAAATATTAATCCTGCCCCCATTACCATTAATGGTGGAATTAATGAACCAAACATTGCAAATATTGGACAAAACGATTTTGCAAGTGCCGAAACATCTTCTCTAACAGCAATGGCTTTGTTACTAACCCCCAATATTCTGGTTTTTGCAAGCATACGTTCAATTAAGAACAATGAATAAGTTGGATATGTTATGCCAATGGCAGTGAAAATAACATAAAGTGCAATGGTGTTTGTTACAAATGGAGTTATTGCACACAACACCCCATTTAAAATAAAACTTACACTGGCAAGAATTGTTGTGTCGTGTTTAGCACTAATAAATCCAACAATATATGCCCCAATTCCAAATGACGCATTAAACACAGCATTAAAATACCCAGCAGAAGCAAATTGCCCCATTTTAACATAAATAAACAAATTAAATAATGAACAATAAGCATCAATTAATCCAAGCAAAAAATATGTTATGCCATAATAAGTTAAAATTTTTTTAGCAACAATTTGCCCTTGTTTGCTTCTGTCTTCTCGTTGAGAAAAGTGCATAAAGGCATTTGAAACAACTTCTTTGTTAAATCCTTTTTGTTTTCTAAAACGAACATAAAACATTAAAAGTGGAATTGTGCTTAAAATGTAAATACTCATCACAATTATAATTAATATGTAAGTGTCTAAATAATCTAAAAACAAGCCACCTGCAATTAATGCAATAATGCTACCAAACTGTTCAAAAAAACGTGTTAAACCCAAACTTTTTGAACCACCTGAATTTTGTGCATATGAATAGTTTAAAATTAGTTCGTTTGGATTGCCTTTAAAACTTAAACTAGCAGCATAAAAAATTGTTACTAAAATTAACCCCAAAACAAAATTTGTTTCAATTAAAATTACACTTAGTGAATATCCTAAAATTGGAATTGCACGTAGCAACAAAAATAGTTGTGGTCTTTTAACAATTTGCTTTCTAAAAATTAGGTTTATAATAAAATTTAAAAAGTACATTATAACTAAATATGAAACCGACAAAACAATGTTGTTTGTTTGTTTATAAATAATTAAAGGAATAAAACCACCAATCAAACTTGTTGAAAAATTAGCAAGCATTTTATGAAAATTTAAAAGCTTTAATTGCATATTAACCCCTTTTAAAAATAAAAAAATTGTTTCATATATAAATTTAACACGAAACAATTTTTCTAGCAAATAATTTATTGTTTTTCATTTGTAATTTCATTATTTTCTAAATAGTCAACCAAAATTTTTCTTGTTCTTTCTTCATTTATTGGTGTTGTAACACCACCAACAACTGTTATAACAGCCGAAGCAATACCAATTACAGGAACAGAAATAAAGCCAAACACAAATGCAAAAATATTTCCTGATAAAATGCCTAATTGCTTTATCCAAGTTGCATCGTTGCTAATGCCTAATATTTTTGATTTCATTAACATTCGTTGATGAACAAATATTGTCATAAAAGGCCACAACACAGCAATTAGTTCATAGCAAACAAAACTTAAAATGGTTCCTGCATATAAACCCAAAATTATACTGCAACCACCCATTAAAATTATTGAAATTGAAGACCAAATTGTTAAATCAAATTTATCATCTAATTTAGGAATTATTATTGACGACAAGCCATAAAGAGCATCAAATATTCCATTCAAAATTCCCGATAATAAAAACGAACCTTGATTAATATAAACTAAAAGAGAAAAAACACAATAAATTGCATCAATACCAGAAATTAAGAAATATTCAACAAAATATGCAAAAAGCATTTTTTTGCAAACTTTTTTACCCCTGCCATCTTGCACTTTTGTTTCATAATGAATAAAAGCATTTGAAACTTCTTCTGTGTTAAATGAAGAATGCTTTTTATTGTTTATGTAAAATATAACAAGTGGAATGCAACTAACTAAATAAAGTGACAAACTAATTACTATAACAACAATATAATTTAAATTATCAAGGAAAAAACCACCAAGCACACCTGCCAAAACATACCCTGCTTCCTCACTAAACCTGCTTATTGCAATGTTTTTTGCATTAGATTGCGCAGGTGTTGTGTAAGCCAAAATTATTTCGGAAGGTGTGTATTTTAAAGCATAGTTTAATCCAATGAAAAACGCACAAGCAAGAACAATTAAAATTGGCGAAGCATTAATAAAAATTAATAAAACCTGACTAGCAATAATTGGAACAACTCTTAAAAGCAAACAAAGTTGTGGCTTTTTATAAAACCAATTTTTCAAAGCAACACTAAAAATTAAATTAACAAGTGTTTGAATAACCAAACAAAGCACCGACAAATAAATTTCACCTGTTTGCTGATAAATTAATAGTGAAATAAATGCACTTATTAAACTTGTTGAAAAGTTTGATAAAACTTTATAAAATTGAAGTAATTTAAATTGCATAACAATTAATTGTAACACTTAAAAAAAATTTTTAAAAACAAAAATTAAAATTTATTATTTTTTGATAATTATATTTTTAATAGTTAAAACTAACAAAAAAACAAAAAACACGCTGTGGAGTGGTGCGTGTTTTTTGTTACCTAATTATTTTATAGGTAGAATGAAAAATGGAAAAACATTTTAATTCCTTAAAATGCACTATAATTATACATCACTTATAACCCAATGTCAATACTCAATTTTTGCAAAATTTTCATTTTTTTGGCTTTAACTGGTTAAATTCAACAATGCTTTTGTTAGTCCATAACTTTCAGTTACAATAACTTTATCGGCATTACTTAAAACAACTATTTTTGCACCACTGGTTTGATTTAAAGTTAAAGGCGTGGTGTTTTTTATTTTTACCAAAATTTTGTTTTTATCCCAATAAATAATTTGGTAATTAAGTGTTTTCTCGTTTTTCAATTTGATTAAAACCGTTGGATTATAAAATCCTTCACCCAAAATTTTAATTGTGTTTTTAAATTTGGGAACAACGCCATAAATAATCATTTTTTGACTTGGCAAACTATTAATTTTTTTTGTTAATTGCAACTGATTAACAATGCTAACGTGTGTGTTGTCGGGCACATCATCTAACACAACTGCATGTGGCGAAATAAAACAATTATTTCCAATTATAATATTTCCAAGAACTCTTGCACCTGCACAAATTGTTACGTCATTTTTAATTGTTGGGTGTCGTTTTTCTGGTTTTGCAGTTTTAACATTTTTACTACCAAGCACAACATCGTTAAACAAGTTGCACCTTTCGCCAATAACGCAAGTTGAACCAATAACAACATTTGCCCCATGGTCAATAAAAAAACTTTTTCCAATTTTTGCTGCTGGATGAATGTCAATGCTGGTTTGACTTGCAACTTGTTCCATAAAATCACGTGTTATTTTTGCACGTGTGTTATTATCTAACAAACTTGAATAATATAAAACGTTGGCAACCCTATAACACATTGTTGCAACCAACCCTTTCGTTTTTAAAGTTTTAACAACCTTAACATCGTTTTGTGATGGGTCTAACTTTGCAATAAAATTAATGTCGCTTTCAATTAGCTCCCATGCACTATTTGTTATTTCGTTAATTTCTTCTTCTTTTATAAACTTACTAAAAGCACTCGAAGTTAAATTTTTAACTCCTTCCTTGCTAATATCAAACTTAAAAACATCTAATTTTCTCATATTCATTATTATGATAAACATAAAAAATTGTTTAAAAAAAATAGGTGATAAAACCTATTTTTTATTTTTTTTCTTTTCTTTTTTGGGTTGTTTTTTTAAAAATAGTGGTCTATTTCTAAAACTTTCTTTTTCATCATCACTGCCCTTATCAATAACTTTAAACCAATGGTTCATTCTTTGCATATTATTTTGTGATCTTTCTTTAAGCTCGTTAACTGCTTCTTGATATTCCAGCCCTTCTTTTGCATAAATGGGTTTGCCAATGTGAACAGTTACTAATTTAGCTCTAATTTTTAATTTTTTAAAAATGCCTTTTCTTCTTCTAAAATTAATGCAAATAGGAATTATTGGAACATTGTTTTTAACTGCAAAGTGAAAAGCTCCACTTTTAAACGGTCTTATTTTTTCATAGTATGGCCACAAAGCTGCTTCGGGATAAACGCATATAAAACGTTTTTCTTTTAGAATTTTGTTAGTTTCTTCCATAAAAACTTTTTTGGCACTTTGTTTTTTAGGAATTGGAATTGCCCCCAAACCTTTCATTAACTTCGAAAGCACTGGAATGGTCATACTATTTTCCAAAACATGAAAATAAAGCTTTTTGGGATAAACACATTGTGCTGCTATCATACAATCTAAATATAGAACATGGTTAGAAATTACAACAGCACCACTTTTTTTTAGGTTTCTTAAATTTCTTTTTCCCTTTATTCTTGTTCCATGAAAAACCAAAACAATAAAAGGAACAAACAGTGCCACTAAACTCCACCACAAAAACGCAAAAAACTTACCAACAGGATTTTTTATGCGAAAATTATAACTTGCATTAATTTCCTTTTTGGTTTCAAAATTTTTCATTATTTCGCCGTCAACATGTTCGTCGGTTTTACCCTCGGCTTCTAATTTTTCATAATCATATTTTTTTGCCATATAAATTAAAATAATTACATCTATAATTGTAACACAATATTAAATTTAACAAAACACAATTTAATAATGATATTTAAAAAAAATAGTATTATATGTTTATTAATTTTTAATAGAAAAAATGTCATATTGTTATGACATTAAATTTCCAATAAAAAATAATTTATGTTTTCTTGTTGTTCTTGCCATGTGGACTTTTCGCCATGCCCACTATAACAATTATTAAACTTTAAAGTTTTTAAAAACTCCAAACTATTTTTCATATCTGTTATGTTGGAAGTTGGCAAATCTGTTCTGCCAATTGAGTTACAAAACAAAGTGTCGCCACTAAATAAATTGTTTTCAATTAAATAACACATCGAGTCAAAACTGTGCCCCGGAGTGTGATAACAATTAATAACAAAATTGTTTAATTTAATTTTATTAATGTTCTTTAAATTTTTATAACAATTTTGTGGCATACTAAAATTACCAACCATATATTTTAAAGTGAAATTATTATTATTAACGTTTGAACTATTGAACAAATAAACTGGACAATTAAAATTTTCAACGTAATCTTTCAAATAAAAAACATGGTCAAAGTGCAAATGTGTTAAAAAAATTGCTTCCACTTTTGTGTTGTTAACAATTTTTTTAACTTCATTCAAAGAACAACCAGCATCAATTATTATTGAACTATTTTTTTCTGTTAACACATAAACATTTGATGATAATGTGTTACTAACAATTTGATTAATTTTCATATTTATATAATATCAAAAATTTTAACTTTTTTAAATTTTATTTCCATAAAAATTTGTTTTTTGTTTAAAAAATTCATTTTTCGTCAAAAATGTTTCACTTAAAATTAAATTTGGTTTAATATATTATTAATAAGTAAAAAAAGGAGAAATTTTATGGCAAGAAAATCAGATTATTTTGGTTTGGGGTATATTGTTAGTTTAATTTTAGCAATTATACCTGTTACTTCTTGGATTTTAGGTTTCATTACCAGATTTTCAGAAGGAAAAATTGTTGCTGGATTACTTAGACTTATTTTAGGATGGAATATTATTTGGATTTGCGACTTAATTTTAATGATTGTTAGCAAACACATTTTACGTTTACTTAATGTTTAATAAACAAAATACAAAAAACAACCAAGTTTGGTTGTTTTTTGTATTTTAAATTAATCTCCAACATATGGAATTAAAGCCATAAAACGTGCACGTTTAATAGCTGTTGTTAATTCACGTTGATGTTTTGCACATGTACCTGTTTGTCTTCTAGGAACAATTTTGCCTTTTTCTGTAATATATCTACGAAGTTTATTAACATCTTTATAATCAATGTATTCAACTTTATCTACGCAAAAATTGCAAACTTTTTTTCTAGAAGTTTTTTTGAAGCGTTTAGGTGCAACTGCTTTATCATCAGCCATAACATTTTCTAATTTTTCTTCGCCCATTTTTAAACTCCTTTTAATTTAACATTAGAATGGAAGATCGTTATCATCAATAGGTTCTAATTTTGTAACTTCTTCGTCATCTTTTTTGCTGTCAACATTGTCAGCATTTTTTGTGCTAATAAATTCAACTTCATCAGCAACAACTTCTGTAACATAACGTTTTGAACCATCAGTTGCATCATATGCACGGCTTTGTAGTGTGCCAACAACTGCGGCCTTGCTACCCTTTCTTAAAAACTTATGGCAATTTTCTGCCAAAGCGCGCCAAACAACAATGTTAATAAAATCTGCTTCACGTTCGCCACTAGCGTTTGTGTAACGACGAGTTACTGCCAAAGAAAAACGGCAAACAGAAACACCATTTGTTGTTGTTGAAATTTCTGGGTCTTTTGTTAAGTTTCCAATTAAAATAACTTTATTCATAATTTTATCCTTACAATTATTTTATTATGCTTCTTTTTTTAAGCACAAACTACGCATAACAGCTTCATCAATGTTCATAAGTTCGTTAATGCGATGTGGCAAACTTGGTTCTGCATCAAATTCAAACAAAACATAGTAGCCATCTTTCTTGTAGTTAATTGGATATGCTAATTTTTTAACACCCCATTTGTTAACACCTACAAGTTTTGCATTGTTGGTTTCTATTAAATCTGTGTACTTTTTTACAACAGCATCTTTTTCTTCATCTGTTAAAGTTGCAGAAAAAATAGTTAACAATTCATATCTGTTCATAAATTACCTCCTTATGGTCTTATTCGGCTTTTTAGTTAATAAAAAGCAAGTTGGCAATTAATATAATATTAATTACGTATGTATTATAACAAAACCTTTTTGTTTAATCAAGTGTTAATTTAAGTAAAAATAATATTTATATTTAAAAGTTATAAGTTTATTATGCGTTATCAATTTGAAATTTTAACTTATTTTTTAATTAATTTAACAAAATTAATTTAACAAAAATTAAACCAACATTCAAACTTCACTTTTAACAAAACAAAAAAAACAGGAGTGGACTCCTGTTTAAACAATAATTTTATTATAAAGTTTTTCGCCTTTGTTTTTTAGTAGTATTAAAGAAACTATTAACCAAATTAAAAACCAAACAATAAAAATTAATGATGTTAAAATTAGTGGCAAAGTTGCAAACAAAGTTTCATATAATGCAAAATATATCACTAGTGGAATTGCACCAATTCCCATATCGCTAAACATACTAACAAACAAACTTAAACTTTGTTTAACTGCTTCGGCTTCATTGTTCCAATTTAATTTTGGATATTTTAAATTTATAACCAACCCTAAAACACTAAATGTTAGCACAGAGATAATTGGCAATATGAAACTTATTAACAAAAACAACGCATCAAACGGAATGAAACAAGCAAAAATTATATTACCAATAAACACAAATGGCAATGTTATTGCACAACTAAACAAAATTTTTGCAGTTGCAATTTGTTTAAAAGAAAGTGGCAGTTGTTTTAAAATGGCAAATTTTTTGCCTTCCATTGAAATTGTGGTGCAAGTTGAAACACTTGTTCCCACCATAACCGAAGTAAATCCTAAATACATAATTTTAAACATTGAAGTTGTTATTGAAATTGTAAAATCATCACTTGAAGCCATTTTTAATTGTTCAACACTTTCTAATAATAACACTCCAAACATTATGGCAAACACAATGGTCATAATTGGTCCAACTAAGCCATTTAAAGTCCACATTGAACTGCCAAAAAATCCTTTTGCTTCTTTATTGAACAAAGTTTTTAATTGCGATTTTGGCTCGTAATTTAATGGCTTATTAGAAACTTTTGATTTTGAAATTAACATATTTGAATTAATTTTTTTATAGGTTAAACTAACAATTAAAATTGATAGTGACAAATATGCCAAATTAATTAAAATAAAAAACAAAAAGTAAACAAAACTGTTAAGGTAAATTGCATTAAAAATAAAATAAATGTATGGTGTAATAATTTTTATTGTTAGTGGACATTCTCCACTTGAAAACAAGTTTGTTAAAACACCAGCACTAGATGTGAATGAAAATGCCATTATTGCACCCAAAAACACAAACATTAAAATGGTGTTAACAATGCTTTTACTTTTAAATTTTGAACTAAAATAGTTAATTATAAAACCAATTATGCAACTAATAAACATAACAAACATTGGCACAAAAATTAACGAAATTAGTGCATAAATTATTCCACCCACAGTTACCGAATTAAATATAAAATAAATAACATAGGTTGGCAAACTAAACATTAAACTATAAATTAATGCAGTTAAAAATCCACTTAAAAATTTTGCACTAACAACCACCCAATTTTGAATTGGCAAACTTGCCAAATTTTCATAATCTTTTGCCTTATAAAAATGTGATGGTATTTCATAGGAAACAATAAAAATACTGAACAATGCCGAAATTATTAATCCATAAATTAACACAAATTGTTGAAGTTTTATTTCTTTTAATTGTAGTGCAAACATATAAATCATACTTGCAATGGAATATTCAATTAATGCAGTAAGTGCCAAAATTAATAAAACTGTTTTATACAAACCACGTTTTTTAGCTTTTTCACCATACAAATATCTGCCAAAAATTTGTTTTATGTAAATTTTAGTTAGTGTTAATAAATTATTCATTTTCTAACTCCAAAAACAAACTTTCTAAACTTTTAAGCCCTCTAACCTTTTTCATTTCGCCATTTGCCACTAGTTTTCCTTGTTTAATAATGGCAACGTGAGTGCAAATTTTTTCTGCAACTTCTAAAACGTGAGTGGAATAAAAAATTGCACCACCATTTTTAACAAATTCATTCATAATTTCTTTTAACTCGTGGCTACTAATTGGATCCAAACCAACAAAAGGTTCATCTAAAAGCAACAATTTTGGTTTGTGTATTAATGCCGAAACTAATGCTAGTTTTTGTTTCATACCGTGAGAATAACTTGAAATTGGCAATTTTAAATCGTTGTAAATTTGCAAACGTTTTGCATATTCTTCAATGTTTTTCTTTCGTGTTTCTTTGTCAACTTTAAAAACATCTGCAATAAAGTTTAAATAGTCAATTCCCTTTAAATGTTCATACAAATCAGGGTTGTCAGGCAAATATGCCAAAACCTTTTTTGCTTCCATTGAGTTTTTTTGAATATTAATTCCATCAACAAAAATTTCACCTTCGTCAAATTCAATTATTCCAGCAATGGCTTTTAATGTTGTTGTTTTTCCTGCCCCATTATGCCCAATAAATGCACAAATTTGACCAGCTTCAACTTTTAAAGATAAATTATCAACAGCAATTTTTTCACCAAATTTTTTTGTTAAATTTTTAATTTCTAACATAAGTTCTCCATTTAACTACCTTATTTTTAGTTTATTATAAAACAATATAAAAACAATATCAAATTTAATAGCCAAAGATTTTTGTTTAAAACAAATAAAAAGACAGATTTCTCTGTCTTTTAAATTTTGCCTTGCAAATTTATGTTACATGTGAAAACAATATAATTTAAATAGTCATCTTTATTGTTTAATGAATTTAAAAACTTGCTCCATTCATTATTATAAAATTTATGAAAATAATTATAAATTCCAACAAAATCACTTTTGCTTTGTTTTGCCACATTTAAAACACTTGAAACTTCTTTTTGAACTTTTTCGTTAATTTTTGATTTAATTTCTCCTTCAATAAAGTTTTTAGTCATTTGCATACTTTCAATTTTAAAACCTTCCATACTAACTTCTTCCAATTTTAAAACTAAGTCAAATTTAAAATTAAAAACTGGTTGACCATTAACAAAATAACCTTTAACTTTTGTTTTTTTATCAAAAATTTCAAAACTTAAATTGGCATTTTTAAACAAATCGTTTGTAACATCTTCAATTTTAATGTGTCCTCTGTTGGTTTCTTTGCTAATTAAGTTCAACCCTTCAATAACTTCACCTTTAATTTCTTCAACAATTTTTCCTTGTTTAACAATAACAGCATCACCAAAATTTTTTATAATTTTTTCAGGCGAACCATTACCACTTGAACTTCCACTTTCACCACTTTGTGCGTTGGAAGAGTTTTGCAAACTAGAAGAACTTTGCGAATTTTGACTGTCTTGTTCTTGTGAGTCATCACTATTTCCAGTTGTTAACACAGGAAGAATAATAGTTTTTGCAGGTGAAAAATAGTTAATATAAAACTTATCAACATTGGAAGTGTTCATTAATGAAAATTCATTGTTTAAAGTTAATATGTCACTTAACGTGATTGCTCTAATACCTTTTTGTGTTGCACTTGTTTTAATTATATCTTTTGCTTTTTCTTTTGCTACAATAACAACTGCATTGCTTGTTAGGTTGTTAGTTCTAACAAAATAATCTAAATATTTTGTAACATCTTCTTCAAACAACTCTTTGTTTAAAATTATTGAATCACAATGAGCAAGTCCTGGCAACTTTCCAACAATTAAACTTAAATTTGAAAAAGCCGAACTAACATTTTCACCTTTTGAACTAAATGTTTTAACTGTTCCTTCAAAACCACCATTTGCTCCGTTGTTTGGAACAACAACATTAACACTTAATTCAATTTCGTTTTCAAGTTTGTCAATTCCAATGCTGGTAACCACAGCAACATTTTCAGTTTCAGCAGGTTTGCTTAATGAAAACGGAATTAATATTATTGTTATTAAACCAAAAATTAACACTAACCTATATCGTTTTAATCTGTTAAGCATTTTGCACCTTGCCTTTTTTTGTTATTGCAATTTTGCTTTTTGTTTTTATGTGTTAACAAGTTTGTTTGTTTTTGTGTGTAAAACTTTTTATTTGTTACCGTGCCCAAAATGTTGGTTAATTGATATTTAACATTTGCTTTCACAATATCTTTTATTGTGTTTATATAACTTTTACTTTTTATTGTTTTTGACAATAACCAGCATATTATTGGCAATAACACTTGCAAAGCAATCACATAAACAACAAATGGAAAACTTGTTATAATATTAATTGCCTTAATCAAACTTAAATATAAGTAAAGTACAGCACCAATAAGCAAAACAATTATTATCATCATTGAATAATATCTTGTTTTAAAATTAAACATTTCAGTTACTAATTGCGAAGAACACGACAAAACAAGACCTATTTCAAAAAATAGAATTAACAGCCAAATCATTATGTTAAACCAATTAAGTGTTCCTGTTGATGTACGGGTGCTTGTGTACATTAAAAGCTCACTAATTGCTTGTGAATGGTTTAACCCCAAATTTCCAAATATACATGCAAAAGCCACATAAAATGCAAAAACAATAATATCTGCAACTATTAAATATGAAATAATGGTTTTTGAAGTGTTTGGTTTAACATCAACTTTTCCCATAAGCAAAAATAAAACAAAATAGTCACCAAACGCAAAGGCACTATAAAAAAATGCTTTAAAAACACCACCCACACCATTTTCAAAAATTGGAAGCAAATTAGAAAAATCAATTTCACTTATTGGCATTAATATTGTAAACAGTAAAGCAAAAAATATTAACACGCAAAAAAATTGTAAACTTCTGCCAATAGCTCGAAAATCTTTAATCATTAAATACGCCATTAAAACAAATAATGGAATAATAAACATAAGCCAATTAATGTGCTCGAATAATGTTTCATTAAAATAATTGTGTGTTTCTTTAATGATAACCACACCCTTAATGAAAAAATAAGCAAATAACAAAAACATAATAATTGTTGCAACAGTTTTACCCATCGTTTTAGTTAACAGTTGTTTAAAAGTTAAATGTGGATGTTTAATTATTATTTTTATTACTATTAACGAAAAAATAAAATCTAAAATAATTCCCATTAATATTGAAAAATACACATCACGAAAAGCATATTTAG
>CALWDV010000016.1 GCA_944376785.1 uncultured Clostridia bacterium | reverse complement strand
TTTGTTGTTTAATTTTTCCATTTCTAATTTGACTTGGAACAATTAAATGCAAAATATCAATTATTCTTAAATTATATTCATCTTTTAATTTTGTTATTAATGAAAACATTTCGGTTGTTATTAGTGGTTTTTCATCTAATGGTTTTATAATTTCTTTAACCAAACTTTCATCTAAATTTGTTGATTCTTTTAAATTTAAAACATAACCTTGCAATGTCCTTTTACCAAATGGCAACAAAACCCTTTGCCCTAAAACAATTTCACAATTTTCAGGACATTTATAATCAAAAATTTTATCTAATGAATTTGAAACAACATCAACAATAACTTCTGCAAACATAACAACCTTTTAATAATAAAAATTCTATTGCTAAAAATAGAAGCAATAGAATTAGTTACTAATTATTTTACCTGTATAAACTTCGTTAACTGCACGTGTTACTTCTGGACATTCTTCCTTTTCTTTTTCAGTTAAAGTTTGTTTAAGTAATTTTGCACGTTTGCTTACTAAAACAGCTAATTTATATGGATTGCCAACTTTTTTTACTAAGGCATCAATAGGTGGTTCTAATAACATAACTACGCTTCCTTTTAATTATTATTATATAATACTTTATTAGTATAGCAGTTTTTAAACCATAAATAAAGAACTTTTTTAAATTTTTTAATATAAAATAACCATAAATTTATAATTTTTCAAACTTAAAAAAAATAAAAAGAAAAACTCTTTTTATTTTTATAATTTTAATATTATTTTAAATTTTTTAATAATTCAGGTTCATACATAATGCTTATGCCAAGTTCTTTTGCTTTGTTTAACTTGCTTCCCGCATTTTCACCAACAATTACTAAATCGGTTTTTTTGCTAACAGATGATGTAACTTTTGCACCATAACTTTCTAATTTGTTTGTTAATTCAGTTCTTGTAAAATTTTCTAAATCACCTGTTAACACAATGGTTTTGCCAGTGAAAACATCGTTGTTTATTGTTTTAACCTTTGAATATTGAATGTTAATTCCATGATTTAACAAATCGTTAATTAATTTTAATTGATTTTCATCACGGAAAAAATCGTAAATGTTTTGAGCAATAACTCCACCAATATCTTTAATTTCTAAAAGTTGGTTAATTGAAGCGTTTTTTAACTCATCTAAACTATCAAATTTTTTTGCCAAATCTTTTGCAGTTTTTTCGCCAACACCATTAATTCCCAAAGCAAAAATAAAATTACTAAAATTAGGATTTTTGCTACTAGCAATATTTTTTATTAAATTAGAACTTTTTTTATCTTTAAATTTTTCTAAATTTAATAAGTCGTTTTCAGTTAAGTCATATAAATCGGCAACTGTTTTAACGTTTAAATTTGTGCGAAGAAGTTTAATGGTTTTATCACTTATTCCTTCAATGTTCATTGCATTTCTTGAAACATAATGATTAATTCTATCATCAATTTGTTCTGCACAACCATAAAAATTTGGACAAAACAAATTTGCACCATCTTCTTTTAAAACTGCCCCACAGCAAGGACAATGTGTTGGCTTTGGAATGTCTAAACAAGTTTCATCAGTTGAAGCAACCTTTAAAATTTCTGGAATAACTTCATTACTACGTCTTACAAAAACCCTGGAATTAATTTTAACACCTTTTCTAATAATGTCGCCATAGTTGTTTAAAGTTGCTCTTTTTATTGTTGCACCTGCAAGTTCTATTGGTTCAACTTCGGCAATAGGTGTTAATTTTCCTGTTCTGCCAACTTGCCAAACAACATTATTTAGTTTTGTTGTTAATTCCTGAGCTTCAAACTTATATCCAACAGCCCATTTAGGAAATTTTGATGTGAAACCAAGTTTATCTCTAACTTTAAAATCGTTAACCTTAACAACAACACCATCAATTAAAATATCTAAATTCTTTTTTGTTTTATCAACATTTGAAATAATGTTTTCAATTTCACTTATTGAGTTTGAAATTTTGAAAAAATCAAAAACAGGAAATCCGTTATCTTTTAAAAATTGCATTAGCTCTGTTTGGCTAGAAAACTTTTTACCTTCAACAAAAGGAACACCATAAAAGAACATACTTAAATTTCGGCTTCCAGTAACACGCGGGTCTAGGTTTCTAATTGCACCAGCAGCAGCATTTCGTGCATTTTTTAATGGTTCTAAGGCAGTTTTGTTATATTCGTTAAGCACACTTAACTTCATCATTGCTTCGCCCTGAACAACAATTTTTTGCTTAAAGTTAATAACTAATGGAACATTTTTAATTGTTAAAACTTGATTTGTAACATCTTCACCAACATAACCATTACCACGTGTTGCAGCAGAAACAAATTTACCATTTTCATATGTTATGGTCATTTGCAAACCATCAAACTTATATTCTAGTGTGAAATCTTGCTTTCCATATTCGTCATCAACACCATTAATCCAACTTTCAAGTTCACTAAAATTATTGCACTTATCAAGCGAATAAAGTTTTTGAATATGAGTGTGTTTTTTAAAACCTTCTAAAACTGTGTCACCAACTTTTTTTGTTGGACTATCAGGCAAAACAATTCCCGTTTCTTTTTCAAGTTTTACAAGTTCGTCGTAAATTGCATCATATTCCCTATCGGCAATAATTGGATTATCTAACACATAATAATTATAGTTATATTTGTTGATAACACTTATTAACTCTTTTATTCTTTTTATTTTATCCATAAAAACTCCAAAATGAATAATTATACAATAATAAAAATTTTATTTGTTATAAAATAATAACTTTATTTTTTATATTTTTAAAAATTAATTATATAAATTTTAAAATTTATTTTTTTAATATTTGCAATGGAGCCATGCTTAGCGACAAGGTTTTATTACCAAACTTACCAAAATCAACAGTAACATCTGGTGTTTGAGTGTTTAAATTTGCATTAATTATTGTTCCAATACCAAATTTTGGATGTAAAACCTGTGTTCCAACAGTGTATGATGCGTAGTTGTTTTTTTGCGAATTTAATTTTTTAACCATTAAATCCTGCAAATTATTTGAAACATTTTCATTAGTTTTTGTAGCATAATTATACATATTCTCTGTATTTTTATACATTGTATTATTTCCCCAAGAATTAACAAATTCTGGTTGTTTTGGAACCAAATCCATTTCTTTAATAAATCTGCTAACAACACTTCTTGTTCTGTCTTTATATAAAAACCTTGACTGTGTGTTTGTTAAAACAACTTGTTTTTTAGCACGTGTTATTGCAACATACATAAGGCGTCTTTCTTCTTCAATTTCGTTTTCGTTATCCATTGCTCTGCTAATTGGAAATAAACCTTCTTCGGCACCAATAATGAACACATAATCAAACTCTAAACCTTTTGAAGCATGGATTGTGCTAACATTAACTGCATTTTTTTCATCTTCAACTTCATCAACACTGTTTTGCAAAGTTATGCTTTCTAAGTAATCTGAAAGTTCACAATTTGGATTTTGTTTTTCAAAACTTTTTATTGATTGCATTAATTGTGAAATATTCAATTTTCTGTCGTTATCTTCATCGGTGTTTTCGTTATATGCACTGTTAATTTCTGCAAGTTTAATAATGTCTTCACAAAAATTGTAAATACCTTTGTTTTTATCTGGCAAATTATTAAAAATGTGTTTTAATGAAAACAATTTTTCTTTTAACGCTTTTGGTAAATCTGCATTATCATCTAAAACGACATCAAGCATTGACACATTATTAATATTTGCTAAATTTTCAATTTTATCTATACTTGCATTGCCAATTCCACGTTTAGGAAAATTAATTATTCTTTTTAAACTTTCATTATCTTTTGGGTTAATGGTTAACCTTAAATATGCCAAAACATTTTTTATTTCTGCTCTTTCAAAAAATTTAAAAATTCCTGAAACAACATATGGCAAATTATAACTTAAAAGTTTTTCTTCAATTAATCGGCTTAGTGCACTTAACCTAAATAAAACTGCAATTTTATTAGGTTCTACACCACGCGAAATTAAATTATAAATTTTGTTTGCAACATATTCAGCTTCTTTAACTTCATCTTGTGCTGAAAAATATATTGGTTTTTCACCATCTTCATTTTCTGTCCAAAGCACTTTTTCAATTCGGGAAACATTATGTTTAATTAACTTGTTTGCAATGTTTAAAATATTTTTTGTGCTTCTGTAATTTCTTTCTAATTTATAGCATTTAACATTTAAAAAATCTTGCCTAAAATTCATAATGTTTTCAATGTTGGCACCACGCCAACCATAAATGCATTGGTCTTCATCACCAACAACAAAAATGTTTTTATGTTCACTTGCTAAAAGTTTTGCAATTTTATATTGAACAAGGTTTGTATCTTGAAATTCGTCAATATGAATATATTTAAAACGATTACTATAATGTTTTAAAACATTTGGACAAGATTTGAAAAGTTCTAATGTTTTAACCAACAGGTCGTCAAAATCCAAAGCATTATTTTTTGCTAGTTGCATTTGATAGTTTTCGTAAACTTTTTCAATATCTTTTGCATTAGATTTAAATTCAATTATTTGATAATATTCGTGTGGGTCAAAACCTAAGTTTTTTGCCCTGTCAATTTCACAAGCAAAATCTTTAACTTGATCGGACTCAAAACCTAAATCAAGCACAATTTTTTTAAGCAATTTATCTTTATCACTAGTATCATAAATTGTAAAAAATCTGTTAAAACCTTCTAAATTTGAAATGTTTTCACGTAATATTTTGGCACACATACTGTGAAAAGTTGAAATCCAAATTTGGTCTGCATTTTCACACACCTTTGCCAAACGTTCTTTCATTTCGTTTGTTGCTTTATTTGTGAAAGTTATTGCTAAAATGTTGCTTGGACTAACGCCACATTCGTTAATTAAATAACTAATTCTTTCAGTTAGCAAACGAGTTTTTCCACTTCCAGCACCAGCAGTTACTAAAATTGCACCATTTGTGTCTATTGCTGGTTTAATTTGTTCTTCATTAAGTACTGAAAGTGACATAAAAAAACTCCTAAATTTTGATTAGTTAATTATATCAAATTTAGAAGTTTTAATCAATTTATATAAGTGTTATAAATTAAGCAATATGACCAAATATTTTTAACTTATTTTTTCACCATATGACTGAAAATATTGATTTTTTATTTTGTTATATTTATCAACAATGTTTAAAACATAAAATTGTTTTTCAACATCGTTTAGTTTTGAATAAACATCATTATCAACTAGTAATCCAATTGGATTGTAAATTTCCCTGTTACTTTTCAAAATATCATAAACTTTGCAAACAAACTTATCATCAATTTCGTTTGAAATTGAAACAAATTCAACTTTTGAATTTAGTTTTTTAATTGAATTAAAATTTTTAACAAAATAACTATTAATTGCCATAGCACTTTTTGCTTTTGCTTTTTCAGCATTAGAATAAAGTCCACGTTTCAAACGTTCTTTTGCTAAACTTGCCATACTTTTTAAATTGCTACCCATTCATTTTTCCTCCACAATAGTGCTTTATTTTTTATTAAGTTTAGCAACATAAATTTAAAAGAAAAAGCAAAAAAATAAAATAATTTTTCATATGATAAAATAAGTGTTTTTAACTTATTTTTCGTCAAATTTCTATTAGTTAATATAACCATATAACAAAAAAAACAAATAAAAAAACAGAAGCGAAAACTTCTGTTTAAAAACTAAATTTTATTGTTTTTCTTGTTGCGTTTGATTGCAGCTTTGGTTTTCTTTTTACGTTTTACACTTGGTTTTTCATATGCTTCGTGTTTACGTAAGTCGCCAATGATGCCATCTTTTTGACATTTACGTTTGAAACGTTTAATTGCGCTTTCAACGTTTTCGTTTTCACCAACTTTAACTGTTGACATTTACTTTTTCACCCACTTATTTTAAAATTCTTAAATATAATACTTAAAAACTAACCCTTTGTCAAGGGAAAATTGTGTTTAAAGTTTAAGTTTACTTGCAATATCACCCAAATCATTATTTAAACTTTCGTGTGTTGGCCAAATGTGATTACCATCATTTTCTTTTCTAGGAATTATGTGAAAATGCAAGTGAAAAACACTTTGCTCACCAGCTTTACCACACGCATTTAAAATGTTAACACCTTGAAAACCACATTTTTGAGCGTAGTGTTTTGAAATTTTTTTAACTGCATTAATAACATAATTTAATGTTTCATTATCACAATCTAAAACATTTTCACAATGTTTTTTAGGAATTACTAATGTGTGACCATAATAATCGTTTGCAATATCTAGAAAAGCAAAAACATTTTCATCTTCATAAATTTTATAACTTGGAATTTCACCTTTAATAATTTTACAAAATATGCAATCTTCTTTCATAATTAATCTCCTTTTTAAATAAGTTCCGCCATCATACCATCTTTAAGTGGTTTTATTAATTTAACTTTAACAATTTGATTTGTTTTTAAATCTGCTTTTAAATATGCTTTAACATAGTTTTCTGTGTAACCAACTAAATATTCATCTTCTTTTTCTTCAATTAACAAATTAAAGGTTTGATTTTTAATTTTATTATAATATTCGTTAGTCATTTTTGTTTTTAAATCATTTAATTGTTTCAATCGTTTTTTAACAATGTTTCCATTTGGTGCTTCAAGATTATATGCTCTTGTTCCTGCACGTTTAGAATAAGGGAAAATGTGCATATCGCCAAATTCTGCTTTTTCACAAGTTTCAAGTGTTTCATTAAATTCTTCATCAGTTTCACCTGAAAAACCAACAATAACATCGGTTGTTATGTTAGCAAATGGAAAATAAGTTTTAATTAAGTTAACCTTATCTAAAAATTCGGCACTTGTGTAATGCCTATTCATACGTTTTAAAACTCCATTACTTCCACTTTGTAAACTTAAATGAAATTGTGGGCAAAAGTTTGGTGTTTTTATTAAATAATGCATAAACTCATCAGTTATAACATTAACTTCTAAACTGCCAAGCCTAATTCTTGCAGGTAGATTTCGTAAAGCATAAACCAGTTCGCCAAGTGCAAGTTTTCCATCAATTTTAAAACTGCTTAAATCAATGCCTGTTAAAACAATTTCATGATTGTTTTTAGAAAGTTCTTCTGCTTCTTTGATAATTTCACTTAGTTCTCTTGACCTACTTCTGCCACGCAAGTATGGAATTAAACAGTATGAACAAAAATTGTTACAACCATCTTGAACTTTAATATATGCCCTTGTGTGAGTTTTAAATGGAGTGTGCAATTTTTTGCTATATGTTAAAGGAATATCATAAACTTTAACTTGTGGATTTAAAATTAAATCTAAAATGTTTTCTTTGCCTTCATTACCAATTATTGAAATAACATTAGGTTTTTTAAATTGTTCAGGGTTATTTTGACTGGCACAACCACAAACCACAATTTTTGCATTAGGATTTAATTTTGAAAGTTTTGCAATGTATTGTCTAGATTTTTTTTCGCCTTCGTTTGTTACTGCACAAGTGTTTACAACGTAGTAATCGGCTGGTTCATGATTTAATGTAACTAAAAAACCTGCATCATTTAAAATTGATGCCATACAATCGTTTTCATATTTATTAACTTTACAACCCAAATTTATTAAACACACCTTTTTTTGTGTATTTTTTTTGTTTTGCATAGTACTTAACAATACTCCTTAAAAAAGTTTAAAATTATTGCCGTTAACATTATACTTGCTGTTTCTGCACGTAAAATTCTGCTTCCAAGTGTTACACTTTTTGCATTGTTGTTAATTAACAAATCAATTTCAGTTTGTTCAAAGCCACCTTCACAACCAACAATTATTGCAATGTTTTTTGCATTCATATTTTGCATTAAAACATCGTTTAAGTTTTCACTTTTTTCGGTTTCATTTGCAAAAATTATTAAATCGTGTTGTTTTAAGTCGTTAACCAAATCGGTTAATTTTTTTGTTGGTTTAATAACCATTGGTTTACTTCTTCCACATTGCTTCAAACTTTGTTGTGTGATTAAATTTAATTTTTCAATTTTTGTTCCTTTATCTTTATTAACAGTATATCGACTTTCAAACGGAACAAAGGTTGAACAACCAAGTTCGGTTAGTTTTTGAACAACTAAACTTAAATTATCGTTTTTAATAAGTGCCATATAGCAAGTTAAATTAACTTTTGGATTTGCTTTGTTTAATTCTTTTGAATCAACTTTTAAAATTGTTGAATTTTTGTTAATTTGCATAATTGTGCAAAAATAGTTAAAATCATCGCCACAAACAACTTTAACTTGGTCGCCACAATTAAGCCGTATAACATTTTTTAAGTGATTATGCTCATCTCCAACAAGTTCAATATTATTACCATTAACACCATTAACATAAAAAGTTTTCATATTATTATATTAACACAATAATTAATTATTTTAAATTATTTTTATTAAAACTTTTCAAAGTTTAAAAAAATAATGTGGTTTTACCCACATTATTTTAAATCTTTTAAATCTTTAACGTAATTTTTATAACGACTAAAATTATCGTCATTTAATGTTTCTTTTAACTTATCAATTAATTGTTTTGCATCTTTACTTAAACTTTTTGGTGCTTCACCAACAATGGTTACATTGATGTTTCCATATGAATTTGAATTTAAATTTTTAATGCCTTTTCCTTTAAGTTTAAAAATGGTGTTACTTTGGGTAAGTTCAGGAATTTTTATGGTTGTTGTTCCTTTTGTTAAAGGAATTTCAACTTCTCCACCATTAATTAAAGTGTAAAATGGAACATAAACTTTTAAGTTTAAATCATATCCATCACGGTCGAATAACTTATGGTCTTTAACACTAACATAAATGTGCAAATCCCCATTTCTTCCACCCCTAATTCCAGCATTTCCACCACCAGTCATTGTTAAAATTTGGTCGTTATCTATTCCTGCTGGAACTTTAATTGAAACAGTTTTAGTAACTTTGTTGTAACCATCACCATTACAATTTTCACATTTTTCAATAATTTTTCTACCAGTGCCATTACAACTTTTACAAATTCCAGTTCTAACAACTCTGCCTAAAATTGTGTTTTCTGTGTAGGTTACGCTTCCTGCCCCATTACATTCTGGACAAGTTGTGTATTTAGTTCCGTTTTTAGCACCTGTTCCATTACATTTTTCGCAATTTTCAATTTTTGTTACATTAATTTCTTTTGTGCAACCAAAAACTGCTTCTTCAAAAGTTAAATTCATTTTAACATTAATGTCTTCGCCATTAACTTTTGTGCTATTTCGTTTGCCACCAAAACCACCACTGAACATATTAAACAAATCATCAAGCCCACCAAAGCCAAAGCCGCCACCAAAACCACCAGCACCACCATTTGCACCACCAAAGAAATCGTTTGGATTTGGGCCTGTTGCGCTGCCATAATTATCGTAATTACTTTTTTTGGTTGGGTCACTTAAAACTTCATATGCTTCGTTAATTTCTTTAAATTTTTCAGCAGCACCTGGTTCTTTATTAATATCGGGATGATATTTTTTTGCTAGCCCTCTATATGCACTTTTTATTTCATCTGCTGACGCATTTTTTGAAACACCTAAAATGTCATAATAATTTTTTGCCACAATGTTAATCCTTTTTCACATTTTATAATTCACAAACGAAAACACCAATTTTGATGTTTTCGTTTGTTTGTTAATTTTCATAATATTAAATTATTTGTTGTCTTTTTTGTCTTTGTCTTCTTCAACAATAATTTCGTCGTCTTTTTTGCTATTTGCATTTTCTGCTTTTGCTTTTTCAGCAGCAGCTTGATATAGTTTTGTAACAATTGGTTCGTTTTCTTTGCTTAATTCTTCCATTGCTTTTCTAATTGTGTCGGCATCATCACTCTTGAATTGTTCTTTTGCTTTTTCAATTGATTTTTCAAGTTTTTCTTTGTCTTCGCTTGAAATTTTGTCGCCATTATCTTTAAGCATTTTTTCTAATGCAAAAACTAAATTATCAGCATCATTTTTCAAATTTACCAATTCTTTACGTTTTTTATCTTCTTCTGCATGAGCTTCTGCTTCTTTAATTGCTTTATCAATTTCATCTTCTTTTAAGTTTGAAGAAGCTGTTATTGTAATGCTTTGTTGTTTGTTTGTTCCAAGGTCTTTTGCACTAACAGAAACAATACCATTAGCATCAATATCGAATGTAACTTCAATTTGTGGAACTCCTCTTGGTGCAGGAGGAATGTCGTTTAATTGGAAACGTCCTAATGTTTTGTTATCTTTTGCAAATTCACGTTCACCTTGTAAAACATGAATGTCAACACCTGGTTGATTATCAACTGCTGTGCTGAATACTTGTGATTTTTTGGTTGGAATTGTTGTGTTTCTTTCAATTAATTTTGTGAATACTCCACCCAATGTTTCAATACCAAGAGATAATGGAGTTACATCAAGCAACAACACATCTTTAACATCTCCTGCTAAAACACCACCTTGAATTGCTGCACCCATTGCAACACATTCATCTGGGTTAATGCCTTTATATGGTTCTTTACCTGTTAATTTTCTAACTGCTTCAACAACAGCAGGAATTCTGGTTGAACCACCAACCATTAAAATTTTTGCAATGTCGTTAAATGAAAGTTTTGCATCACGCATAACTTGATTTACTTTGTCTAATGTTTTTTGAACAAGATATTCAGTAATTTGGTCAAATTTTGCACGAGTTAAATCATATTCTAAATGTTTTGGACCTGTTTCATTTGATGTAATGAAAGGTAAACTAATTGTTGTTTTATTAACAGCACTTAAATCAATTTTAGCTTTTTCACTTGCTTCTTTTAATCTTTGAAGTGCAAGTTTATCTTTGCTTAAATCAATTCCTTCTTTGGCTTTAAAATCTTCAATTAATAAATTCATAATTTCTTGGTCGAAGTCATCGCCACCCAAACGGTTGTCACCAGCTGTTGCTAAAACTTCAAAAACACCATCGCCAATTTCCAAAAGTGAAATATCAAATGTTCCACCACCTAGGTCGTAAACCAAAATTTTTTGGTTTTTGTTTTCGCCTTTATCAAGACCATATGCTAGTGCTGCTGCTGTTGGTTCGTTAATAATTCTTAAAACTTCAAGTCCAGCAATTTTACCAGCATCTTTTGTTGCTTGACGTTGGCTATCAGTAAAGTATGCAGGAACAGTAATAACTGCTTGTGTAACTTTTTCGCCTAAATAACTTTCGGCATCATTTTTTAATTTTGTTAAAATCATTGAAGAAATTTCTTGTGGTGAATATTCTTTATCAAAAATTTTAACACGATAATTTGAACCCATTTCACGTTTAATTGAAATAACTGTGTTTTCTGGGTTTGCAACTGCTTGACGTTTTGCAACTTGACCAACAAGTCGTTCGCCATCTTTTTTAAACGCAACAACACTTGGTGTTGTTCTGTCACCTTCTGCGTTTGCAATAACAGTTGGTTCGCCACCTTCCATAACTGCAACACATGAGTTTGTTGTTCCTAAGTCAATACCTATAATTTTTGCCATAATTTTATATCTCCTATTTTATAAAATTTTACCTTTATTTATTTGTTTTTTTAATATATGCATAGTAGTTAAAAATTAAAGTTTATTAATTTTAACCACGCTGTGCCTAATAACTTTATTTTCTGTTTTAAAACCTTCTTGCAATTCTTCCAAAATAATTTCGTCTTCTTTTGTTTCGTCACAATCAGTTAAAACAGCATTATGAAGATTTGGGTCAAATTTTTGACCAACACATTCAATTTTATAAATGCCAAAACTTGATAACGCTTTAACAATTTGACTATGAATTAATTCTAAACCTTTTAATGCATTTTCATCTTTAATGGTGTTACGTGCTTGTTTAAAACTATCCATAACAGGAAGAAGTTTTGAAACAAAAGCATAAACTCCATTATTAAAACTGTTTTTTTCAACTTCGGCATTTCTACGTTTATAATTTTCAAAATCTGCTTGAATTCGTTGAGCAAGTTCTAAATAACCAATCGCTTCATCATCAATGTTATTTTGGCAATTACAATTTTCACATTCACATTCATCACCACAAGTGCAATTATCATCGCAGTGGCATTTATCTTCACAACTGCACTCCTTATGTTTATGTTTGTGATTATGATTGCACGTGCATTTTTCTTCGTTTAACAATTCTTCGTTTTCACAATTTTTTTTATTTGTTTTTTTAGACATATATTTACTCCTTATTATATTTACTTAATTCGTCTGAAATATATTTTAATGCAGAAGCAATTTTTGCATAATCCATTCTTTCGGGTCCTAACACACTAACAGATGCAACAACACCATTTCCAATGTGATAGTTTGTGTTAATAATGGAATAATCGGCATATTTTTCATTCAAGTTTTCTTCGCCAATGGTAAACACAACATCATTTGAAGAATTATCATCAATGTTTTCAATAATATCTTTAATCTCTTTTTCATTTTCGATAAGTTTTAAAAACTTTTTTGCTTCATTAATGTCTTTATACTCTGGCTCATTAAGAAGTTTTGTTGTGTTTGAATGAATTAGTTTTGATGCACGTTCTTCTGCAAATTGTTTCAAAATACCAGTTACAGCAATAAATAATTCTTGATAAAACTTAATTTGTTTTTTAAACATCTCGTTGTAATAATCAATGTTTTCAATAATATCGGAAACTTTTTTATTATAAAGATTTGTTGTTAAATATTTTGAAGCATCTTTGCAAACATCTTCTGTTACATCAGGGCTTAAATTAATTGTGTTGTTAATTATTCCTGCATTGGTTTGAAATAATAATAATCCTTGACCTGTTATTAACGGAATTATGTTTATGCCTTGAACAGTTAAATCATCAATACTTTTAATTCTAACGTATGTTGGAAAATTTGTTATTTGATTAATACTTTTTGCAATGTCGGTTAATATGTCACTTAAAAAAGCAGAACGCATAACAAACTTGTCTTTAATTTCATTAATAACTTTTGCATCAAGTTTATTGTTTTTTATTATGTTATTAACGTAATATCTATAAGCTTTTGTGGTTGGAATTCTTCCACTGCTTGTGTGAAGCTGCTTTAAATATCCCATTTCTTCTAGTGTGCTAAGTTCGTTTCTAAGTGTTGCACTGCTTAAATTTTTAAACAATGTTTGATGAACTTTTTCACTAGTTATTGGACTTGCATTTTCAATGTAGCTTTCCACAGCACTTATTAAAAGTTCGTGTTTACGTTCTGAAATTTTTAAATCTTCTTTCATTTTTTAACCTTATTTTAGCAATCTAAAATTTTAACTGTTAGCACTCTTACCTTTCAAGTGCTAATTGTATTCTACTCTTATTTTATACGAAGGTCAATGAAATTATGTTAATTTTTTTAAAATTTTTTAAAATTTTTTTTAACGTAAATCTTAAATAATTTTTTTATGTTTATAATTAAATAAATATTTAATATGAATTTTATAAAATATTGATTATTTTTTCTTATAATAATTATATTAATAAAAAATAAACATATAAAAAAGTGATATCGAATTAAGATATCACTTTTAAACTAATTTTAATATTATTTGATTTAAAACATAAAACCCTTCATTTGTTGCACTTAAATAATTGTTGTTAATGCTAATTAATCCATAAGATAAAAGTTCATTAATTTCATTGGTTTTAACTTTTAACAAATCATAATTAAATTGTTGTTTTAAATTTTCTAAATTAATACCTTTAATTGTTCGCAAATTTAACATTATTGTTTCTTCAATTAGTTCTTCTTTGGTTAGTTCATCTTTAAACTCTAACACGCTTAAATTATTGTTAATTTGCTTAATGTAATTTTCAATGTTACTAATGTTGCCAAATCGGAAATTTTTAACAAAGCTATGAGCAGAACAGCCAAACCCAACATATTCAACCATATTCCAACAATTTTCATTGTGTTTACATTCAAAACCAGGTTTTGCAAAATTGGAAACTTCATAACGATTAAAACCTTTTAATTTAGTTTGTTTTAACAAATAGTTAAACATTCCCAAAACTTTTTCTTCTTTTGGAAGTTTTAATTCACCATTTTTAACTTTATTGAATAGTGGTGTGTTTTCTTCAAGAATTAATGTATAAGCACTAATATGAGTTAACCCCAAACTAAAACAATATTTTAAAGCATTTTTAACATCACCTTGTTTTTGGCGTGGCAAACCAATCATTAAATCGGCATTAATATTTTTAAATCCAACTTTTTTTAAATTGTTAATTGCCAATAAAAAATCTTTAAATGTGTGTGCCCTGCCAATTAATTTTAACAACCTGTTGCTTGTTGTTTGAACACCCACTGAAACTCTGTTAACACCACAATTAAACCACTCGTTTGCATTTGTGTAATTAATTGAATTTGGGTTTGCTTCAATGGTTATTTCACAATCTGGTAAAACACAAAAATTTTGTTTTATTGTGTTTATTATTAAACTAACACAACCAGAAGGTAAAATACTTGGAGTTCCGCCACCAATAAATATTGAATTTACTTTATAATTTTTATATTTATCACATTCACGTTTAATTTCTTTAACCAAGCATAACACATAATCGTTAATTAAATTTGGTTTAACTTCCGAGTAAAAATTGCAATAACTGCATTTACTAACACAAAAAGGAATGTGAACATAAACACCAATTTTCATTAATCAATTTTTAAAATGCTCATAAATGCTTCTGATGGAATTTCAACAGAACCAACCTTGCGCATTCTCTTTTTACCTTTCTTTTGTTTTTCTAATAACTTACGTTTTCTGCTTATGTCGCCACCATAACATTTTGCCAAAACATCTTTTCTTAACGCCTTAACAGTTTCACGTGCAATAACTTTGCTTCCAATGGCTGCTTGAATTGGTATTTCAAAAAGTTGACGAGGAATTACATCTTTTAGTTTTTCCACCATACTTCTTCCCTTGTAATATGCACGTTCTTTGTGAACAATCATTGAAAGTGCATCACAAATTTCACCATTTAACAATATATCAACTTTAACTAAATCACTAACTTTATATCCCAATAGTTCATAATCTAAACTTGCATAACCACGCGAACAAGATTTAAGTTTGTCAAAAAAGTCATAAATAATTTCGTTTAATGGAATGTCATAAACCAACTGACAACGATTTTTATCTAAATATTGCAAATCTTTGTGTTCACCACGTTTTTCTTGTGCAAGTTCCATTAGGTTTCCAACATATTGTGGTGGTGTAAAAATGTTAACACGTGTCATTGGTTCTTCCATAAACTCAATTTCTTGTGGTTTTGGAAGGTCGGCAGGATTGCTTACTAAAATTGTTTCACCTTGTGTTGTGTGAACCTTATAACAAACAGATGGTGCAGTTGTTATTAAGTCCAAATCAAATTCACGCTCTAATCGTTCTTGAATTATTTCCATATGAAGAAGCCCTAAAAAGCCACATCTAAAACCAAAACCTAGTGCTTGGCTAACTTCGGGTTCATATTCAAGTGACGCATCGTTTAATTTTAATTTTTCCAATGCATCTTTTAATGAATCATAATCGGCACCATCAACACAAAAAACTCCACTAAAAACAACTGGTTTAACTTCTTTATATCCCGGAAGTGGATTTAATGTTGGATTTATGGCACTAGTTATTGTGTCGCCAACTTTTGTTTCTGCAACATTTTTAATACTTGCACAAATATAACCAACATCACCTGCTTTTAGTTCTTTTTGTGGAACTGGTTTTGGTGAAAATTCACCAACTTCGGTTACATCATATTCTTTTCCTGTGATGTAAAATTTAATTTTATCACCAGCTTTAACTTGTCCGTCAAAAATTCTAACTAAACAAACTGCACCTTTAAAGTTATCATAATAGCTATCAAAAATTAATGCTCTTAAAGTTGCATTTTCATCTCCTTGTGGTGCAGGAATTTGCTCAATTATTTGGTCTAAAACCTGCTTTATGTTTGTTCCTTCTTTTGCACTAACGGCAGGTGCATTTTCGGCATCTAATCCAATTATTTCTTCAATTTCTTTTCTTGCAGTTTCAACATCGGCACTAGGAAGGTCTATTTTATTAATAACAGGTAAAATTTCTAAATTATTATCTATTGCTAAATATGCATTAGCAAGTGTTTGTGCCTCAACACCTTGCGAAGCATCAACAATTAAAATTGCTCCTTCACAAGCTGCAAGAGAACGAGAAACTTCATAGGTAAAATCCACATGACCCGGAGTGTCAATTAAGTTAAGTTCATAATTTTCACCATTACAAACATAGTTCATTTTAGTTGGTGTTAACTTAATTGTTATTCCATGTTCACGTTCAATGTCCATTGAATCTAAAACTTGGTCACTTAATTCACGTTTTGAAAGAGTGCCTGTGTATTCTATTAATCTATCTGCTAATGTACTTTTGCCGTGGTCAATGTGAGCAACAATACAAAAGTTTCTAATATGTTTTAATCTATCTTGCAAAATAAACTCCAAAAAAGTATTTGTACTAAAAATATAAGTTATTTAATACAATTATTAGTATAACAAAATTAAAAAAATTTTCAAAATTTTATATTAAATTATTTAATTTATATTATTAAATATTAAACAAACCACTTTAATTATTGTCAAAAAGCACATAGTAATTGATAAAATTTAAGTAAAATTACTAAAATTAGTTAATCAGTTTGATTAAGTTAAATAAATTTGTTAAAATATGTTTATCTAGATTAAATAAGGTATTATTATGGATATATTTGAAAGTTGGCTTGTTAATAATGCAATAACAAGATATGGTTTAGTTACTGAAAATGAACCAGAAAACACAATTGGCTCTTACGCCAATTCAATTAAAATTAAAGCACCAATAATGATTTGTGTTCAAAGTTTAGATGATGAAAACTTGGTTTGTTTTTCATATAAAAACATTTCAAAACTAACAAATGGCACGGGCTACGTTCAAACTTTAAATTATGCTGATGTTAAAGATTTAAAAATTAAAAACACAAAATATAATGTGCTTTCTTTTGAAGATGCATTAAACTATATTAACGGGCAAGTTCCAATTTTAATTAACATTATTAATGATGGTGTTGTTGGCAAAACAGAAAGTAATGTTTATAAACATTTAAAAGAATACAATGGCGAATTTGCTGTTATGTCAACTAACCCATATGTTTTAGAATGGTTTAAAAACAATGCAAGTGATGTTTTACGTGGAATTAAAAGCGGAAAATTTAATGACAAATATTTTGGAAGCATTAAAACAAAAAAATTAACAAAATTAAAATTTAATAAAATGTGCGAACCAGATTTTATTGTTTACGATTATGATGCTTTACCAAACAAATATGTTAATAAATTCAGTGTTTTACCAATTATTGCCTATAACGTTTCAAATGAAAACAGTTATTTAAACGTTGTTAAATACTGCGACAATGTTATTTGTGACGGATTTATTCCTGAAATTTAAAAACACAAAAAAGTCCAAAATATTGGACTTTTTTTATGTTTGCATAGTAGTTAAAATTTCATTAAATATTTTCTGCAAGGAACATATTTTTAAATTTTTCATTTTTATTAAACAATTCTTCAAATGAACCTTGGTCAATAATTTTCCCTTCATCTAAAAAGAAAATTGTGTCAACATTTTTAATGGTTGAAAGCCTGTGTGCAACAATAACAATGGTGCTTTTTCCTTTTAAATTATCAATACTTTTTTTAATGCTTTCTTGTGCAAAGTTATCAAGTGAACTTGTGCTTTCATCAAAAATAATAATGCTTGAATTTCTTAAAAGTGCTCTGGCTATTGCTAAACGTTGTTTTTGTCCACCAGAAAGTTTAACACCACTTTCGCCAACCTTTGTGTTAATTCCATTTTTTAATGTTGCAACAAAATCGTCAAATGCAGCATCTTTAATTGCTTTGTTAATTTCTTCGTCAGTCGCATCTTTTTTTGCAAGTAATAGGTTTTCCTTAATGGTCATATCGAAAATATAAGGAAATTGATTAACAAGTGAAATTGCTTTTCGAAGTGATGGTTTATCAAAATCGTTAATATTAATTCCATCTATTAAAACTTCACCAGAATCTACAACATACATTTTTGACATTAAGTTTAAAATGGTTGATTTTCCACTGCCCGATTTACCAACAAAAGCAACTGTTGTGTTTGGTTTAATTTCAAAATTTAAATTTTCAAAAATTTTGTTTGTA
>CALWDV010000015.1 GCA_944376785.1 uncultured Clostridia bacterium | reverse complement strand
TAAATTATAATTATATTTTATAGTTATAGTTTATTATTTTTTAAAAAATCAGTCAAATAATGAATGATTTAATTTAATTAAATTTATATTTTTAAAATTTGGCCAATAAAAAGTTTTTCGCTTTTTAAATTATTTTTTGCTATTATATCATTTTTATCAAGTTTAAATTTGTTGCAAATCGCATTTAAATTATCTAACACTCCAACAACATAAATATTGCTTTGTGTTTTTTTAAACAAATGCACATCACTATTAGAGTTTTTTGAATGAAAGCCCAATTTACTTAAACTATTTTTAACTAAACTATAGTCACCCTTAAACAAAAATTCACGGTTTAAGTTTGCAACAACTTCAAAATCAACACTATTATTAGGTATTTCAATAACTTTGGGTAATTCGTTGCTTATATTATTTAATTGCTTAATCTTTTCTGCACTAACAGAAAATTTTTCTGCAATTTTTTGTAAAGTGTCAAATTTTTCAACGTTATAAATAATTTTCATACCACACCCCACTTACTTAAATATTATATGCACAATAATCATTTTTTTTGTTTTTTTTATTGCAATTTGTCAAGTTTTGAATAGTTAACTAATAAACATATTAAAAAGCTTGTACGAGGTGATATTATTAAATCATTATTTAAAGCTGTTGCAGTTTTAACAATTTTTTCTGTTTTAACACGTGCATTAGGTTTTTTATTTAAAATTTTTCTTTCCAGAACACTATCCACTGAACTTTTGGGTGTTTATTCCATTGTTTTATCTGTGTTTATGGTTTTTGCAACAATATTAAATTCAGGCTTACCATTAGCCGTTTCAAAAAACACAATAACTTATTTTGACAACAACAATAAAAAATGCAATGGTGGTGTTTTAAGTGCGTTAATTATAAGTTTAATTATGTGCATTATAACAATTTTAATAATTTTTGTTGGCAAACCATTATTAAACTCATATTTTAAAGATGAATTTGCCTATGTTCTATTACTTCTTATGCTTCCTGCAATAATATTCACAGCAATTTACACTCCTTTTAAAGGTTTTTTGTGGGGACGAGAAAAATTTTTTCAAGTTAGTTTAGTTGAATTTATTGAACAATTAATTAGAATTGCTTGTTATTTTATTTGTTTTTATTTGTTCTCTTTTTCAAATGATTTATTCCCTGCTGGAATTTCAATTAGTGTTGCCTGTGCTTTAAGCACAATTATTGGTATTATTTACTTTTATAAATCAAAAGGACGTTTACAAAGTCCTAAAAACTGTTTTAAACCCATTTTTAAATCGTCTGCTCCAATAACACTAGTTCGCCTTGCAACAAGTGTTATGCAACCATTTATGGCTTTTATATTGCCAATTAGACTTATGCAAGTTGGTTTTACTAACGAACAAGCATTAAGTCAGTTAGGAATTGCAATGGGAATGACACTGCCACTTTTATCAATTCCATCAACAATAATTGGTTCGTTGGCAATGGCAATAACACCAAACCTAACAAGTTTAAACAATGAAAACAACAATTTAAAATTAAAAAAACAAATTAATAGTTGCATTAATTTCACATTGTGTTGTTCGTTTATTGTTCTTCCATTTTTTATTGGTCTTGGCGAACCTGTTTGTTTGTTCTTATTTAACAACATAACAGCAGGAACATATTTAAAATATGCTTGTTGGCTAATAATTCCAATGGGAATATCACAAATAACAACATCAATATTAAACAGTTTAAATTTGGAAGTTCAAACTTTTAAATATTATTTATATAGTTGTGTTGTATTAATTCTTTCAATATTAGTTCTTCCAAAGTATGTGGGTATTTATGCTTTAATGTATGGTATGGGACTTAGTATGTTGTTAATTGCAATTTTAAACATAATTAAAATTAACAAAACCATTCAAAATAATAATAATTATTTAATAATAATTGCTAAATTAATTTTAATAACCATTCCTACAACTGCTTTAACAAAATGGATTTATAATTTAATAATATTTATATTGCCAAAATTTATAAGTTTGATTTTGTGTGGTGGAATAAGCGTTTTAACTTTTGTTATTTTAATGGCAATTTTTAATGTTATTAATATTGAATATATTAAAAACACATATTTAAAAAAATCAAAAAAAATAAAAGAAACATAGTAATAGTGTTTCTTTTTTTGCATAAAAATTTTGTTTTTAATAAAAATAATAATATGACATTCACATTAATTGTTAGAAGTATTTTAATATATTTTTTAGTTTTCATTTTTTTAAGAATTATGGGAAAACGACAAATTGGCGAAATGCAACCATTTGAATTGGTTATAACATTAATTTTTGCCGATTTAGCCACAATTCCAATGTCAGACACTGCACTGCCATTAGTTCACGGAATTATTCCTATTGCAACTCTTGCCATTATTCATTTTATTTTAACCACTCTTAGCATGAATAGTTTGTTTTTTAGAAAATTAATTAATGGCAAACCCGTTATTGTTATTAACCCTGATGGCGTTGATTATGATAATTTATCAAAATTAAATATGAACTTTAACGATTTAATGGAAAATTTGCGTGGATGTGGTTACTTTAACATTGAAGAAGTTTTGTATGCAATTGTTCAAACAAATGGAACTTTAACAGTTTTACCACGTGCACCTTATGCACCAATAACTGCAAACAATTTAAAAATTGATGTTGAACAATCTTCACTTCCAATAATTTTAATTAGCGAAGGAAAAGCAGTTAAAGAAAATTTTAAACTAGCAAAATTAAACATAAATTTTGTTAACGAAAAAATTAAAGATTATAACATAAAACCTGACGATGTTATTTTTGCACAAATTAATAATAAAGGAAAACTTTATGTTCAACCTAAAAAAGGAAAATTTATTTTAATTGAAACAAACTATAATGGAGATGGCAACTGGTGAAAAGAATAATTTTTATTGCAATAATTTTTGTTGCATTAATAACCCTTGCAACAATAGAAGTTATTTCTGTTAACAACGTTATAAAACATTTAGAAATAGAAACAACTGAAATTCAATCACAAATTGAATATAACAAAGAAGATGTTTCTGTTGTGTTAAATAAAGTTGAAAACATAAAAAACTATTGGAACAAATATGAAAACAAGTTATGTTTAATTTTTAATCATAAAGATTTAAGCACAATAACCGATTCATTAAACAAACTTTCGTCTTATGTTGAAAATAATGATTATGACAATGCCTTTGTTGAATCTAATTTACTGGTTGAATATGCAACAAAAAGCAAACATGTGATGGGCTTTAATTTGCAAAATTTATTTTAAATAAAAAAAGCGTTTATTAACGCTTTTTTTATTTATAAATTGTGTTTCTAAAAATTTTATCATTAATAATGCTAATTATTGCTTGATAAAACATAAACACTGCTAACACAAATGAAATTGCAATAGTATAAATTGTTAAAGGATTAAATTTTATTATTTGCATAACAACAACAGCAACGAAACAAGCAAACACAAAAATTGCACAAATTAAATTTAAAATTGATGTTATGTTATATTTGCGTCTTGCATCAACATTAACTGGTGTGGTATGAACATATGACCCACGTTCTAAAATTTGTTGTTTTGCACTTTTTGAAATTTTTAATTCTTTAAACAAAACCACCAACCAAAAAGCAGAAATAACAATTCCAAAAGCACTAAACAAATATGTGTTATAGTCAGTTATTTTTTCAACTAAACCATAAATGATTGATGCAACCGACATTAAAACACCAACAAACATTAAAACAATAAATGTTAAAGTAACACAAATTTTTTGTTGAATTAGTTTAATTGATTCCTTTTCAATAACAACATCTGTTATATACATAGTCCCTCCTAAAACAATAATTTTTTGTTAAATCACTAAAATTTTTATATATTATAATTAATTATAACATAAAATTAATTTTTTAGGTATGGTTTTAAGTATTTTCCTGTTATACTTTTTGAATTTTTTGCAACTTCTTCTGGCGTGCCATATGCAACAACTTCACCACCTTGATCGCCACCTTCTGGCCCCAAATCAATAATATAATCGGCAATTTTAATAACATCAAGGTTGTGTTCAATAATAACAATAGTGTTTCCGTTTGCAACAAGTTTGTTTAAAATTTTTATTAGTTTATCAACATCGTACATTGAAAGACCTGTTGTTGGTTCATCTAAAATATAAAGTGATTTTCCTGTGCTACGTTTACTTAACTCGGTTGCCAACTTAACTCTTTGTGCTTCACCACCACTAAGTTCGGTTGCTGGTTGTCCAAGTTTAATATAACCCAAACCAACATCGTTCAAAGTTTGCAATTTATTTTTAATTTTTGGAACGTTCTCAAAAAATTCACAAGCATCACTAATTGTCATATTTAACACATCATAAATGCTTTTTCCTTTATATTTAACTTCCAAAGTTTCCTTGTTATAACGCTTTCCACCACAAACATCACAAGTAACATAAACATCTGGTAAAAAGAACATTTCAATTTTATTTATTCCTGCACCAGAACAATTTTCACATCTTCCACCTGAAATGTTAAAACTAAATCTTCCCGGTGTGTAACCACGTTCTTTTGCATCAACTGTTTTACTAAACAATTCTCTAATGTCATTAAACACGTTTGTATAAGTTGCAGGGTTACTTCTTGGTGTTCTACCAATTGGGCTTTGGTCAATGTTTATAACCTTATCAAGTTTATCTAAGTTATTAATTTGTTTAAATTTTCCTTCTGTTAAGTTGCTTTTATTTAAAACATTACTTGCAGTTGGAAATAAAATTTCATTAATCAAACTGCTTTTTCCACTTCCTGAAACACCAGTTATTGCAGTTATAACACCAATAGGAATGTTAACATTAATATTTTTTAAATTGTTTTGTTTTGCACCTTTAATTTCAATAAAACCTTTTTCAATTTTACGTCTGTTTTTTGGAGTTTCAATTTTAAGTTCACCACTCAAATATTTTCCTGTAACACTTCTTGGTTCTTTAATTAAATCTTCAACACTTCCTGTTGCAACAACTTCTCCACCATGAACACCAGCATATGGCCCAATATCAACCAAATAATCGGCATTTCTAATAGTGTCTTCATCATGTTCAACAACAATAACAGTGTTGTCTAAATCACGCAAATTTTTTAATGTTGTTAGCAATCGGTCGTTGTCTCTTTGATGAAGCCCAATGCTTGGTTCGTCTAAAATATATAACACACCTGTTAACCCACTACCAATTTGAGTTGCAAGGCGAATTCGTTGCGCTTCGCCACCACTAAGTGTGCTTGCAGAACGACTTAGTGTTAAATAATTAAGTCCAACATTAATTAAAAAATTAAGTCGTGCATTAATTTCTTTTAAAATTGGTTCTGCAATTTGTTGTTGTGTTTTGGTTAACTTTAAACTTTCAATAAATTCTTTAATTTTAACAACCGATAAATTTGTTAACTCAATTATGTTCAATTTTTTTATTTTAACATTTAAAGCATCTGCTTTTAATCTTTGACCATGACACACATCACAATCAATTTCACTTAAATATTTTCCAAGTTCGTTTTTTGCATATTCAGAGTTTGTTTCTCTATATCTTCTTTCAAGGTTTGGAATAACCCCTTCAAACTTCATTTTAGATGTGGTTGTTTTTCCTTTAAACTTATAGGTCACATCAATTTTTTCTCCATGTGTGCCATACAAAATCATATTGAGCATTTCTTTTGGTAAATCTTTAATTGGAGTGTTTAAATCAACACCAAATTTGCTTGCAACTGCTCTAAAAAACATTCCACCCATTGCAGCATCATAAGCCCAACCAGAAACATTTAATGCACCATCTAAAATGCTTAAATTTTTGTTTTTTATTATTTTGTTAACGTCCATTATTTGCTTAAATCCTAAGCCACTACAACCCGGACAAGCACCAAAAGGAGTGTTAAAACTAAACAAACGTGGTGCAATTTCTTCAATGCTATATCCACACACAGGGCAACTGTGATTTGTGCTATATAATGTTTCAGTGCCATTTGCTTCAACAATAACAACACCATTTGTTAGTTTTAAAGCAGATTCCAAACTTTCAGACAATCGTGTGTTTAAATCTGGTTTAATTACCAATCGGTCAATTACTAAATAAATGTTATGCTTAATGTTTTTATCAAGCGAAATTGGTTCGTCTAACATATAATTTTCGCCATCAATTTTTGCACGTAAGTAACCTTCTTTTAAATATTCTGCAAGTTCTTTTGCAAATGTTCCCTTTTTACCTCTAACAACCGGAGCAGTTATAACAATTTTTGTACCCTCTTCCAACTGCATTATTTGTTCAATAATGTTATCTAAGGTTTGTGTTGAAATTGGTTTGTTGCAATTTGGACAATAAGGTGTGCCAATGTGTGCATATAAAAGTCGTAAATAATCATAAATTTCAGTAACAGTTCCCACAGTGCTTCTAGGGTTGTGTGAAGTGGTTTTTTGGTCAATAGAAATGCTTGGACTAAGACCATCAATCATATCAACATCTGGTTTGTGCATTTGTCCTAAAAACATTCTGGCATAACTAGACAAACTTTCAATATATCTTCGCTGACCTTCTGCAAAAATTGTGTCAAAAGCAAGTGTGCTTTTTCCACTTCCAGAAACACCAGTGAAAACAACCAATTTACCACGTGGAATTGTTAAATTAATGTTTTTTAAGTTGTTTTCTCTTGCTCCTTTAATAACAATATCTCTTAACATAATTAATCCTTTTTGTTTAATTCTTTTTTAAGTTCTGTAATTTGATTTCTTATTATAATTGCTTGTTCAAAATCTAAACTATCACTTGCAAGTTTCATAAGTGCAGTTAATTTATTAATTTCGTTTGGAACATCTTTTTTGTTAATTTTCTTTTTCTGAGTGTCTTTTTTAGTTATTTCTAATGTGTTTTTAACTGGTTTAATAATGGTTTTTGGAACAATATGATGCAAAGCATTATATTGTGATTGAATTTGCCTACGTCGATTTGTTTCATTTATAGCAACTTTCATACTATCGGTAATATTATTTGCATACATAATAACTTTTGCTTCGGCATTTCGAGCAGCTCTACCAATGGTTTGAATTAATGCCCAACTGCTTCGTAAGAAACCTTCTTTGTCGGCATCTAAAATGGCAACTAACTTAACTTCTGGAATGTCTAACCCTTCTCTTAACAAATTAATACCAATTAAAACATCAAATTCTTTTAAACGCAACGAATTAATAATTTCCACACGCTCTAATGTGTCAATGTCGCTGTGCAAATATCTAACTTTAATTTTCCTTTCACTTAAATAACCTGTTAAATTTTCGGCCATTTTCTTGGTTAAAGTTGTTACCAAAACCCTGCCATTATTTTCAATAATTTTATAAATTTCAGTAATTAAATCATCAATTTGTCCATCAATTTTTCTAACAAAAATTTCAGGGTCTAAAAGTCCTGTTGGTCTAATAATTTGTTCAACCACTTGATCTGAATGTTTTAATTCATATGGCCCTGGTGTTGCAGAAACAAAAACAACTTGATTTAATTTTTTTTCAAACTCTTCAAAATTTAATGGTCTGTTATCATAGGCAGCAGGTAATCTAAAACCATAATTAACCAAATTTGTTTTTCTTGATAAATCACCAGCAAACATACCCCTAATTTGTGGAATAGTCATATGGCTTTCATCAATAAACACAACAAAATTCTTTTTAAAATAATCTAATAATGTGTAAGGTGGCTCACCTGGTTTTCTGCCGTCAAAATATCTAGAATAGTTTTCAATTCCGGAACAATAGCCAACTTCTTTCATCATTTCCAGGTCGTAAAAAACACGTTCTTTAATTCGTTGTGCTTCAATTAATTTTCCAGCATCTTCAAATTCTTTAACCCTAATTAAACAATCTTTTTTAATTTGCTCATAGGCACTTTCAAGTTTTTCGCTTGTTACAGCATAGTGACTAGCTGGTAAAATAAAGGCATGATTAAGGGTTGAAATTCTTTTTCCTGTTAAAACTTCAATTTCAGAAATTGTTTCAATTTCATCGCCAAAAAATTCAAACCTAATTGCCACTTCTGAACTTGATGCAGGAATAACATCTAAAACATCACCTTTACTTCTAAAAGTGCCACGTTTAAATTCCATTTCATTTCTCATATATTGCAAACTAATAAGTTTTTTAATAACTTCATTTCTGGAAATAACATCACCTGGTCGCAAACTAATGCACATGCTTGAATAGTTTTCAGGTTCACCTAAACCATAAATGCAACTAACAGAAGCAACAACAATAACATCTTGTCGTTCAAACAAAGAACAAGTTGCTGAATGACGCAGTTTGTCAATTTCATCGTTAATACTCATATCTTTTTCAATATAAGTATCGGAACTAACAATATAAGCTTCTGGTTGATAATAATCATAATACGACACAAAATATTCCACTCTGTTATGTGGAAAAAATTCACGAAACTCGTTGCATAGTTGTGCTGCCAATGTTTTGTTGTGTGCAATAACTAACGCTGGTCTATTAATTTTGTTTATAATATTTGCCATTGTAAATGTTTTACCACTTCCAGTAACGCCCAGCAAAGTTTGAAATTTTAACCCATCGTTAATTCCTTCAACAATTTTTTGGGTGGCTTGTGGCTGGTCGCCTGTTGGCGAATATTTACTAACTAACTCAAACTTATTATCCATATTTCCTTCTAAATAATTATTATCAAAAAATAAAATAACTAATCTGTTTATTTAAAATATTTATATATTTAGTATAATTATAATAAAAAATAAATCAAGACAAAAAATAAATCGAACAAATGTTTTATTCGACTTATTATAGCACATATAAATTAAATTGTGAATTTAATATAATTAAAAATTTTAAAACTTAAAAATTGCCTTTAAAATCATTGTTATTGCAAACGAAATACAAGCAAGAATTACCGTTCTGGTTAAAATTAAATATAAATTCTTTTTTGCATTTTTTCTTTCACGTTCAAAACCTTCGCCCTTTGATTTTAGCGAAACGCAATAAACCAATTTGCCATTTTTATCTGAATTAACAATGTCAATATAGTTTTCTAAAACCAAACCATTTAAAATTTGGTCTAGTTCAATGTTATTAATTTCATATTTAGGTTGCAAAAAATTTAGAATGTCGTCTGGCTCAATTAAAGCACTTTTTTTGCCCGAACATTCTGTGAACAAATATTGCATTACCTTTTTTTCTTTTCCATTAAGCATAAATTAAATTAACCCTTTACCATATAAGAATATTGCTAAAAAAGCACCTAAAAAAGCCATAGCACCACTAATAATAATTGACAAAATAAACATTTTGTTAATGCGTTTCATGGTTTTATTTTCACGCCCTTCATCTTCAAGCACCATTCTTCCTTTTGGCAAAACACTTAAACAATATGTGTCGTTTTCAGCATACTTAATATCAATATATTGACCTGCTTTTAAATATTCCAAATTTTGATCTAATGCTTCTTTACTTGTTTTAAATCTGTTAGGAAATTTTTCTATTAAACTATTATAATCAATAACTTTATAAGTATCTTCTTCGCAAATCGAGTTTAAAACTTTTAAAGTTTTTGCTGTTTTTTTATCTAACATATTTCACCTTTAAACAACTTAATTAATTGTAACAAATTAAGCATTATTTTGTAAACAAACTTAAACCATATTTTTATTTTTAACAAAATTTAAACAATTAATCAAAAAACTATGTTTTAAAATTTTCGTTTTTTCAACAAAAAAAATAACCGTTTTAAACGGTTATTTTTTATTTATTATTTCTTTCTGTTTTTTGGACCTTTTTTAGTGTTATTTTTCTTACGTCCAGTAATAACAAAGTAAGCAACAACACCAACCAAGATTAATGCTGAAACAATAATTAAAATTGTGCCAACAACAGGGTTAATGTTATTAACAGGAGCTTCGTCTTCTGCAACAACAATGTTATAACTTGCAGTTGTTTTGTTTCCAGCTTTATCTTCAACAGTAATTCTTAATTCATAAGTTCCAGATTTTTCAAATTTCCATCTGTATGAATTTTCTTTTGATTCATCATTTTTATATTCGTTTGTAACAACAGAACTTGATGGGTCATACATATTAACAACAACATTATATTCTGCTTCATCTGCATTTTCAGGAACTTTAATTGCTTCTGTTGCTGTTATTCCATCAATGGTAATCATTCCTAAATTAAATTCATAGTAATCATTTAGGTTTGCTGAATTAATTAAATCTTTTTCAGAATCGTTCCATTCAACTTCTGGTTCGTCTGTGTCACCAACGTTAACTGTTTTTGAAACTTCTGTTGAGTTTCCTTGTGCATCTGTTGCAATATATTTAACAGTGTAAACACCTTGTTTTTCTGCAACAAATTCATAACGAGTTGTTTTTGTTACTTCATCTTCAACTTCTTTAACCCCTTCAACTAGGTTGTTATCTTTATCATAAACTTTAACAACTAATGTGATGTCGCCAACAGGAGTTTGGTCATAGTTGTTTTCTGGGTTTTTGTTATCACGATATCCGTCATATAATTCAATAACACCAGGAGCAGTTACTGTAACACTGCCTTTTTCTTCGTCCCAAGGAACGTTAGTTAAAATTTGATCGTTTTCTAACACAATTGTTGGTTTAATTGTGTCAGTTGCTGTAATTGTGTAAAGTTTGCTTTCTGTCTGGTTTCCAGCAGCATCCCAACCGTAATATTTAATTACATAGTCACCAGCAACATCAGGAGTAAATCCAACAGTTCCCATTGTGTTAAATGAAGGACCTTCAACTAATTCCCAATATGTTCCTGCTTTTCCTGGAACCCAACTTTCATAAGGAACGTTAGTTGTAATGTCAGTTAACAATTCGCCATTATCTGTTAATGTTGCAGCTGGAATTTCAATAAATTTACCAAGTTCAACTGCACTTGTGAATGGATCATAACTACTTAAAACAATTGTTGGTTTTTCTGTGTCTTGAACTCTAATACCAAAAGTTTTTGCAACAATGTTTCCACCAGCATCTTTTGCTGTGTAAGTAATTGTGTAAATTCCACTATAATCAACGGTGAAACTACCTTTACCAATTGTGTATTTGTTTGTTCCACTAACTTCTTTTGATAGTTGAGAGTTTTTAACAGTTACTGTTTTTCCATAAGGGTCTTTAACTGTTAATGAAATGTTTAAGTTTGTGTCTTCTGTGTCGTTAATAACAACATCAGGAAGTGTAACTAAATCTTTTTGATTAAATGCAGGTTTTCCATCAACCATTCCAGTTTCATCAATAACTTTATCTGTTTCAGCACCAAAATTTGCTTTTGCTAAATTTGTGAAGAAGTTTTCAAGACCTTCAAAAGTTGGAACATTTTCATCATCTGAATTAATTAAATTAATTTGTCTTGTAACTTTTGAATATTGCCTTTGAGATCCTTCAACAGCATAATCGTTATAAGCAACAGCGTGAATATAAATTGAGGAATAACCTTCAATTCCTTCAACTTCATTTAAATCTAAAACTAACTTGCCATCTTCATTAAGTGTTGTAATTTCATTTGAAGTTTTAAATGTATCTGCATCAAATGAATAATAAACTCTGGTTTCAACACGAGTGTCATATTTATCAGATGCAGTTGGTTGACTCATTGTTATTGTTGCAGTTTTCTTAGCATAACTTGTAATTGCTGGGAAATTAACTGTTGGTAATATGAATTTACCATCATTTTTAAGTGTTTCTTCACTGCTTAAAACTTTAACATCATATGAATCCATATATGAGTTTCCGGCTTCATCTTTTGCTTCATATCTAATTGTGTAGTCACCAGCAGATGTGAATGTGTATTCTGCCCATTGGTTTGATGGGTAAGCTTCACTTGTTCCATTATCGTTTTTCTTTTTAATTTCAGTAATTAAACCTGTTGAAGATTTAACACTTCTTGTGAATGTTAATTTTGAAAAATCTGAATAATTGTCAGAAGCATAAATTGCAGGAACTTTAATTGTTGCGTTACCATCTGCATTTAAAACAACAACAGATGGAATGTCATATTTTGCATTCCCCATTGCTTCGGCAATTTTTTCTTGTAATTCTTCTTCATCTAAATCTGCGTGTTCGGTTGCATCAAATAAAACAACATCGGTTTCAGCTGTGAATTGATTGTCTTTATTAACATCACGATAAACTTTGGTTATTTTTGTTTTACCATCAACAGTTTCATATTCATAGTTATTACTTACTGTTAATTCTGGTTTAACATTGTCTTTAACATCTTCAATTAAGAAAGAACTTGTTTTGCTTTCTAGTCCAAACAAAGGAATTGAAGCTTGATATGTTACTTGATAATTTCCTTTTAATGTTGGAGTGAAAGAATAATCTTCAACAGTAAATTCTGTGCCAGTGTTAACATGTTTAACTTTAATTGTTACATAAGCATCAAGTTCAACACTTGAATTGTTTTTATCAAAAACTTTAATTTCAGGAAGTGTTGTTTTAACACCCAAAGTTGCAGTTGTTGGTTTTGAAGTTTTGTAACTGAAATTTAGTTCAATATCTTCATATTTATAATTATCTTTTGCAACAAAACTATCTGTTTTATAATCTTGAACTTGGCTGTTGTTGTAATAACGATAAATTATTTCATAAACACCAGCTTTTGAAGGTGTGAAATTAAATGTTTTTGTTGTAGGGTTATATGCAAGTGGTGTTTGACCAGATGAAGCATCATCTTTGCTTACAACATAAACTTTTAAACCAGTGTTTTCAGCGTCAGAAATAATAGAACTTTCAGATAGTTCTTTTTCATTTTCTAAAACTGTTGGAAGTGGAATTTTAATTTCTTGATTTGTTTTTACTGTTGCAGGAATAACATATTGGCTGTTTGTTGGAAGAGAAATTGAATATTCGTTTCCACTAACCAAAATTTTTAGTTCTTCTGTAACAGTGTCCATGTAACCTTCTTTACTTGCAGTGTACTTAACTGTGTAATATCCTTTTAAAGTTGGTGTGAAAGAATTTCCACTTAAACTAACAACTTTTCCACGTGGATCAGTAACAGTAACTTTTGCTTGTCCACCACCAGTTACAACTGCTTCTGGTAAGTTAATTACTTCACCAACTTTACCTTCGCCTTGCAAACCACTAATGGAAATTAAATCACCACTTAAATTTGTTGACTCAGTATATTCTGCTTTAACGCTAAATTGAGCATATGCACCAAATGTTGTTGCAGAAACTGATGCTAAAATAAGTGGAACAATGTATTTACCTTTCATAATGTGGGTATCTCCTTAAAGTAATAAATATAATTAAACTAACTAATTTTATCTTTTTTAGTACCAAATGTCAACGAAATAATACAACAAAAACCCCAACTTTTTCACTTTTAATTTATTGTTTTTAAAAAGTAATAATTTTGTCAAATTTCACTTTATTTTTTTTTTTTATTACACGTTTAATATGTGTTAAATTTTCCAAATTATGTAAATTAATTGTAAAAAATTTCCAAAAAATTATTTAGAAAATTAATTATAAAACTAAAAAAATAAACATTACACAAATAAAAAACCAACAACTAGGCATTTTTATTTAATTTTTTTTAATTTTTTAACACATTTTTTAGGTAACAACATACTATGAAGTATAAAAGCAAATTTGAAAACTTATAATTTTTAATTTTACATACTAAAACAAAGTTAAAACTCTAATTTGCTTTAAAATTTTTAGGAGGATTTTAACATGTTTTTCGGAATGAATAATATGGGTGGTTGCGGTGGCAACTGCGGAAATAACAACAACTGCTACTGCTTATTGTTAATCTTATTATTATGCGGTTGTGGCTGTGGTGGTAATAATGGTTGTGGCAACAACGATAATTGCTGCTGGAACATTATTTTAATTATGTTATTACTTTCTTGCTGTGGCTGCGGTTGTGGTTGCAACAACTAATTAAATAACTAAAAATAATTTTAAAAAGCAACTTAAATTGCTTTAACAAAAAAAGTGCCTTAATTGGCACTTTTTATTTTATGAACTGAATTAGTTTTAATTTTAATTCGTCAATGTTAATTCCCTCTTCGGCAGAAATATAAACTGTGTTTTCTTTTTTCATTCCAGGAACTTCAATAAAACCTGGTAGCAAATCAATTTTATTAAACACTGTTAAAACTGGTGCTTTTGCCCCAATCTTTTTTAAAACAGCATCAACAACTTGCATTTGTTTTAAATAATTTGGGTCAGATAAATCAACAACGTGCAACAATAAATCGGCATATTTTGTTTCTTCTAATGTTGAACTAAAAGCATCAATAAATTCGTGTGGAAGTTTGTTAATAAAGCCAACAGTGTCAACCAACAAAATTTCTTTGTTATAATCTAGCCATAAATTTCTGGTTGTTGTGTCTAGTGTGGCAAATAGTTCGTCTTTTGCATAAAGTTTTTCACGAGTTAGCAAATTCATTAATGTGCTTTTTCCACTGTTTGTGTAACCAACAATGGCAACTGTTTTTTTCTTGGAATATTTTCTACTTTGCCTATTAATTTCTCTGGTTTTCTTAACAGTTCTAAGTTGTTTTTCTAGTTTTTGAATTTTTTCTAAAACAACACGTTTGTTAAGTTCTAATTTTGTTTCACCAGGCCCACGCATTCCAACTCCGCCACCAAAACGGCCATCTGTTTCAACCAAACCAGAAAGTCGTGGTAACGAGTTTTTTAGTTGTGCAAGTTCAACTTGCAACTTTCCTTCGCTTGTTTCTGCACGTTGAGCAAATATGTCTAAAATTAACATACTTCTATCAATAACTTTAACACCCAAAGCAAGTTCCAAATTGTTAATTTTACTTCCATTTAATGGGTTATCAAAAATAACCAAATCTGCTCCATCTAATTTAACTGCACGTGCAACTTCATCAAGCTTACCCTCTCCAATCATATATTTTGGATCTGGCTTTGGTCGTTTTTGCCAAATTTTGTTAACAACTAAAATTCCTGCTGTGGTTGCCAAACCTTCAAGTTCTTTAAGGTCGGTTGTTATGTCATCATCTTTTTCAATTTCAGCCATAACCAAAACTGCACGTTGTTGACGTTGATAACCTGCAAATAAATTAATTGGTTGTTTTTTATCTTTTAAATCATATTTATCAATTTTTTCAAGCAATCCATATTTGTTAATGTATAGCACATTAGGAACATAAACAATGTCCATATCTTTACCATTAGGATATCCAACATGTGCACCAACCATTCCGGTTATTGAAACACCAATGGCACAAACACAATCAAACTTATAATTAATTAACGCAACTTTATCAAGTGCTGTTAAATTACTATCTCCACGTGGAACTGTGTGAATTAATCTTAAACCAGACAAACCTGCAACATCTGTTTTATCTAAACTAGAAAAATCGGTTCTGTCTTTTTCAGAAACAAAAATATCTTTAACAACACCTTTTCTGTTAATTAAAACATCAACTTGAAGCCCTGTTTTGTTTGTTATTTGAACCATAAGTTTTAATAGTTCCATATCAATAAAATCATATTTAGAACAAACAACACTAAAATATTCAGTTAACTTATCTTTTAAATCCTTATTAAGTCTAATATCTATTTTCATAGTTCCCCCTACTAAACAAACATTGTCATTGTTTTACTTACTATTAAAACCTTGTTGTTTATTTCTTCATTGGTTAATGAAATTAAATCAGCATTAAAATTTTTAATGGTTTTTAAATTTATTGCAATTTCATTAATTCGTGTGCCTAAAACTAAACCTTTAATTTTTAACAAATTATTTTCATCTGCACAGGTGTTAAATAAATTTATGTTTTCTTCAAAATATGATTCCAAGTTATTAGCAAACTCTGTTAAATTTAGGTTTGTTAAATCAACATTTTCTTCAAAAATATGAGTAAACGAATAAACACCCAAATCATCAAGTGTTACAGCAAGTGGCGAATTTGCTTTTGCAAATTCAAATGCTTTTTCAACTTTGTTTTGTTTAACCAAAGCCAAAACATATTTTTTCTTTAAATAATTATCTTCACTATAAAGTGAACTTTTTACCAAATTTGAAACATTTTGAGTTAAATTTTGAGCATCAACATTTAAAACAAAATTATTATAATTTTCATCAGCGAAAAATTTTTCAAAATATTTTTCAACTTTTTCATATTTATCTGTTTTAATGCTTAAATTAACCAAAGAATAAAGTTGGTTGTAATCTTTTGTTTTTTCATATGAACGCTCTAAATAAGTAACAGCTAAATTATTAGCACCCATACTATAAAACCAATTACTTAAATTTAAAGGAAAAAAGAAATGCAAAACACTAAATGTTGCAACTAACAAAAACAACAAAATTAAAAATGTTATTAAAAAAGGTTTTAATATGCTATTTTTAACGTTCATTTCTTCCCCTATAATTATATTAAAGTATAACAAATAAAAAAAAATAAATAAAGGATTTTAAAATTAAAATAAAAAAACGAACAAACTTGTTCGCTTTTTTGTTTTTAAATTGTCTTTTTTGCCATAATTTCATTGCTTATTGGATTAATTATTACAGCATAATTTTTTCCATTTCGTGAAACAAAATTAACATACCAAAAATAACTTGTTTCACCAATATCGCTATCATTCAAAATTTTTATGTAGCACTCACCATTAAACACATCATTTTCAATAAAGGTTTCAAGTTCTTTATTTAATTCCTTACAAGCAAGTTTTAAAGCGTCATCATGGTTAACATTCCAGTTTAAAATAACACTTTTTAGTTCAACACTTTCAACAAATTCTCCTGCAATTATTTTTGCACTAATCATTTCTTCATTTAAAACTGTTTTTTTAATATCACAAACATAAGTTCCGTCATACGGATTTTTTTCGAGTATTCCATCAAATCGTGTTGTTCCAATGGTTAAAACATAGTTAACATTATCACTTAAATTTTGTTCATTTTTTATTGTGAAAGTTAAAACACCAAATTCACATGGTTCTGTGCAATAACCATTAATAACATATTCTTTTTCTCGCTTGCCACTAATTAAGGTTGCTTTAATGTTTTCATTTTCGCCAACAAATAAATTTTCTCTTTGCTCGGCAATATTATTTTTTGCAAGTTCATACACTTTTAAATTTGTGCAACCAGAAAATAGCATTATTGTTATTAAACAAACACTAAACAAAAAAACAAATTTTTTCATAATTTTTCTCTTTTATTTTTTATATGTGTATGACTAAAAAATTAATAATATGAAAAAAAACAAAAACATTTCTGCTTTTGTTTTTATAATTAAAAATAAATCATATTTTTAGTTTAAGTTAAATTAAAAAATTAATACATTTCATCTAAATCTTTAACTCTTTCTTCGTGTCTGCCACCTTCAAAGTTTGTTGTTAAAAATGTTTGCAAAATTTTAACTATTTTTCTTTTGCTGAGTTTTGGATATCCAGCATAACCACCCGACAAAACCAAAACATTAGCATTGTTATGAAAACGACTAAAATAAGCCGTTTGTGGCATATTGCATAGTACTGCTCTAATTCCTTTGCAACGATTAGCAGCAATACTTGCACCAACACCTGTTCCACACATATAAATTCCCAAGTTTCCGTTTTGTTTAACAACTTCATTTGCCTTTTTAACATAGTGAACATAGGAATCTGATTTATCAAAAGTTGTTGCTCCAATCCATTCAAAATTATAATTATTTTTTTTCAACCAATCTGCAACAAATTTCATTGTTTCAACACCATTGTGGTCGTTTGCCAAATAAATCATTTTAATTCTCCTTTTTTAATTAAATCAACAATTTCATCACAAATAAAATCTAAAATTTTTGCACACTTTTCATAAACAATCAAATCTTGACCATATGGGTCTGGCAAATCAATTCCACTTGAAAATTCACTTAAAGATTTTGTTGGAGCAACATTTTTAACATATTCTGCATGTGCCTTTGTTATTGGAATTAGCAAAGTGTTTTTTGTTACCATTTTTTTTGTTAATTGTTTTGCTCGTCTAGTTCTTATGTTAATACCCATATTCTTTAAAGCTTGAATTGTGTTAGTGCTAGTTTTACTGTTTGGTTCAACCATTATTCCTGCACTGTCAACAATAACATTATCAACATTTTCTTTTTTAAGTTTGCTTTTTAAAATTGCACTAGCCATTGGACTGCGACAGGTGTTTCCTGTGCAAACAAAAATTATTTTTAACATTAATTAAACTCCATAATTTACTTAATAAGTTTAACACAATAACTAAAACAACTCAAACAAATTAAATTATTTAAAATAACGTTAAACATTTTAAAAACATTTTAATTTTTAAAAGTTATTTGATAAAATGTTTATGGATTTAATTAATATGGTTACACAAGAAAAAATGTATGACATATTTTTTAATAATCAAGAATACGTAACATTTGTAAATTCAGAAC
>CALWDV010000014.1 GCA_944376785.1 uncultured Clostridia bacterium | reverse complement strand
AATTCATATCAAATTAAATCAAATGAAGCAAAAGATTACGACATTCAAGTTTCGGCTGTAAGCACAACACTTCAAGATGAAGAAGGTTATTATTTATTTGCTTCTGATTACACTGAAAGTTATAAAGTAACAAAACTTTCCACTCCAACTTTAACCTTAAACAATAACAAAATAGTTGATGGAAAAGTGGTTAACAGTGTTATAACATTTCCAGCAATAAAAGGTGCTACTGCATATAACGTTAAAGTTACACCTGCATTAGGTGAACAAAATGAGTTTCAAGTAACAACAAACGAAATTGAAATTGATGATAGGTTTTTGCCAGACACATCATACACAGTTTCGGTTAATGCTGTTGGTAATGAAACAACAACAATAATTGGTGAAGCATCTTCGATTGTTGTTAAAAAATTGGGTGTTACCGACAACTTTCAAATTTTAAACAACGAATTAACTTTTAATGGAATTGCACTTGCTAGTTCTTATGAAGTTGTGTTTGTTAAAGGTGATGAAGTTAAAACCATTAACACAACTCAAACAACAGTTAATTTGGCAGAAAATTTGAATGCTAGTGGAACATATTCAATAAGCGTTAGAGCCATTGGTCTTACAACAGAAGATGTTAACATTGCAAATGGTGTGGCAGTTGACACATTAAAAACAATAACAAAATTAGCAAATGTTAACATAACGGGTGTTAATAACTCAGGAATGGTTAGTTGGGACGCAGTTAGTGGAACAACAAATTATGCTGTTTATTTAGATAATAATTACACAAGCGATTCAAACACAAATAGTTACACTTTCTCTTCATCTAGTTTAAGCGCTGGTAGCCATAACGTGAAAGTTGTTGCTGTTGGTGATGGAATAACAACCATTTCAAGTGGATTAAATAATGCTGTTAAATATGACTTTAAAAAATTAGACGTTGTAACAAATTTTAGTGTTTTAAATGATTTATTTAAGTTTACTGGTGTTACAGGTGCTTTAAATTATTCTGTTAAGTTAAATAGTGGAGAATATAAACTAATTGGAAACAATCCAGATGGAGAGCAATCTTTTGCTTTACTTGATGTTATTGATGGAACCAACGAAGTTTATGTTATAAGTGTTGGAGATGATGTTAAAAATATTTCTTCAAATTCTGCTAAATTTTCAGTTGAAAGGTTAAGTGCACCAACAAATTTAAGAACTTTAAATGGTGTTTTAACTTGGGATTTAGGAAGTGGTGTTAAATATAAAGTTTATGTTGGAGACGACCAAGAAGGTGTTGAAACCGAAGGAAACACATTTAACAATTTTAGCAAAGTTGGAGAAGAACAAGTTGTTAAAGTTAAAGCAATTCCAACAAATGGAAATTACATAAGCAGTGCTTTTGCAACAAAAACAATTATTAAATTAAATGCAGTTAACGATGAAACAATAAAGGTTAACAGCATTAGTGGAAATAACGAACTTTCAAACTATAAATTAGTTTGGGAAAGTGTTGTGGGGGCAACTGCATATAACATAACAATTTACGCAGAACAAAGTTTAGATGAACAATTTTATTATAATAACATAACCGAAACAAGTTTTGTTTTGCCAGAAGAGTTTGAATCAGGAAAATATTTTGTTTCTATTTCTGCTATGGGTGATAGTTCAACCGAAGGTGTTGGATATATCACATCAGAAGCAAGTTTGTTTAATTTTAGAAAACTAGCACAACCAACCAATGTTAAAGTAGTTAATGGAAAACTTGTTTGGAGTGTTCCTGAAACAGACAGTCCAAGAGGATATTTGATTGGTATTACATATAACGATCGTGAAAGCTTTGTTGAAGTTGGACCAGAAATTGGTTACGAACTTAGCACAGAACTTTACGAACTAGAAGATATTACCATAAGAATTAAAAGTTTGGGTGATGAAATTAGTTTGGTAACAGGAAAATTCTCTGACGTGGCAACCATAAACCGAGTTAGTGAAGTTAAAAACCTAAAAATTGAAAATGGTGTTATTACATGGGATGTTCATGAAAACCCAGGTGCAACCTATTTAGTTTATTACACTTCAACACCAGAAGATGAAAGCAGTTATCAACTTGCAAATGCAACTATTAGTAAAGGAACAAAAGTAACTTGCGAAATTTCAAATTTACAAGAAAATGTTGAATACTCAATTAAAGTTGTTGCTGTTGTTAACGGAATGTTAAATTCAAATGAATCAAGCATTTTAAAAGTTACAAAACTTCCAACTGTTACAAACTTTAAAATTTCAAAAGGCGTGTTTAGTTGGAATGCAGTTGCAAATGCAACTAAATATAAAATTGATGATGGTGCAGGAACAATTAAAGAAAGTTCTTCCACAACACTAAATTTTAGTGAGTTTAATAAAACTATTAGTGGCGATTATGTGTTTAACATTTATGCTGTTGGTAGTGCAAACGAAAGTTTGCAAGGTTACATTAACAGTAATAAAGCAGTAAATTCTTTAACAGTTACAATTTTAGCACCTGCAACAAGTGCAAGTGTTCAAAATAATCACTTAATAATTGTTAATGATAACATTAAAAAGCCAATAAAATATAGAATTGAATTCCAAAACTCAAATGTTAGCGATGGCGAAGTTGTTATTATTGAAACTGATGAATTAGATATTGATTTGAACTTAATTGAATTAAGTGAAGGTGCAGGGCTATATAAAATATACATTTATTCTATTGGAAACGACGAACAATTAATTTCAAGCACAACTGCATTAATCATAACTGCTGAAAAAATTGATGAAACAACATTAGGACTTGCAGTTGTTGATGGTGAAATTTCTTGGAATGCTGATATTAACAAGAAATTTGATGTTTATGTTAATGACGAACTAAAAGTGGCTGATGTTGTTGGTAACACAGTTAAAATTGATAATTTAGAAAAAGGTGTTAATTATACAATTAACATTGTTGCAAAAGAAAATGGAAAAATCAATAGTGCAATAAGTGCAGATTTGATTGTTCAAAAATTACCTGATGTTAAAGGATTTAAAATTCGTCAAAGTTTAAACAACTCAAACACAGGGGCAAGCGGATATTGGTTTGCTTGGGATAGCTTTGGTGGAGAATATGATTCAAATTCAAATGATTATAGTTTTGAAGTTGTGGCAGTTACACCACTTGAACCATTTAATGGTGAAACAGAAAATGGATTAACAACTTCAATTTCATTAAATTATGGGCCAGAAGTTTATGGACAATATTCATTTAACATAAAAGCAAATGGAACAGCATACAACACAGTTAGAGGATACTTAAATGGTGATATGCTTTCAAATCCTTTACAAGTAACAATTTTAAAAGCATTGGAATTTGTTAGTTACGATAGATTAACAAACACATTAACATTTACTAACGAAAACACAAATGCAAGTGGTATTCAAATTGCATATCAAAAAAATGATGAAAATGCTGAATTTTTGTACAACACAAAAATTAGTGGAAATGCAACAAGTTTTGTTCTAGATTATCCTGAATCATTACTTCCTGGTGAATATTTTGTTTACTTTAATGCTTTGGGTGATGATAAAAACAATATTTTAATGTCATCTAAAATTGTTAAATATCAAATTAGTTTGTTAAGTGCACCAAGCAATTTAAGAATGGAAAAGGGTTACTTAAATTGGACTCACGAAGGTGGCGAAGGAATTTATTATCAAATTTATGTTGATGGCGTTTTATTAACATATAACCAAGAAGTTCCTGGAACAGAACCTGAAACAACTAGCACAGTTGTTGTTAATAAATTTGCATCACCAAGTGAAGCAAAAATTGTTAACGATTTAATATTAGACAATAGCACACATAAAATTGTTGTTAAAACAATTAAAGAAGGTTCTGTTGATAGTAAAGCATCAGAAGAATTCACAGTTAAAAAACTAAATAGTGTTGCAGATGCTAAATTTCAAAATTCTAAACTTTATTGGTCAAGCATTCCTAATGCAACAGGATATGTAATTGGTTGTTCAAATTCTGATATGGCAACATTGTTTGGTGAATTATATAATGCAGAATTAAATGGAATATTGGTTAACGGGAAAGATGCAGGGCTTAGTGGTTACACATTACCATTAACAATGCCTGCTGGTAGTTACGGATTTTATGTTGTGCCTGTTGGAAACACTGTTGATTCAAGTGAAATTGGTTATTTAACAGGAACAGCAGGAAATATTGCTGGTGTTAATGTTATTTCAAATGTAACAAACATTAGAATGGAATCTGGAATTATTGTTTGGGATTCAGTTTCAAGTGCTGTTAGTTATAAAGTTGAATTATTTAAAGGCGAAACTGTTTCAGGAACATCTGAAAGTTTCATTGTTTACACTAACAAAGCAAGTTTAGAATCTTCAAATTACGCAAGTGGTTTCTATATGGTAAGAATTTGGGCACAAGGAGATGGTGAAACATCATTAAATTGTTCAACAAATGACATTGCCGAAATAAAAGTTTATAAAGCACCAGTTCCAACCGATTATAAGGTAAGAAATGGCTTTATTAGTTGGACAGTTTCCTTGAAAGACCCATATATTTTAGCATTAAATGGTGGAACAGATTATAATGAAGAAACTGGTGGAGCATTATTGCTTGCAGCAAAAGGTGACCCTAATGCTGAAATGGATAAAGTTAATAATATGCAACATTTTAGAAACTTGGAAGTAACAATAAATGGAAAAGTTTATAAAAATCAAACTATTTATTCAGTTGAATTAGATTTAGAAAATTCAATTTTAATTTACACTTATGATTTTAATTTCACAAACATTCAAAACCCATATAGTGTTGCAATAAGATTTATTGGTTCAACTTCAACACCAACTGAGCCTGAACCTGAACCTGAACCAAAACCTGAACCAGAACCAGAACCTGAACCAGAGCCAACACCAGAGCCTGAAATAAAAACTGCATTGTTAGCAGAAGATGGCAACAAAGATGAAGGTGTAGATGAGGGTGTAGATGATGGCACAGGTGTTCAAGTTGAGTACTATAACATTGCTAGTGGAAACTATTCACAAACCATCACAGGGTATAAACTTGCAAAACCACAAACTCCAGTTTCGGCTGTTGGAACAATGGTTCAAAATGATAGTTTGTATTTCTCGAAAGTTTATGTTGAGGGTTTTGAAGTAAATTACTTAATTACTGCAAGTAATAAAGGCGACTCAACTGAAAGAATTAGCTTTGAAGTTGATGAAACAAATAAATCAAAATATGAAGCAAGTGTTTCAGATTCAATTGGTGGTTCAAGTGTTTCCGTTTATAAAGTTCCAGTTGCAGATTTAGGAATAGTTACTGGTCAAATTTATGAACTAAGAGTTAGAGCATTGGGAACACCTGATTCAGATTTAACAGAAGGAAACATTTATTTAACAAGTGGATTTGACCATATGGCAGAAGTTGAAATGTTGTCAGAACCAACAATTTATGTTAAAGAAGGTATTTTAACATTTAGTAATATTCAAACTTCAATTAGTCAGGAATTAAAAATTTGGAGCACAAGTATTGGACAAATTTATAATAAAGATTTGGCTGATGCAGATAATGGAAAGTATGCTGAAAGCATTATAATTAATCCAAATGCTGTTTCTGAAAATCCATTTATTTCAATTAGTGATGACGGGTTATATAAATATTCTTTAATTGATAATCCTTTATTACCTGCTGGAAGCTATTATGTAACCTGTAAGGCAATTGGTGATGGGGTTAGCAAAATATCTTCAAAAGAATCTAATGTTGATACACTTGGCAGGGCAACTTTAACTGTTTATAAACTAGATAACTTAACTGGGTTGCAATTAAGTGGTGGAATGTTTAAATGGGATGCATTAAAATACAATAAAGATGGTGTAAGTTTTGATGTTGAAAGTTACTATTTAACAATTTTACAACGCGACACTGTTACACAAGAAGTAAACGAATTTCAAGTTGTTGTTAAAGCAGATGAGGTGTTAAGTTCTGATAAAGTTGCTTGTTACTATGATCTTCCATCAATAGATTATCCTGCAACACGAAATGGTAATATTTTAGAATATGCCGTTAAAGTTTCAGCAGGTGGCTCATTTGATACTGAATTGGACAACGAATATGGAAGTAAGTTTGTTGTTAGCGGAAACTCTAGCACTTCAAATTACTATAAACGTTTAATGCCACCACAAGATGTTAAAATGGTTAATGGTGTTTTAACTTGGTTGCAAGTTGATGGTGCATCAAAATATGAAGTTTATTTGTTAGACCAAGAACTTAATAGTTATGGTATTATCACCGATGGCAACTATCGTCAATTAACATTTAATGGTGATATGTTTGCATCAAACGCAGTAATTAATTTGCGTATTAGAGCAATACCGGGTAGTTTAACACAAGAATATTTGAATGGTGAATTTAGTGTTGAAATTCTAGCTAAAAAACTTGAAAAACCAAATTTAAGAGTGGTTGATGGTATTATTAAATGGAACAACACAGATTTGAATTATGCAATAGCAACAGGAACAAGCGTTAAAATTACAAAACTAGAAAATAAAGATGACCCAACAGGAACAGTTATTTTTGAAAGTGATTTTGTTGATATTAAAGACATAATGAACACAGATGCCGGCTATGATTTAACAGGTTTAGATTCAGAAATTGGTGCTGGATATTATAAAATTGAAGTGACATATGTTGGTTCTAATGGCTATGTTACTTTACCAACAGAAGATAATGATGGTGGCGATGGTGGCGAAGGTGGCGAAGATGGTGGAGAAGATGTTACTCCAACTGCTGATGAGGGCACCGAAGAACCAATTGAACCAGAACCAGAGCCAGAAGAACCTACACCAGAAGAACCTGGAACGGAAGAACCAGAAGAACCTGGAACGGAAGAACCAGAAGAACCAGTAGTTATTGATTATTGTTGGTTTAGTTCCGACAGCGTTTCAATGATTGTTCAAAAACTTGGAACACCAACTGCTGCATTATATATTGATAATAATGAAGCCGAACCAACAAATTACATTAAAGTTGATGAAGTTGAATTTGCAAGATATTATCAATTCACAGCATTAAAATATGATGAACATGGTTCAGTTGTTAAATCTCACACATTTGATAAATATCAAATAAATGAAGAAAATGAATATTTCAAAACTCAAGTTATTGATGGAAAAACAAGTGTATTATTTAATTTACAAGCTGTTGCCGATTTAGATGCACTAGTTCCAGATCAACCAAATCCATTTGGTCAAGAATTCTCAATTTATTGTCAAGTATTTGAAATTGATAGAAATTACGACTTTGATTTATCACAAATATACTCAATTAGTAATAAATCTAATGTTGTTGCAGTTGAAGTTCCTGTAACACCAACAAACTTGGTTGTTAACTCAACAAGTGGTTTAATAACTTGGGAAAACAATTCAAACAACACAAAAACACGAATTAGAATTTACTATAATGGAAGCGAAGTTCCAACAATTTATGAAACAGATCCAGGTGTTAATAGTTTCAAACTTGAAACTATTGGAACATTTGATGTTAGTGTTTTAAGTTTCATAACAACTTCAAATGATATTGAAATAACATCAGGTTATTCACAAGCTGTAACAGGTTCATTTATGATTTTTGAAAGCGGAAGTGGAAAACAAGAAGACCCTTACATTCTTTCTCAATCAAGTCATTTGTTTAATATTGATTATTATTTAGATAGTTATTATGAACTTAAAAATGATATTGAGTTAACAGATGGCGACATTGCAAGTTTAGATGGAATTTTAATTGGTAGAAGTGGCGGAGTGTTTAACGGAAAACTTGAAGGTAATAACTTCACAATTAAAAACTTACAATTTGCATATAACGCAAATCAAGTTGCAGTGTTTAAAGAAATTGGAACACAAGGTGAAGTTAAAAACTTGAACATTGGAATTAAAACCGGTTCAAGTAAATATATTTCAGAAAAAATCGCAGGACTTGCAATAGTAAACCGTGGAACAATAACAAATGTTCAAACAATGAAACTTGAAGGTGCCGATGGTAATGGTGAATTAATTTATCAACCTTCTAAAAACCAAGTTGTTGCTGGTCTGGTTTTCCAAAACTATGGAACAATAACCGGTGCAATTAATAATATGACAATTTCTTATTATGGCAGTGGAAGTCAAGGAATGAACACACAAGTTGCAGGTTTGGTTGCTTCAAACTTTGGAACAATAACCGAAAGTGGAAACACAGCAAACCTAAAAGGAACAGTTGTTGGCGGATTAGTTGTTGATAACCAAGGCAATGTTAATAAGTCATATAACAAAGGAAACATTAGTGCAATTGCTGTTAATGCCGATGTTCAAGCAAAAGCAGGTGGCATTGTTGTTAACAACAGAACAATAACGCAAGGTACAACCTATAAAGGTGTTATAGAAAGTTGTTATGTTGTTATGAGCGAATTAATTGTTTCAAACGTTAGTGGTGCTCAAAACAAAGGATTTGCAGGTGGAATTGTTGCAGATAACTCATCTGAAACATTAAGCAAATGTTATGTTGTTATTGAAAATGGAAACATTTCTATGACAGAAACAACATTTGGAGCAATTACAGGTGTTGATAACAGAAGCAGTGTTGCATCATATTATAATAATAACTATTATTTAATAAATAATGTTTCACAAGGTTTAGGTGGAAGTTCAACCAATATAGCAACAAGCGTAAGTTCAAGTGCAGGATTAAATGTGTTGGTAACTAACTTTGGAACAATTTATGCATCAGACACGTTAGGACTAAACAAAGGTTATCCAGTATTTGTTTGGCAAAATAGTTAATTTGTTTGTTAAATGTGATATAAATGCATATAATAATAATGGTAAATAAAAAATTTAATCATAACGTGGAACCCCACGTTATGATTAAACTTTTATAAAATGAAAGTTTAAGAGTGATTAATGGAAAAATACATTTACAAAAGAGAAAATAAACCTTTAAAAATAAGTTTAATAATTATAAGAAACATTTGTTTGGCACTACTAATAACACTTGTGTTTTCGTTTGCTTTTGGCTATAAATTTTTAAACATTTTAACAGGGTCCATGACTCCAACAATGCCAGTGAACACTGTGGTTATGATTAAAAAAATTCCAATATCAGATGTTGAAGTTGGAGATGTTATAACCTTTAAAATGGGCGAAAGCAATGTTACTCACCGTGTTGTTGAAATAAACAATAGTGGAAGAAATACAGTGCTATATACACAAGGTGATGCTGCACAAAATCAAGGAAGCAGAGAAACAGTAACAGAAGATAATTTTGTTGGCGTTGTTATTTTACATTTTCCTTATTTAGGTTATTTATTAGAACTTATTAAAGATAATATAATAATAATAACTGTTTGCATTGTTCTTGCTTTGTTTATAATAACTTATAGTTAAAAAAGTTTTGCAAATAATATTAATAGATATATGGTTTAATTACTATATATCTATTTTTTAATGTTTTAGTTAATATTTATTTGCTTTACAAAAATAACAAAAAAACGTAAAATTAAAATTAGGAAAAGTGTGTTCAAATGAAGAATATAAAAAAAGAAAATTTTTTAAAAAGTAATAGTTTTTTTGTTTTTATGCTTGCAATAGCTTTAAGTTTAATGGTGGCTATTGGAATAACTTTTGCTTGGCTAACCGATATTGTTTCAAAACAAAATAACGCAACAATTGGTGAAGTTGGCATTGAAATTTATAATGGCGAAACAAAACTTAATGGCAAAATACTAGAAGATGGAAGTTATTCAATTGGTTCTCCACTGGAAATTCAGTTAGGCGAACTTAACACGGCAATAAACTTAAATTTAAACATAAAAAACACCGGAACAATACCGGGCATTGTTAAATGTTTAATAACAATTTCAACAAATGAAGGTCCACATGATCATCACACAGATTTAGATGGTGCATTATTTTTAGTTAAAACAAATCAAGCACAAATTGTGCAAAATAATTGGGTTACATTATATGACGACCCACTAATTGCAGACCAGTACTTTTTTAATTCATTTTTAAACGAACAAATTGGTGCAGGCGAAACAAAAAATGTTATTTCAAGTTTCACACCAACAGCGTCTGGTTTAGAAAACACATCAATTTATATTAGAATTAGAGCAATGATTGTTGCTTATTCTGGAAATGCATATCAAATTGACTCTGCTGAAAACCCTGTTGCCGACAAAGACAAACCATTTGGTGTTTTATCAACTGAGTTTTTAAACACTTGGACAGCTTGGAAATAGTTTACTTTAAAATAGTTTAAAAAATAACAATAAAGGAGGCAAAATGGAAGATAGTGTTTTTGACTATAATCATTTAGGAAACAGATTTAATAAAGTTGTTTCTTTGCTTATTATTGTTATTTTGTGTTTTTTAATTTTTTATTTTGTTACTTCTGCTTGGTTTGGAGAAAGCGAAGTTGGAAACAAAGTTTTTGTTATTGGAGATATTGATTTGGAAGTGGAAAGCAACTTGGAATTTCCCGATAACTTGCTTGAACCAAACAAAATTTATGATAATATGCAAACAACAATCACATGTTTAGAAGGAACAGATGATGCTTACATTAAAGTGAAAGTTGAAACCGATTATCAAGTGGCAGGTCATCATGTGTTGTTTCCAATATTGTTTGTTAGTCCAGAGCATGAAGCAGCTGGAAAGCAAACATGGATTTATAGTGAATTAGATGATTGTTATTATTATGTTGGGTATATTTCGCCAGAAATAACAGCAACATTCAACACTGGTTTTATTGTTACTAATGATATTAATAACATAGATAAAAGCAAGCCAGTTAACATAACAATTACTGTTTATGCAATTCAGCGCTATTACGAAGCATATAAATATGAGCAAGAGTGGACTTTTGCCCCAGACGAATGGAAAGAAGAAATTAAGCAATATGATTTTGTTGATTAGATTGTTGTAATGTTTTTGATTAGTTGGTAAAAGTTTTGTTTTGTTGTAAAATAAAATTATAAATAAAAAGGAGGGGACATGGAAAAGTTAAATAAAAATGATAATACACTAAACATTCAAAGAATTGCAATTATTATTTTAAGTGTGTTGTTACTTATGACCCTTGTTGCTGGTGTAACATTTGCATGGTATAAAAGATTAGTTTCTGAAATGTTAGGAATAACTCTTTCAAACCCTGTTGAAATTTATATAACTGATGAAATAAATGTTCCACAAGGTGGAACAGTTACCCTTCCTATTGATGAAGCACAAATTTTACCCGGAACAAAAATTAACTTAAAACTTGGTTTTGTTATGGGTATGGAAGGGAAACCATCTTCTCCTGCTTTTGTTAGAGTTAAATTAAAAGTTACTTCCGATGCGTTAACCGAAGAAGGTGGCGATATTATTGAAGATGGCTTGGTTGATTTTGGTGATGGACAGTCAACGCCAAACCCTATTTCATCTGACTGGGTAGAAGTTGATTTTGGCGAAGAAGATGGCGGAAGATGGTGGGTTTTTAGTGAAAATGTGGAAGGTCAAATTTTGGCACGAGAAGCAGTTAATGGTGAAGAACACACCTTTGTTGATGGTCAAATTAGAATTAGCACAAAATTAACAAACATTTTTGCAAATAAAAACATTACCATTGATTACATTGTTAGCGCAATTCAAACAATGAACGTTGAAAACCCATTAAAAAATTATAGTAACCCAACTTGGGGAAAACATATTGAAGATGATGAAACTGTTTAAAAAAGAAAGATAAAACTATCTTTCTTTTTTTTGTTGTTTCTAGTAGCTGAATAAATGAAAGGAAAATGCTAAAACTTTAATTAAGGAGTTTAGCATATGAAAATTAATAACAAAACATCATTAAAAAATAAAAAGGAAAAAGAATTAATTAAAAATGATAATAATAATCAAACTTTATTAAGTAAAAAAGCGAAAACGTGGATAGTTGTTGGAGTGATTTTATTTTCTTTATTATTTGCAATAAGTGTTGGATTTAACATTTATGGGGCTATGGTTATAAATGATTTAACTAAAAGCCAAGTGCAATCACTTTTAAGTGATTGTGGTATTAATTTAAAAGAAAATCAAACACAATGTGTTGGAATTTCATTATTAAATAACACCATTGGTGGAGTTGAATATCCACAACAAATAAAACTAAAAAGTGGTGAATTAGAAAATTCTGTGGTTGTTAGAATTAAAGCAATTTTAATTAATAGTGATGGTAAAGAATATAATGTTGAATTAAAAAATTCAAATGAATATGTTTTAGGTGATGACAACTACTATTATTTAAACAACGTTGTTAACAATCAAACTGAAAACCTCTTAATTAATGGATTTATTTTACCAAACTCGTTTTCTGTTAACAATAAAATAAGTAATTCACATATAATTGTTGTTTATGCTGAAACACTTTCATATGATAGTGGTTATGCAAATAAAATTTGGGAAAATGCACCAAGCGAATGGTTAATTAACTATGGCAGTGGTGGTGTTTTGGCAGTTTAGAAAACAAATAAAAGCTTATTTTTAATTGTTATTATATTTAAAATTATTTTAATTTAAATATATATTAAATATATTCTATTTAGGGAATTTTATTTTACTAAAATTGAAAAATTTAATATACTATTAAGTAAGTAAGTAAGATGTGTAACTATGCCCACTAATCTTTATTAGGAGAGAAATGAAGGTATCTAAGGAAATTAACAAATACACAAGCTTAATAATAGTTCTAAGTGTGCTACTTGCAATTTCTTTAGTTGCAGGTGCAACTTTTGCATGGTTTGCAAGCACAGATAGAAGCACAACCACAATTAATCTTGGCGACCCAGTTGTTGTTAATATTGTGGAAAAAGATGATGGAACAATTTTGCCAGACGGAGCAGAACTTCCGTTTGTAATAAACAATGATCATTTGTTGCCGGGAATGAGAATTAACACTTATGCATCTGTTAAGTTTCAAGCAAGCAGAACACCAGCACTTTTAAGAGTTAAATTAAATGTTTCAGTTGAGGGTGGCTCTGCAAGTCAAGCAGAAATTACCGAACTTGCAACTAACTTAAACGAACAAATTTATAATAAAGCAATTTTTGATGGTGAATCATATTCTTGGTGTTACGACCCTGACACTGGTTGGTGGTATTACACAAACGGAAACAATGATTTGCAAGATTACAAAAATTCAACAGTTGAACAAATTAATTGTGAACTTGGCCCAATAATTGATTTTTTAAATCCATACACAAAAAATCAATATTTAATTATGCCTTCAACAGTTGATAATAAGTTTTCAAGTGCAAAAGTAACATTTTGGTTCTCAGTTCAAGCTGTTCAAGCATTAATTCCTGCCGATGATGATGACCCAACCGGAACCTATTTAGTAACAACAATTAGAAACGTTGAAAACGTGTTTAAAGAAGCATTTGCTGGTAGTGATAGTAATATTTAATTCAAAGGAAGTTTTTTATGTCAGAAGAAGAAAAAAAAGAAAAGAAAGTTAAAAATAGTGCTGATAAAACAGCACAAACTTCTTCTGCACAAAATAACGATGATAAAAACAAAACAAATAACAATGAAATTAAATTTGAAGAAACAAATGAAGATTTAAGTGCAAAATCAAGCCAAAAAAAATCAGGAAACAAAATTGATAAGCAAAAAATTGAACGCATTAAAAAAGAATTGATGGCTGATGATGAAAACTGGATTGCAAAAAATAAAAATGTTGCAAACACCCAGGCAGATAGTAATTCAAATGAAAACATACTAACAGAAGACGGAAAACCACTTAGTCGTTCAGAAAGAATTGCCAGAAAAAATGAACAATTAATGGAAAATGTTTATAGATATAACCGCCAAAGAACAAAAGATTTGGCAGTTAGAAGACGTGAAACATTAAATGTTGTTTTAATTGTTCTTTTATTTTTGTTGCTTGTTACGGTTTTAACACTGGGAATTTATTTATATTTGCAAAAAATTACAGCATATGATGAAGATTATATTCGTGTTAGTGTTAGTATGACTAATAAAGATATATTTTACGAAACGGATGTTAGTGGTGATTTAATTCCTAAAAATGTTAGTCCGGGTGACACATTTAAACTTAACATTATTGCAAGAAATAGTAATGCCATAACTGGTGACACAGATGGTGAAGATTGGACACCAATTTATGTTAGATTTAAAATAACATTAATTATTGATGGTGTTTCCTATGATGATTTTATATATGTTGAACCTAATGCTGAAAATTGGGAAAGATATAATAAGGAAATTGAAGATGGTTATTTAATTTCAGAAGCAAACCCAACACCCATTGTTAAAGAAGATGATGGCTATTATTATTGCCGACTTATATTAGAACCAAACCAACAAGTTACAGTTATTGATTGGCTAAGGTTTAGTGAAGAACACATAACAGAGTTAGTTGGTGGCAACGATGCTGTTTTGCAAGTTAGCATTGAAGCGTTAGAAGCAATTCCAAACATATTAAAAAACCGTGAAATTTGGAACAATGCTCCACAACATTGGGTGCTTTATATGACCGACGAAAACAACTTTCCAAATTCTGGTGAGGCAACACCAGGACCAAATAACGATGTTAATGTTTGGTGGATTGTGTTGTTTATTTCACTTGCAGTTGTTTTAACAATTTCAATTGTGTTTATTTCTACAAGAAAGAAAAAAGATAAAGTTAAAATGGCAGATTTAAGCAGAAGAATTAACAGAAAAGAGTAGAAAATTTGCAATAAATTTTAATTTTTGGAAAAAAATATTAAATAAAAATAATTTTTAAAATGTTTAAAATCTATGAAAGGAGAAAAAATGAAGAAGAAAATTTTAACACTTTGTTCGCTAATTTTAATAATTTTTACTTCTTTTGCATTGTCTGGTTGTGATTTTGGAAATTGGTTTAAACCAGATTTAAAAGCTCCAACAATAGTTTTAAATAAAACAGAAAAAACATTAAGTTGGCAATATGTTTCTCATGCAGAAAAGTTCGAGGTTTATTGCAACAATGAATTATCTAACACGCTTGTTAGTGTTGCAGGAACAAACACATATAGTTTTGAAAATTTAATTAATGATGAAACCACTGTTTATAATTTTTATGTTGTTGCAACAGGCGAAGGTTATAATAACAGTGACAAAAGTAATGTTGTAACTTATTTAAGTAGCGATGAAGAACACAACATAGTTTCCGGAATGGAAATTAGCAATTCTAATTTAAATCTTATAAGCAATTTAAGTGTTAATAGTAACATTTTAACTTGGAACAAAGTTGATGGTGCTAGTAATTATTATGTTTTAATGTATTCAAATAGTTTAGGTGAAAACATTTTTGAAACAACTCAAAATGCTTTTAATTTTGAAGAATATGTAAGTGCAGATGAAATTATAATGTTTAGGGTTGGAATTAAAAACGATGATAACGAAATTGCTTTATCACTACCAAAATATTATAATTCAAACAATTTAGAACCAACATATAACAAAAATATTTACTATTTTCATGGCGAACTAAACGATTATTACATTACTAACCAAGAAGAATTAAATCATATTGTTTACTATGCTTTTATTTACAAATTAGATAGCGTTGATGTTTGTTTATCACAAGATTATTTAAATGAATTAATATTAAACGCTGGAACAACACAAAATTATAAACATTTAACAAGTGCAGTTCAAACTGCATGTGCTAGTTTTACAGAATCTTGTTATTACGACACAAGTTTAAATGTTCTTGATTCAAAACCACGTGAAGTTGAAATTACATTTTCATATGTTGGTAGTAAAACACCAGAAAACACCACAAATGCAGTTAGAACTCAAAACGAACTAGACACTCCATATTATGAAAAAGTTAATTATGAAAAACGTGATGCAAGTTATAACGATTTTGCAAGTGACAAACAGTTAATTTTGGAATATGTTGAAACAAGTGAACAACTTTATCACACTGTTGAAAGTGGTGCAACACCAATTTTTAAAAGTGAAAATAGTGATGCATATATACTTTATAACCAAGCAAAAGACGTTTTACGAGAAATTATTTCAGATGAAATGACAGAATATGAAAAAGTTTTAAGTATTTTTGATTATATTTGTTATAACACAGTGTACGACGATGAATTAGTTTCAATGCCTGATGACAGTGAACCAGTGTTTATAACCTATGGTAGTTTCTTCTTGGAAGGCGTTTTTGAAGATGGAATTGCTGTTTGTGACGGGTTTTCAAAATCGTTTTCGTTGCTTTGCAATATGGAAGGGATTGATGCAGTTAGAATAACAGGAACAGTTAGTGGTGGACTTCACGCTTGGAACAAAGTTAAAGTTTATGGAAATTGGTATGTTGTTGACATTACCTGGACTGTAACACAAACCAACGATGGCGATTTCACAACAGGTGGTGAAGCAGCTAACTTTAATTCAAAAGAATTTTTAAGTTACAAATATTTTTTAGTTTCCGACTCATTTATTTCAAACACACATTATCCTGCAAACGCAGAATATAGCAACAGTTTTCCTGCTGTTAACGATTATTATTACTATTCAAATGCAACTTATGATGGTGTTAACAACTATATTATTTCATCAGATGAAGAGTTTGAAAATTTAGTTAACTATATGTTAGAAAACAAACAATTTAGTGTTGAAGTTGCTTTCTCATCTGATTATTTTGCAAATCCAACATTAAACCCAACACTTCATAATTCACAAAGCAGTGCAGCAAGTAAAAGAGTTAAAACTGCCTGTGGCATTCCAAATGCAAACATTTTGTTTGTTGGTTGCACATATAAAGCAGTTGGACAAAATGAAATGGGTTCAATTTATTCTTTAACATTAATTAATTTGCCAGATATTTTTACAAATGAAGTTGCAGCGTAACAAAAAACACCTTTAAAACAAGGTGTTTTTTGTTTTGAAAATTGCATAAAAATTTTAATTTACCACAAAATATTAAAAAGTTTTGTGGGTATTTTTTATGGCAATTTTTAAATCGTTAAGCAAAAATGTTAATTATGTTAAAACAGAGTTTGGCAATAGCACAGATATTATTGTTAAACAATTTTATGTTGCTAATATGCAAGTTGCATTGCTTTATTTAAAGGGTATGACAAACATTATTCAACTAACCGATTTTGTTATTAAACCAATGCAAAAATTAAAAACGTTGCCTAAAAACAACAAAGTTAATTTTATTTTAAATAAGGTTATTAATTTCCCTGAAATAACAAATGAAAATGATTTAACTGAAATTGTTACACAAATAACAAAAGGCAAGGTTGCATTATTTTTTGATGGCTCAACAAATGGATATTTATTAGAATTAGATTCGCCCAAAGAACGTTCGATAACAGAACCACCAACAAGTGCAGTTTTAAAAGGCCCACGTGAAGGGTTTAACGAAAATTTAAAAACAAATTTGGCAGTTATAAGAAAAATATTTTCCACTAACAAGTTAAAAACCGAAATGCTAACAGTGGGCAAAATAACCACAACTCAAATTTGTGTTATGTATCTAAAAAATGTTGCCGATAAAACTTTGGCTAAGCAAATTGTTAACAAGTTAAAAAACATTAATATTGATGGAATTATTGATAGTTATTACATTGCAGAATTTTTAAAACCCAGAAAGTTTAGTATGTTTAAACAAATTGGGAACACTGAAAAACCAGATATTGCTTGTGCAAAAATGTTGGAAGGGAAAATTGTAGTTTTGGTTGATGGCTCACCTTTGGCAATAACTTTGCCATACATTTTGTTAGAGGATTTTCAGGCAGCAGATGATTATTATAACACAAGTGCACACGCAACTTTTGTTAGGGTTTTAAGGGTTGCAAGTGCACTTATAACCATATTACTTCCGGGTCTTTACATTGCAATGCAAATATATCATTATAAAGCCATTCCATTAAAATTTTTAATAACCATAACAAATTCAACACAGGGGTTACCATTAACACCAGTAACAGAAATTTTGTTTGTGCTTGTGTTGTTTGAAATATTATATGAAGCAAGTTTAAGAATGCCAGAATATTTGGGTATTGCACTTTCAGTTGTTGGAGCATTAATTTTGGGTGACACAGCAGTAAAAGCAGGTCTTATTTCACCACCAGCAGTTATGATTGTTGCATTAAGTGGAATAACATTATACACAATTCCTGACCAAGCACAACAACTAAGTTTGTTAAGATTTATGTTTACCCTTGCAGGAAGTGTTTTGGGTTTTTATGGTATTATTTTGTTAAGTGTGTTTTTTGTTGTTTATTTAAATGATTTTGATAATTTTAAAACACCATACCTTTCTCCATTTTCACCTTTTATTAAACAAGATATTAAGGATAGTTTGTTAAAACAACCGTTGGTTGAAATGAAATATCGACCAAAAAGTTTTCCAACAATAAATCATAGGAGGTTAAAATGACAAGAAAAGTTAGTGGAATGCAATGTGGCTTAATTTTGTTTATAAGTGCAATAAGTTTAAAGTTTTTAGTTTTTCCATCATTATTTTCTAAATATGCTTTTCGTGATGTGTATTTTTCAATATTAATGGGAATTATTTTAGATTTTATTTTTTCGTTAATAGTA